>NZ_RHIB01000003.1:314474-628948 GCF_003710255.1 Alteribacter keqinensis | reverse complement strand
CTGACGTCAGGGGAGCAAGCTCCCCATCAGTCCGCTCGACTTGCATGTATTAGGCACGCCGCCAGCGTTCGTCCTGAGCCAGGATCAAACTCTCCATAGAAAGTTTGATGTCTCTGACATCATTTAATTCATTCATTGACGGGATAATGTGTCATTATCCCACGTTTCGCTTGGCTTTTTGTTTAGTTTTCAAAGGTCAAAACCGAATTACTGAATAATCAAAATCCTTCAGTAAAATTCGTTTTATTTTGTCGTTTTTGTTTTTCAGCGACTTTTATAATGTACCATGCTGAGTTTTTAATGTCAACACCTTTTAAATAAAAGTTTTGGCGGCACATTTTGAATTTCATTCGCTCAATTGCGACGATATAAAATGTACCACGCAAAACTATTATTCGTCAATAACATTTTCGTTTTTTTATAAAAAAGTTTTTCCTACTTCATAATACCGGTGATAAATCGCATTTCCTTTCGTTTTTACCCTCACGACATCCACATATCCTTTTCGTACTAAAAACTCCAATAGAATAGTGAGATCCAGGGAGTATTCACTTACTTCCATACTTGTTTTCAGTTCTTCAATAGACCAGGGTTCTTCTTTACTGGCCATGAGGTCTAGAAGATGTGCGCTTCCGAGTCTGGTTTTGGAAGTAAGCTCAAATTCATTTGCAATAAGAAGCAGTTCGAGTTTTTTCCCGATAGGTTCCTGCCCTGTGACGAGCTCGGAGTACAGCTTATGAATTTCAGGTTCTATTTGTTTGACCTGCTGCCACACGGTTACCTCCGGATAAAAGCCGTGCTCGATAACCGAAAGTCTCGCCAGGTGATGAAGGGCGTGAAGGATCTGGTTGTAGGCATCGAGCTCATGTCCGGAGTTAAAGAAGGCTTTACCGTCTGTAAATCTGCGGATCAGCTTGGCAAACTCCACTCCGATTCTGAGTTTTCTCTCTTCCAGGGGGAAGTCAAACATCTGCTCCCGGAACTCTTTTACGAATTCGTTTCGGTCAAACAGTACTTTTCCGTTCATGACCCAGTCGAATACTCTCCGGTTACTGCTGTTGATGAGCCAGCTGTTGAGCTGTTCAGTGTGTACAAGGTGCATCGCTACTTTGTCCCCGTTGTAGGTATAGTGCTTTGTTTCCCACATTGGCTTGTTCTCGGAAACAATGACGAGCAGCACAACATCAAAGTAGTCCGTTATTGCATCGTTACTGTCTTTCCCTTCGATCATCATGACACCTAATGTATGTAAGTCGCTTGTCCGGTCCTGATATAATTGACGTAAAAAGTCATCCATCGTCATGCCTCCTGCCTGTAAATATGAACATGTTGCTCTAAGTAAATTCGACGATGAAGGATAAATCCCTTCTACGTTTTAGAATCCAATAAATTCTGACAAAGGGTTGAACTTTCGTTTCTTATAGTTATATAGAAAAAAGATATGCTATACTCAATCTTTAGGAGGTATCGTTTATTATGGGAGCTAAATATTCTAATAAGATAAATAAGATTCGTTCTTTTGCCCTGATCCTTGTATTTGCCGGAATCATCATTATGTACTTAGGTTTATTCTTTCAGACAAGCCCGCTTCTTATGACACTGTTTATGCTTCTTGGTTTTCTTGCCATCATAGCCAGTACCGTAACGTACTTCTGGATCGGCATGCTTTCCACTAAAACAGTGCAGGTTGTCTGTCCTAACTGTGAACGGACGACCAAGGTTCTCGGCCGTGTTGATGCGTGCATGTACTGCGATGAACCATTGACGATGGACAAGAGCCTTGAAGGTAAAGAATTCGACGAAGCTTACAATCATAAAAAGAAATAATTTTTAAAGAGCCAGGCATCTTGTAATTACGGGTGCCTGTTTTTTAATGATACTAGCTGTTTTAAAGGTGCCGGGCAATAAACCATAACCAAAAGTTGAATACCTAAATGAAAGATCTGGTACAATGGAAACGGAACATGAAGTAAAAGACCGAGGTGAATGAGTTGGAAACAGGGGATTCTGCATATATAAAAAAGATGAATAGACGCTTAATATTAGATAACCTCATCAGACACAAAAGTTTATCAAGAAGTGAAGTAGCGAGGTTAACCGGTCTGAATAAAGCAACGATATCTTCTCAAGTTCAAACCTTGCTGCACGATCGTCTCCTTGTTGAAAGTCAAACATATCTTAAAGGAATACCGGGTCGCAGACCGATAAAGCTGGAAATAAACCGGTTATCCGGCTACAGTATTGGTTTGGATATTGATGAAAATAATTATATTGTTGTTTTTTGTGACTTAAGAGGAACAATTTTTCATAAAGAAGAACGCCCCTTGACAAGTGACGATTTTTACTCAAACTGCCAGACAATCATTCATTTCCTCCAGCCATTTATCGATCAATATAATTCCGAATATAATCATCACAGCCTCATTGGAATAGGTATAGGCGTTCATGGGATTGTTAACAAGGAAACAGATAAAATCTATACTCCAAAACAACAATGGCTGGTCTCGAAAGTAAGCAGGCTTTTTGAAGACGCATTTGAAACAACGGTACATCTTGAAAACAATGCGAATTTGTGTGTGTTAGCTGAGCAAGGAGAAACAGCTTATCATTCAAATTTATTAACTGTAACCCTTTCTTCAGGCATAGGTCTTGGAATTATACAAGACAATAAAATCTTTAGAGGATTCCATGGCTTCGCAGGTGAGGTTGGTCACATGATCGTTCATCCCAATGGAAGGGATTGTCCGTGTGGAAATAAAGGCTGCTGGGAGCTGTATGCTTCTGAAACGGCTTTAAGATCTTTATTAAAGAAGGCACTGCCTGAAATAAACGAAGACAAACGGATTGAGTCAATGTTTACAGAAGAAAATCATTATATCCTAAAGGATTACTTAGACATGCTATCAATAGGATTAAACAATATCATTACCATTTTTAATCCAGAGACCATTATTTTAAATGGGGCCATCATCAATGCACATGCTGACATGATTGAAAGAATAGAATCCCGTCTTGATTCCAAGTTTGCCAAGTATAAAGAAATCCGTTCTTCGAGAATCGGGAAAGAAGCATGTGCACTCGGTGGATCAGCTATAGTACAGAAACACTTTTTGGGGCTTGCCTCTATTTTTCACCGCTGACACAAAAGCCAGAAAAGCTGCCTCTAAAGAGTTGCTGTCCTGGCTCATTAAAATTCAGCTCTTTCATATTCCCCAGTTCTGCTCAACCGTAATAGCCTGCAGCTGTGCCTTAAGGCAAAGTTCAGCAGCCTTAAAGGCATGCTCTTGTGTCATGGCGTTCTCTGTTCTGTTCAGGCAGTCCAGTATCAATTGACCAAAAAACGGAAAGCCCACTTTTCCTTTCAGCGGGTAATGGTACTCCCCTTCTTTATTAACAAGGTAGAGATGATCTCCTTCATGGTCCCTTGCCACATCTACATACTTCCGAATTTCAATCGAACCCTCAGTACCGAGTATGAATGTCCTTCCGTCACCCCAGTTGCTTAGACCTTCCGGAGTAAACCAATCGACCTTAAAGAAATGCGTAGCCCCGTTATCACCAATTAATGTTGCATCTCCATAGTCTTCGAGCTCAGAATATTCTTTTGCATCGTAATTGGCTACTTTACTGTGGACGACCTCTGCATTTTTACATCCAGCGTAATGTAAAAATTGTTCTATCTGGTGACTCCCTATATCACACAGAATTCCACCGTACTTCTCTTTCTGAAAAAACCAGTCAGGCCGGCTCTTTAAATTAAGACGGTGAGGACCGAAGCCTGTAACCTGTATTACCCTGCCGATTGCTCCCTTTTCAATCAACTGTCCTGCAAACACAGCACTTTCAACATGCAAGCGTTCACTGTAATAGACCATGTATTTTAAACCCGTTTGCAAAACTTTGTTCCTAGCTTCTTCTAACTGTTCGAGTGTCGTAAATGGTGTTTTGTCTGTAAAGTAGTCTTTGCCATGATCCATAACCCTCATCCCCAAAGCGCAGCGTTCAGATGGTACAGCTGCACCTGCTACCAGTTTTACGTCATCGTCAGTTAGAATTTGTTCTTCAGAAGAAGCTTCTTTTACATCAGGATAAATTTTTATAAAGGCCTTTACTTTCTCAGGATCCGGATCATAGACCCATTTCAAGTCTGCCCCTGCCTCAATTAATCCGTTACACATCCCGTAAATATGTCCATGGTCCAGAGAGATTGCCGCGAAGACAAACTCTCCTTTTTTAACGACTTTGTTCGGTTTTCCTTTTGGGGCATAGTTCATTCCCTGCTTTTTAGTCATTTAATGACTTCCTTTCCACTGACTTAGTATGTTCCGTCCACACTCAACGTTTTATCTGAAACAGATTTCCCGATTTTTGATTGTTTTATTTTTTCTGTCAGTTTCTGGTGGTATAAATCCTCATTAACGGGTAATGTTACCCAATCATCAATCCATGTAGATAATTGCATAGCATTTGAGGCAGCAAGACTTTTGATTCCCTCGGTTCCAGTGGCTAAAAGAGGGGTGCCATAAAGAATATTATCCACAAAATTTTGTGTGATCCCCTGATGTCCCGTTTCCTTCCCGGTTACAGGTACATCGATTTTCCAGCACTCAGGTTCACCGAACCCTCCGGTATACTCCCGGTTGAACTCTGATTCCGGTACTCTCAGCCTCCAAAAAGTAAATTTCCCATCTTCGATAACTGCCTTTCCACGGTCACCTGCGATTTCCAGCCTGTTCGTGCCAGGAGCTTCCCCGATACTTGTGGTAAAAACACAGGTAGCCTTATCTTTATATTCAAGAAAAGCTGTAACTTCATCTTCAACCTCAATGTTCCGGTATTTCCCAAAGTAGCAAAACGCTCTTATGCGGCTTGGTTCCATCCCTGTTATCCAATGAAGGAGGTCAAGCTGGTGAGGAGACTGATTAATTAAAACCCCTCCTCCTTCACCCTTCCAGGTAGCCCGCCAGCCACCTGAATCATAGTAACTTTGTGAACGGTACCAATCCGTGATGGTCCAGTTGATTCTCTTTAGTTGTCCAAGTTCACCGGACTGAATCAGCTCTCTTAACTTCTGGTACAGTGGGTTCGTTCGTTGATTAAACATAATAGAAAAGACCTGCTTACTCTCTTCAGCCTTTTCATTCATTTCTCTTACTTGTTTCGTATATACCCCCGCAGGTTTTTCAGATAGAACATTCAGACCGTGCTCAAACGCTTTAATTGCGATGGGAGGGTGATGGTAGTGAGGAGTTGCAATCAATACAGCATCGAACAGCCCCGAACAGTAGAATGCATTTTCATCAGTAAAAGACTGGATGCCTGACTCTTCTGCCCAGCGTAATTTCTCAGGATTAATATCTGCAACTGCAGTTAATCTTGCACCTTTTATCTTATTGTTTATAAGGTAACGAGCGTGGTGAGTCCCCATGCTGCCCAGTCCAATAATACCGAACCTGACTTCTTTCATATCTATACACCTCTGTTTACTGTTTTTTTGATTTTTGTATCGAGTATCCGAATCCCGCCCTCATACGAGGATTCACCGGGAGAAAGGGCTTCGGATGGACCGTCTGCCCGAATTATGGAAGCCAGTTTGTTTTCTTTCATTTTTAGCAATGTTTCATATTCCTTCAACTTAAATTCCCCTTCATTAAACGCCTGAATAGGCCGAGAACCCTCCATCAACAGGAATAACTACACCATTTACAAAACTAGAAGATTGGGAGTCTATCAGCCATAACAAAGTTCCCAGTAATTCCTTTGCATCACCAAAACGTCCGAGAGGTGTATGCTCTATTATTTTCTTTGCTCTATCTGTGTACTCCCCTTCTTCTGTAAGCAATAACGTTTCGTTCTGTTTCGTTAAAAAGAATCCCGGGGCAATTGCATTTACACGGATACCCACATCAGAATAATAAACCGAAAGCCACTGGGTTAAATTATTGATTGCCGCCTTTGCCCCGCTGTAAGCAGGAATCTTCGTCAAAGGTCTGAAGCCATTCATAGATGACACATTTATTACAGAGCCTCCTTTTTTTCCGGCCATATCTTTTGAAAATACTTGAATAGGCAGTAACGTACCCATGTAATTTAACCTTAACAGCCAGTCTAGGGATTCTGGATCAAGGTCAAAAAACGTCCGGTTCGAATCATCGTATATATCCTCTATCTTTAACTTTTCAGTTGTCGTGGTCGCCTTTGTGTGATTACCCCCTGCAGCGTTTATTAATATATCTGTTGAGCCAAACGTTGACGTCAGCTGTTCATGCGCTCTTTCGAGTGAATCCTTATTTAAAACATCTACTTCAAACCCTTCGGCAGTCCCGCCACTTTCTCTTATCTTTTTTACCAACGTGTCCATTTTCTCTTGGTTTGTTGCCAGGATCGCTACTTTGGCTCCACACTTCGCTAATGCCTCACACATGGTTGAACCAAGCACGCCGCTCCCTCCTGTTACAACCACTACCTTGCTTTGAAGATCAACGGTAAATGGCAGCTGTATCATTTGTCCTCACCTTCCTCTCCTGGTAGGAATCAATAATTCCGTTTAAGTAAGCAGCACCCAGCGCCCGATCATAAAGACCATACCCCGGACGTCCGGATTCTCCCCAGATCATCCTTCCATGGTCTGGCCTTATTGCTCCCTTAAAGCCTTTATCCAAAAGCTTATTCATTACGCTCACCATATTTATTGAGCCATCTTTTACAGAATGGGAAGTCTCTTGAAAAGATTTAGAACCTGTCCATGTTATGTTTCGCGCGTGGACAAAATGAATCCTCCCTTCTGCTGTTTCAATTATTTGTTCCAAATTATTTCCCCGGTCAGCACCAAATGATCCGGTGCAAAAGGTTATGCCGTTATTCTTGCTTTCTACAGAAGATAAAATCGTTCGGACATGGTGTACATTGTTTACAATACGGGGCAGGCCAAATACCGGCCACGGAGGATCGTCAGGATGAAGTGCCATATTCACGTTTTTCTCTTCTGCCACAGGTATGATTTTTTTCAGAAAGTAAATCAGGTTTTCCATAAGCTGTTCTTCCGTCACTGAACTGTAGTCTTTTAACAGCGTTTCAAGATCTTCTTTCTGGTATGATAAGTCCCATCCCGGAAGTGAAAACTCTCCCTTCACCGGATTCAGTGAGCGAACAGTTTCATCACTGTAATAAAGAGAGTTTGAGCCATCTGGAAGAGCAGCAGCCAGGTCGGTTCTTACCCAGTCAAAAACAGGCATGAAATTGTAGCACACAGTGTTAATGCCTGCCTTTGAGAGGTTTCTAATTGTTTGGGCAAACTGGTCAATCAGAACATCTCTCCTGTTTGAGCCGAGCTTTATCTCCTCATGCACAGGAACACTTTCAATGACAGTAAGTTTAAGACCGGCTTCTTCAACACTGTTTTTTAATTCAACAATATCTTCATAAGGCCAGGTTTCTCCGGGAGGGATATCATAAATGGCTGTTACTATTCCTTTCATATCAGGAATTTGTCTGATTTTTTCTAACGTAACCGGATCATCTTCTCCATACCAGCGAAAACTCATCTCCATCCTTTTCACTCCTTTTTTATAAGCGGAAGTAACGTTTTGCATTTCCGTAGCTGATATCTTTCACATAATCACCCAGCAGCTCTATATCATGCGGCGCTTTTCCTGAAGTCACCCACTCACCGAGCATTTGACACAGAATCCGGCGAAAGTATTCGTGTCTTACAAATGACAACAGACTTCTTGAGTCCGTCAGCATTCCAATAAAATGCCTTAAAACAACCATATTACCAAGCGTGGTCATTTGGTCAATCATCCCTTCATAATTGTCGTTATGCCACCATGCAGTTCCGAACTGCACTTTTCCAGGCATTGAGTCTCCCTGGTAGTTGCCGGCCATGGAAGCAAAAACATCATTATGTTTAGCGTTATTTGTGTAAAGGATCGTTTTAGGAAGTTCCCCTGTAACCTCCAAAGAGTCCAATAGCCTGCTTAGAGGTTGCGCAGCCAAACTGTCTCCAATAGAATCAAATCCCGTATCCGGACCCAGCTCGCGGTATTTTTTTGTGTTTGTATTTCTTATGGGTCCGATATGAAGTTGCATTGCCCATCCCTTCTTATTGTATATACGGCCAAGGCTGGTTAAGGTGTAACTTTTGAATGCCGTAATTTCATCAGTACTTAACCGCTCATCTTTCATCCGTTTGCGGAAGACGGTAGATACATATTCTAAGGAAGCATGTTGATACTTTAGTTCGTTTAAGCCGTGATCGGCACTTCTGCACCCTGACAGATCAAAGTATTCAGCTCTTTTTTCTAATGCAAAGAGAAACTCCTCATAATCTGAAATGTCATACTCAGCAGCTTCAGACAATGCGATTACCCAATCTTTAAAATGGTCTCCTTCAATCATCAACCCCTTGTCCGGTCTGAAAGAAGGAGATACAACGACAGGAAAACCCTCTTCTTTCAGCTTTTTATGATAGGTTAAATTGTCAGTAGGATCATCAGTCGTTCCAACAAATTCTACCTTCTGTTTAGTAAGGATGTTTCGTGCTGATAACTCATTTGTTTTCAACATTTCAGTCGTTTTCTCCCATATGTACGCTTTTGTTTGTCTCCCCAACAAACTATCCACATTAAAAAACCTGGTGAGCTCCAGGTGAGTCCAGTGATACAATGGATTTCCTATCAAATTGGGAACTGTATCGGCCCACGCATCAAACTTATCTTTGTCTGAAGCATCCCCTGTAATCAAATACTCACTGATTCCGTTTGCACGCATGGCTCTCCACTTATAGTGATCATCGGCCAGCCAAAGTTCAGTAAGGTTATCATACATGCGATCTTCATATATTTCTTTGGCACTGAGGTGGTTATGATAATCGATGATCGGCAATTCTTTTGCATAAGAATGGTAGAGTTCTCTGGAAATATCATTTGTTAGTAAAAAGTTGTCGTTAATCATATACTCCTCCTTTTAATTTGTTTACCTGATAAACTAATTAGTTTTCATACTACTCATAGTTTTGAAAAAATTCAACCTTTATTGGATGATCTTTCATGCTTTCGGGATAAAAAAAAGAAGCCCGGAACAAAACGTTCCTGCAGCTTCCTAATGTTTGTGCTTCTGGCATTCCGGGCATGTGCCATATATCTCCATACGGTGGTGCTTCACCTTAAAGTTTGTTACATGTTCAGCCAGTGTTTCCACTTCATCGAGTCCCGGGTAGTGGAAATCAACGATCTTACCGCAATCTTCGCAGATGACATGGTAGTGGTCTGTGGTGTTGCTGTCAAATCTGCTGGAAGAGTCACCATAAGTCAGTTCACGCACCAGGCCTGCTTCTTTAAAAACACGAAGGTTATTGTAGACAGTTGCGACGCTCATGTTAGGGAATTTCCCTTCCAGCGCCTTGTAGATATCATCCGCTGTGGGATGGGTTTTGGCATCGAAAAGAAATTCAAGAATAGCATGGCGTTGAGGTGTCATGCGCACTTTCGTACTTTTTAAAGATTGCAAGGCTTCCTGCAGTCGATGGTTTTCCATGTTCAACACCTCTTCCGAAAAGCATTCTTACTTTATAATATTTACAATTAGTATAGCGAATGCTAACAAAGTTTGTCAATGAATACAACCTTAAATCGCTTCTTTTTTCACAGGCTCAGTTTGATTTATTTTGAAAGGCAGCAAGGATTGGCAGGCTCTCTTTTGCTTCTACTACAAAGGAGGTATAGCGGCTGTCCACATCTTTTGCTTTTCCTTTCTTCTTTTCAAGGTTAAGGCAGATCGTCTGCATCTCCCGCTGGAGAGCATCAACATCATTATCTTTTACACCGAGAAGAAACGTGGTATTCCCTTTTTTCAAGAATCCGCCGCTGCTTGCCAGCTCCGTCATCCGGTAGCCTTTGTCTTTGAGTCCTTTTTCCATAGCGTCACTGTAGCGGTTGTGGACGATACATACCACTAGTTTCATCTTGCCTCTCCCCTTTTATCATCTAAATCCTCAATATCCTTTTGAGGGGTCAACTTTATTTTGATAATTCGTTCCTCCGCCTGAAAAAACCTTTAGGTTATTCTTAAAAATTTCAAGTGCTCTCGGCTGGTATTCCGGTGATATGCCTGAAATATGCGGTGTCACGGTTATCCGGTCCGTACTCCAGAATGGATGTCCTTTCGGAAGCGGCTCTTCTTCGAATACATCAAGTACGGCATGGGAGATCTCCTTGTTTTGCAGTGCTTGTAAGAGAACATCCTCCCTTGCGACAGTGCCTCTTCCTATATTTATAAATATGGCTTCCTTTTTCATCGCTTTAAAAGAATCGGCTGTAAGCATTCCGTCGGTTTCATCGGTATGGGGCAGAACAGACACGACGTAATCAGACTCGTTGAGCAACTGATTCAGATCTTTGAAGGTGATGATTGTATCAAAATGATCGACAGGTCTTCCGCTCCGGTTCAGACCGATGGCAGTCATCCCGAAGGCTTTGGCGAGTCTGGCAATTTCACTGCCGATGGCTCCTGCACCAAGTACACCGATTGTTTTTCCTTTTAATTCGGTCATTGTCAGTTTACGGGACCACACTTCGTTTTGTTCCTGCTCGATAATCCCTTTTCCATACCTGGATACCTGAAGCATCATGGCAAGTGTGTATTCTGCCATCGGGGTGGCATGAATGCCCCGGGCATTGGTTATGAGAATGTCTTTTTTGGCGATGGCGTCAAACGGCATTTTTTCCAATCCGGCTGAGATGACCATGATCCATTTCAAGTTGCGGGCCTGGTCAATGTGATCTTCAGTCAGATCCTCCCCGTAGGTAAGGAGAACGTCAGCGGACGGCAGGTCTTTTTCTGCTTCGTCAATGGATTCATTGAACGAAAAGGTTACCTCCGGGAAGAGGTTTGGCAGTTCTTCACGTAAATCACGGCGGATTTTTGCTGTAGTCACGACATTCATTGGCTGGACTCCTTATTACTTTTAATTTAAATTTTATCATATTTAACGGGTCAGTTAAAAAAATGCCTGTTGATGTGGTGTTGAAATGCGAATGCTCTTTGATTTCCGCGGGGTGCCGGGATAAGACTTCATTCTTTTAGAGGTGGCTTTTTTAAACTCAGGTGTTGATTTATGCTCATTGCGCTCCCTTTCCGCGGGCGGTTCGGGAACCTCCTCGACGCTTTGCGTCTGCGGGGTCTCCCCTGAACTCGCTTTTCCCGCAGGAGTGTCGTGCATTCGTTCCAATCTAAGGCGGCGACTGCGGGAATAGCATCAACTACGAGCAGTTACAGCTTGAATGAGCTACTAGTTGCTTCGACGCATATTCGTCGAAGGTTAAGCTGGTAGAGGAAGAAGCAGAAGGCAACTTCCTCGAGAAGGCTGAAGTGATGACGGGGAAAGCGTTTGCCTGCAGCGGAATTTGTGAACAGCAACCTTTAAGAAAAAAGCGAAAAAAAGAGCGAGACTGGTTTGTCTCGCCTGCAATTTATATTATTGAAGAGGGATTGGGATCACCTATACTTAAATACTATGCGACTTTTTTGATCCGGACTGGTCACGCGCCCTTAAGGGCTTATTTTAATTTTTCAGGGTTGAGCCCCTGAAGTTCTTCGGGGACGAAAATGCCGTCTTTTCGCACAAGGACGCCATCGAAGTAGATCTCTCCCCCTCCGTATTCCTCACGCTGGATGAGAACCATATCCCAATGGACGGAGGACCGGTTGCCGTTGTCGGCATCTTCATAGGCTTCGCCAGGTGTGAAGTGAAGGCTTCCTCCGATTTTTTCATCAAAAAGTATGTCTCCCATAGGGTGCAGGATATACGGATTCACCCCGATGGCAAACTCTCCGGCGTAGCGGGCTCCTTCGTCCGTATTGAGGATTTCTTCGAGTTTTTCTTTCTGGTCGGCATAGGCTTTAACAATTTGTCCTTTTTCAAATGTAAGGCTCACATTGTGGTAGGTCACTCCCCGGTACGGGCATGGTGTGTTAAAGGTAATCGTGCCGTTCACGCTGTCTTTTACCGGAGCCGTGTAGATTTCGCCGTCGGGAATGTTTGCCTCTCCGGCGCAGGGGACAGCGGGAATGTCTTTAATGGAAAAAGACAGGTCTGTTCCCGGACTAGTGATCCGTACGCGGTCGGTTTTTTCCATCAGTTCTCTTAACGGAGCAAAAGCCTTCTCCATTTTTTTATAATCAGCGGTACACACATTGAGTAAAAAGTCAGTGAACGCTTTAGTGCTCATCCCGGCTTTCTGAGCCAGTGCCGGTGTCGGGTAATTAAGGAGCACCCAGCGGCGGTTGTTGATGTAAAACTCCTGAACCGGCTTGAACACTTCTCCACGGAGCTGGAATTTCTCCCCCGGCACCTCTGCCATTTCTGCGTCGTTTTCTTCGGCAATCACGGCTATGACGGCATCCACATCTTTATAACGCTGGAGGGCCCAGGCTGCCTGGGTTTCGAGCTGCTCTTTTTCGTACCCCATACTCAGGTGACGTCCGAGCTCATCGTCCAGGAGTTCGATGTAGGGGTAGCCGCCCCGCTCATAGGTCTTGTCAATTAGTTCGGTCATAAGGGGTTTTGATGCAGCGTGGCCTTTAATGAGGATACGCTCGCCTTTTTTTAAGCCGATGGAGTGATCAAGCAGGAGATCGGCCAAGTGTGAAATTCGAGGGTCATTCATTTGTATTCTCTCCTTCATTTTCGTGTTTAAAAAGCCCGTGTGGCAGCTGGAAGTGGTGAAAATGGTCATAGACTTCCCCGTCTGCCTGCCAGGCTACTTTAACCGTAGCATAGGTTGTCATCGTATCGTAGAAAGCTTCTTCCATGTCACAAAAGCTGCACGGTTCCTGATATGTAAGGGTTCCTTCAAAGTTTTCAACATCCAGGTCCTGATAATAGAGTCCGCCCGGAGGTTCGTGGGTCGCAATGAAGACCTCTACAGCTTCAATGGTTTCCCATTCTTCTTCATTTATGAATTCAGCGGTAAAGCCGATTTCCGGTTCGTCCCCGTAATGTGCATACATCGTGAAACTCCACGGGCTTCCTGCCATGGCGGAGTTTCTCGACCAGTCCGGCTCCCTTTCTTCTTCAGGATCCTGAAAGAAAATCATGGCCCCGGCGATTAAGGCTGCAATGATTACCAGTGGGAGTAGTTGTTTCATCGTTGTGACCTCCTTTTCTCGAGCATTCTCTCCTCATCCTATCAGAAGTTCTCCACCATTTGACAACATTTTTATCTTAATTTTCCAAACTTTGTTTATTCGCCGTTTTCTTCGTGATAGGATGACTAGTAGAAAAGAAAAAGGAGAAACGATTTATGAAAGGACTTATCTTTTTTACCCTTCTCATTCTAATCTCAGGGTGCGGGGTTATGGCGGATGAACCAGATGTAGAGGGTTCGGTTGTGATTCACATGGATCAGCCGGAAATGTTTGTGCTGTTTGTGGAAGACAGCTATTCGGGGGCTGACTATGAATGGCCTGGGCATGGTCATGTAGAATCACAGGAAGATTACGAGGTTGAGGCTTATCTCGTTCATGTTACCGACGAGACGGTGATAAAAGTGGAAGAAAACGGAGAAAAAGTGGAGCTGTTTTCAGATGATACGGACACGCTGGCCCGGATGAATACGTTCAGGTCAGCCATTCCCCTTCAAGTGAAAGCCTCGTTTACAGAAGACTTCACCCCAATAGAAAAAACAGAGCAGAAATCCCGTTTTTCATACGAGTGGTCCCTTCTTCCGGTGTATGAAGCAGAGGAACTTATTTTAACGAGGCCGGATAAAGAGGATGTGATCGACTCCTTGGATTTAGGGAGAGGATCGAGGAACATGGAGTGGCTTATCGTGATGGAGTTTTCGGACGAGCCTTTTGAGTGGAACTGGCATGATCCGGCTTACGATGAGATTCATCACTACTCAAACTCCAACGCTCAGGCTGTCTTCAGACGGATGAGTCATCATGAAGACAAAACGTTATATGAAGATGTAGTGGCGTCCTTTCCCTGGTTTATGATCATAAACGGGGAACAGGAAGTGGTGCATGAAAGTGCCTCTCTGGACGAGGTGTACACGTTTTTTGACCAGTATTTTGATGAAGAATAAGCTGTTGAAGCTGTCCTTTTAAGCTGAAGAAGGACAGCTTTTTTATTCCTGTTCCTGCATTTCCCTGAAAACATACCCGGGATAGGTGAAGTGCTCTTTTACGGTGTGGATTTCCCCGTTCTTTTTCCACGATAATGAGAAGTCGCCTTCCGAATAATCTTCTGTTTCACTGCAGAAATTACAGGAGGTCCGGTAAAAAATTTCTCCGCCGAAGTCTTTAAGATCGAGCTGCTGATCATAGAATCCTCCGATCGTGTTCATACTGCTGTAAAAGAATTCATAATCCGTGATGTCCTCCGGATCCCCGAGATACACGAGCTTTACACCAACTTCCGGGAGCCTTTCCTCCCCTTCATCTATGAAAATTGTAATCTCCCACTCCTGAGCGTCAAAGCCTGCCTGTTCCCGTTCCCAGTATGGATCGAACACTTCCTCTACGGGGTCCTGAAAAAACAGCAGTGCTCCGCCGATCAGGGCAGCGATAATGATGAGTGGCGCGAATTGTTTCAAGGTGACCATGCCTCCAAAATCAGGTTCTCTCTCAAGTTTAGCAGATAATGGATAAACGAAGGGAAAATTCAAGAAAAAATGTATGTATTTTACCAAAATCCTCGTGTTACGATTGAATGACTAAGGAGTTCGGGAGTTGAGACAGATGAAGGTTGCGGCGGGATTAATCGGATGGCTGTTTTTTCTGACGGCCTGCGGGGCGGTGGAGAAAACAGAGGGTCAGGCGGATATGGAGGGGACCCTTTTGGGGAGCATGGGGGCAAACACGTTTCTTTTATTTGTGGAAGACAACATTTCAGGTACAGTATTGGAATTTTCGGACGAGCTCGTTGGCGACTCCTACGAGGCGGAAATCTACAGGATTTTTCTGGATCAGGATACGAAATTGATATACGAGGAAACCGGTGAAGAGCTTTCCGCAGAGCTTTCGGGAATGGGCTTTAACACCATCAGCTTTCTGGCATCTTCCACTGAACGGATCAAGATTAATGTGCGGGGCGATTTTGAGCCGGAGGTAACAACAGGCCGTGATCAAAATGTCCTATTGTACCCGGCTTTTATTCCCATCCACGAAGCAGATGAAATTATTTTCCCAAGGCAGGATTTAGGCACGATTCTGGACCGGTACGATCTGTCCAGGTATCATTCCGATAAAACTGTGGCTGTTCTGTCGTTTTTGGATGAGGTTTTTTCGTATGACAGTATGTTTGATGGGGACCAGCTTTATGAATACAGTGCAGAAGATCAGCACGTTATCCTGGGACATTATTATAATGATGAGGTCGGTTTTTTTGACCATTTCATTGATGAGTACCCCGCCTACTACGTTGTCCGTGAAGACGGCGTCGTGTTTGATACGAATAATCTTCAGGATGTGACGAACTATCTTGAGAATGAACTTGGTTTTGAGGTGAACGAAGACATGTATCATGACGGGATGATTGAGGACGACGGTGGATCGGATGAATAGCTGGAAGCGCCCCTGGATCGCGGTCCGGGGGCGATTTTTTTTACTGCTTTTCTTTTAAGTAGTTAAGCGCTTCCTCCACATGCCCTTTCACGCGGACTTTGCGCCATTCTTTATCGATGTTTCCTTCTTTATCGATAATGAAGGTTGAGCGTTCAATGCCCATGTATTCCTTGCCGAAGTTTTTCTTCAACTTCCACACGCCGTAGTCTTCAGCCACTTTGTGGTCTTCGTCGGCGAGAAGTAAAAACGGAAGACCGTGCTTGTCGATGAATTTTTCGTGACGCTCGACCGGATCCGGGCTTACGCCGAGAATCACCGCGTCCACTTCCTCAAAGTTCTCTTTGTTATCGCGAAAATCACAGGCCTGGGTTGTACATCCCGGCGTCATGTCTTTCGGATAAAAATAAAGGACGACGTTCTTTCCTTTGTAATCGGACAGGCTTACTTCTTCTCCGCTGTTTGCCTTAAGTGTAAATTCAGGTGCTTTTTGACCAACTTCTACTGTCATGTGAAAACACTCCTTCTCGTGTGTAATCTTGTCTCCTATAAGGATAACCAAGATCTGCCCGGGCTACAAACGATTTGGCTTGTTTTCGTTGTAAATAACGGTGGTCACCACGAACGCTGCCGGAAGAAGGTAGCCGATGAGGGCTTCGATCATGGCAATCCAGCGGCCGATGCCCTGGGGAATGATGTCTCCGTATCCGACGGTAAGGATCGTGACGGCGCTAAAGTACATCACGTCTTCGACTAAGTGAATGAGCGACCCGGACATCCGTCCTGTTCCTTCCATCAGCACCGGGTACCCTTTGAAATGGAGGCTCAGGTACAGGCAGCCGAATCCGGTGATTACTGTGGCATAGACGAGCAAAAGAACGAGGAAGTTCCGTATTGAAACACGCCTTCCCTGAGGCGGCTGATTTTGAATGAGTAAAAGCAGGCTCATGACAATGCCTAAAATCGACGTTATGGTTACACACCAAAGCAAAAAGGTTCCCATCCTGATTCACCTCTCTTACTTATATATGAGCAGGAGAGGTGAAGTAGGACAAGGAACCTTTTGAAAGACGTCATGGTCACTTAGCTTTTGTAACTTAAGAGGGATGCTGAAACAATGTCCTCCCTTTCCGCGGTGGTACCGACGAGCCTCCTTCGTTTGCGGGGTCTCGTCTGGCCCCTACTACCGCAGGAGTGTCGGACATTCCTTCAGCATCCGGACTTTTTAGTGTGAATAAAGAAACTATTTTCATGGAGGTTGTATTCTTTCTTTTTATACGGAGGAATCCGTGAGCTTTACAACAAAACTTCAATTATTCCGTAATCTTCTCTTCAGAACACCTACGAATCAATTCCCCGCGCCGCGATACCTTTTCACGCCTTCATTCCATGCAAACACGCTGATTGAAATAAAGATCAGCCCCATTACCGGGGTTAAAAAGGCGTAGAAGTACCATTCATCACGGCCTAGAAAAAAGGCAGCCGGGTACACTCCCACGAACGCAAACGGCAGAATCCACGTGAGCACGTAGCGGATCACCTGGTTGTAGATGTCCACCGGATAGCGTCCGTAGTTTCCGATATTGTACATCATCGGCATAATATCGGTTCGCGAATCGGACCAGAAACTGATGCTCGCCAAAATGATGAAGATCCCGGCATAGATGAGCGAGCCTCCGGCCACCATCAGAAGAAACATAAACGGATCGTACCAGCTAAGGGTTAGCCCAAGCTGGGAGCCGGCGTAAAACATGATCGCAAGTCCGGTAATGACGCCGAACATGGATTCCAGCTCCATCCGTTCGATAATAATCTGAAACAGGCTGTGGATGGGTCTTGTGAGGACCCGGTCCATTTCCCCTTTTACAATGTAGCGGTCATTAAAGTCCCAGATGTTAAAAAACGAACTGAAGATCGCATAAGGTACGAGGAAAAATCCGTAGATAAAGATAATCTCCTCCCGGCTCCAGCCGCTCAGGAGTGTGGTGTGGCCGAACACCACAAGGATAAAGATCAGGTTCACGGCCTGGAACAAGAGGTCCGAGAACAGCTCAACCACAAGGTCAGAGCGGTACTGAAGCCGTGTTTTCATATACTGTGATGCGTATTGGAAAAAGATCGATACGTAGAACATGGCCCGTTACCCTCCTTGTACGATGAGCCGGCGTCTGGCTGACATCCATAGCAATGTAATTGGAATAAATAAAATGACTGACCACATGAGCTGCAAAAGGAGTGCCGAATACACTTCGCTGCCTGTGAACCCTTCCGTGAAAATCATAGACGGAATGTAGCTGATCGCCTGAAACGGCAGAAATGTCATAATATCCTGAGCCCACATCGGGTAAAAGGAAATCGGCAGCAAAAGTCCCGAAAACAGGTCAATGACGACCCGTTTCGCCCGGATGAGTCCGGTGTTATAAAGTAAAAAGAACGTTAAAATTCCTGTAATCAAGTTAATCTGTGTATTTACGATAAAGCTGAACACGAGTGAAATAAAGAAGAGTCCCCAGATCGAAAGGTCGTTGGAAAAGCTGATCGGAAACACGAGCCAGACAATAACCATTCCCGGTACGGAGAAAAAGAGGAGCCGGAAAAGACCTTCCCCGAGTCCCTGCATCGTTTTCATGCCGAGATAGTTGTACGGCCGAATCATTTCCACCGCTACTTTTCCTTCCTGGATCTCCTGGGCTATTTCCCGGTCAATATTATTAAAATAAAATGCCCGGGCCATCCATGCGATGGCTACATAGGTGGTCATCTGGACGATACTAAGGTCCTGGATAGATTCCTGGCCTCCGTAGATCGCCTGCCACAAAAAGTAGTACGCGCCAATGTTGATGCTGTAAATTAAAATGCCGCTATAATAATTGGTCCGGTAGGCAAGCATCATTAAAAACCGGATCCGGAGCATTTCCAGATACATGCTTATCCGGCTAACCATGACGGATACCTTCTTCATAGATGTTTCGGATGATCTCTTCTGTAGACACCTGATTCAGCTTCACGTCACTGATGGAATAGTGGCTCATGACGGTGGCCATCAGCTGGGAAACCACGTCATCGTCCCCGTCCACCGTTGCCTGCCAGCCCCTCATTTTATCCCCTGCACGCCACTTGACCGGAAAATGAGCAGTCAATTCTTCAAGGGCCTCTTTTTCCACCGGCTTTTGAAACTCAAACTGCACCTGCTTACCCTCGACCCAGTTCTGCTGCAGTTTATCCAGGGCTCCGTCGTAGATGATCTTTCCTTCATCCAACAGAACGACCCGGTCGCAAAGGGCTTCGATGTCACTTAAATCGTGAGTCGTTAAAAGAATCGTCGTTTGGTATTTGCGGTTGATATCTTTTAAGAACTCGCGAATCTTCATTTTTACCAGAACGTCCAGACCGATTGTGGGCTCATCCAGGAAAAGCAGAGGCGGATTGTGAATGAGTGCGGCTGCCAATTCACAGCGCATTCGCTGACCGAGACTGAGCTTTCGCACCGGCTTATCAAGAAGCGGTTCGATCTCGAGTGTTTCAATGACTTCTTTCATATGTGTATCGTAGTGCTCGTCAGACAGACGATATACTTTTTTCAGCAGGCGGAACGATTCCTGAACCGCGATATCCCACCAGAGCTGGGAGCGCTGGCCAAATACAACACCGATTGTGCGGACAAATGCCTCCCGCTGCCTGTGGGGATCCATTCCGTTTACCCTGACTGTTCCTGCGGTCGGGGTTAAAATGCCGGTGAGCATTTTGATCGTGGTGGATTTACCGGCTCCGTTTTCACCGATGTAGGCGACCATCTCACCCTGCTTTACATTGAGGGATATATCGTCAACGGCGTTTAAAATCGTATAGTTTCTCGTAAGCAAGTCGCGAAAAGCGCCTGCAAGGCCTTTTCTGCTTGAGTACGATTTAAATTGTTTTCGTAACCCGTGAACTTCAATGACGTTCATGAGGTTTCCTCCTCTCGTAACAACCTTACTAGTTTATCGAATGGGAGGTGTTCCTTCAAGATAGTTGCTTTAATAATGTTTTCAAATCAACTGTTTTTGCTTCCTCTTCATTACAAAGTGCATTTTGATGAAGCCGGAGTGCCCTTCGCTTTCCGTGGTGGTACCGATCATTCTACCAATTTTGTGGGATTATCAGCTTCTCATTGATGATCTAAGCTTCGTTGAACGGAATACGCTCCCTTTCCGCGGACTCGCGACGAGCCTCCTCAGGGCTTTGCCCCTGCGGGGTCTCGTCTATCTCGCACTTCCGCAGGAGTGTCACGTATTCCGTTCAACGAAGCACAATAGGTTGAGAATCAGAGTATAAATTTAACCCAAAGTTAACCTCCCTTAGTCTTAAAGTGTGAAAAGAGTTTGGGTGTGTTTTTCGTAAAGATTGTTGGTTTTGCTTTAGCGATCTGTTGTCAAAAAACAACTGGTGACATTCACCACAACCTCTTGTATAAAAGCGTTGATTGGAGCGAATGCGCGACACTCCTGCGGGAAAAGCGAGTTCCGGGGAGACCCCGCAAGCGCATAGCGCTGAGGAGGCTCCCGAACCGCCCGCGGAAAGAGAGCGCAATGAGCGTAAATCAACATCTGACTTCTAAAGAAGTTTATTTTTTTTCAGTGCCCGTCTTTAACTTGAAAAAGCTTGCCGGCACTACTCATCTTCTTTTTTCAGTACTTTAAAGTAAACAGCTACAATTTTCACGAAATCAGCTATCCATTTTTTCCACTGTGCTACAATGAAACGGACCTGAGTTTTAGAGGAGGATTTATTCAATATGAAGTTTACGGAGTCAGAAAAACATAATGAAGTTGCCCAGGAGCATATTCTTGGGGGCGTTAATAGTCCATCACGTTCGTTTAAGGCTGTAGGCGGAGGCTCTCCTGTATTTATGGAGCGTGCTAAAGGTGCTTACTTCTGGGACGTGGACGGAAACCAATACATCGATTATCTGGCGGCTTACGGACCGATTATTACCGGCCATGCCCATCCCCATATTACAGAAGCGATCAAGGGTGCGGCTGAAGACGGGGTTTTGTACGGCACCCCCACCCGCTATGAAAACCAGTTTGCCGCTATGCTGAAAGAAGCTATGCCTTCGCTGGAAAAAGTGCGGTTTGTGAACTCCGGGACAGAAGCGGTCATGACGACGATCCGTGTGGCCCGTGCCTACACCGGGCGGGATAAAATTATCAAGTTTGCCGGCTGTTACCATGGTCACTCCGACCTTGTTTTAGTCGCTGCCGGATCAGGGCCTGCCACACTTGGAAGCCCGGACAGTGCCGGTGTGACAAAAGCCATTGCCAAAGAAGTGATTACCGTTCCGTTTAACGACATCGAGAGTTACAAGCAGGCTCTTGATCACTGGGGTGATGAAGTGGCTGCGGTTCTCGTTGAACCGATTGTGGGTAACTTCGGGATCGTTGAACCGGCTCCGGGATTTTTGGTAGCGGTGAACGAACTCACTCACGATGCCGGTGCCCTCGTTATTTACGACGAGGTAATAACAGCGTTTCGGTTCAAGTACGGCGGCGCCCAGAATTACTGCGGTGTGGAGCCGGACATGACAGCACTGGGTAAAATTATCGGCGGAGGTCTACCGATCGGTGCCTACGGGGGAAGCCAGGACATTATGGAAACAGTCGCCCCACTTGGACCTGCGTACCAGGCGGGAACGATGGCCGGTAACCCCGCTTCGATCCGTGCCGGAATTGCCTGCCTTGAAGTGCTTAAAGAACCAGGCGTGTATGAAAAAATGGACGAGCTCGGCGGTATGCTTGAAGAAGGGATCCGCAGGCACGCAAAGACACACGGCGTACCGATAACATTGAACCGTCTCAAAGGGGCACTTACGGTGTACTTCGGGGTTGATGGTGTGGCAAATTACGATGAAGCCGAAAACAGTGACGGTGAGATGTTTGCACGCTTCTTTAAACTCATGCTCGAACAGGGCGTGAATCTTGCCCCGTCAAAGTATGAAGCGTGGTTCCTGACAACGGAACATACAAAAGATGATGTAGAGAAGACGCTGGAAGCGGTTGAAGCTGCATTTTCCAAGCTGTAAGCATACAATCCTGATTTCCAAATGAAATGATACAAAAATCTCTCCACCTTTCAATCCTTTACGGTTGAAGGGTGTTTGCGTTTACAAGGACGGTTACGTGGAACACTACATGTAAAAAGTAACTTGATTGAATTGGAAATCAGGTGTATAGTACGTTCGATAACCATTTTTTTATGAAATAAACGTGTTTGAATAACACGGTTTTAGAAGAAAGGAACATGTTACGTTATGAGGCTAGGAGCCCGTATTTTAAAAACCGGTCTGGCAGTTGTAATGGCCCTTTATATTGCGGCCTGGCTCGGGTTTGATACCCCCGTTTATGCTGCATTGGCAGCGGTGTTTGCTGTTCAGCCGTCGGTTTACAGAAGCTTTATGACCATTCTCGACCAGCTTCAGGCAAATGTCATCAGTGCTGTGCTCGCCGTTGTGTTCGTCTTGTCATTCGGACACGAACCTTTTGTGGTCGGTGTGGTCGTGGTCCTGATCATTGCCATTAACCTGAAGCTCGGGAAAGAAGCGATTATCCCCCTTGCTGTTGTGACAGCGATCATTATTATGGAAGCACCGTCAGAGGACTTTATTTCATTTGCATCATCTCGCTTCCTGTTGATCATGATCGGGGTGGCGTCATCGTTTGTTGTGAACCTCATCTTCCTTCCGCCGAAGCATGAGAACCATCTTTTTCACAAAATTACGGATGCCAATGAGCAGATTATTCAGTGGATCCGGCTGATGACGCGTCACGAAGCGGAGTACCATACGCTCAAGCAGGATTTGAAGAAACTGAAAGACACCATGATCAAAATGGATAATATCTTTCTTTTATATAAAGATGAGCGTACGTATTTTAAAAAGAATGAGTATCCGCGGATGCGAAAAGTGGTCCTGTTCAGGCAGATGCTGTATTCGACGAAGAAATGTCTTGATATTCTGCGGAGTCTGAGCAAGCACGAAAACAGCATGCAGCAGATGCCTGATGAGCTTCAGGATCTCGTCCGGGTTCAGCTCGACTACCTCACGAACTATCACGAGCGGATCATGCTTAAATATATGGGGAAAGTAAGGCCCCACACGACAGAGGACTTGTACGAAGAAGTGGATGTGGGCAAGCGCCAGCTCACTGATGTCTTTTTCAGTCTTCATGAGGATAAAGAAATTGAACGCAGTGAATGGATTCACTTCTTCCCGGTTGTGGCTCTCATTGTAGAATACAGTGAGGAGCTTGAGCACCTGGATCGTCTTGTTGCCAGCTTCTTCAAGTATCACAAGGACGAAAATGAAGTAAAAGTATTGGAACGAAGAGATTAAAAAAAAGCAGCCCGCCATCATTGACGGGCTGCTTTTTCTGTTGGAGATCTGGTTAATCCAAATGCTGTACCTGGAACAGCTTGTGATACGAGCCTTGTCTGGCCATCAGTTCGGCGTGGCTTCCCTGCTCGACGAGACGCCCGTTTTCGATCAGGAAAATCCGGTCCGCATGGGTAATTGTAGACAGGCGGTGTGCCACGATAAAGGTGGTCCGGTCTTTTGCCAGTTCGAAAAGGGACTGCTGAATGAGCTGCTCGCTTTCAAGATCCAGTGCCGAGGTGGCTTCATCAAACACAAGTATCTCTGGGCTCTTCAGGAAGACGCGGGCAATGGCGATGCGCTGTTTCTGACCGCCGGAGAGCTTCACGCCCCTTTCACCGATGCTGGTATCGTAGCCGTCCGGGAGCTGTTCGATAAATTCGTGGGCGTTCGCTGCCCGGGCTGCTTCGTATACTTCTTCATCGCTCGCCTCGGGACGCCCCATGAGTATATTAAATTTCACTGATTCACTGAAGATAATGTTGTCCTGAAGTACCATGCCGATTCTGTCACGGAGGGTTCGCACCTTATAGTCACGAACATCTTTGCCGTCGATCAGAATCCGGCCGTCGCTTACATCGTAAAACCGAGGAATCAAACTCATAATTGTACTTTTTCCGCCACCGCTCATTCCCACAAAGGCGATCGTTTCGCCGCTCTTCACGTGAAAATGAAGATCCTTAAGAACAAACTCTTCGTTTTCATAGCCAAAGAATACGTGGTCGAATGTCACATCACCCTTTGGATTTTTCATGGCCACTGCGTCTTTTTTGTCTTCAATGTCGTACGATTCATCGGCGAGTTCAAACATCCGGTCCATGGACGCGATGGACTGGGTGAGTGTGGTGGATGAATTGACGAGACGGCGAAGCGGGTTGTAAAGGCGGTCCATGTAGGCCACAAAGGCCACCATTGTCCCCACGGTTACGGATCCTTGAATCACCAGGGTTCCTGCCACTGCAATAACGAGGATCGGTGCCACATCCGTAAGCGTATTGATCACCGCAAAGGTCTTGGCGTTCCACCGTGTGTGATCGAGTGCTTTTTCCAGGAAGTTCTCATTCCGGGTGTCAAATTGCTTTTCCTCGTGATTTTCAAGGGCAAAGCTTCGAATCACGTTCATGCCCTGAAGCCTTTCGTGTAAATGGCCCTGCACTTCTGCAAGTGCCTGAGAGCGGTCCCGGGTAAGGGTTCTGAGCCGTGTGTAGAAAAACTTGATCGATAAGCCATAAAACGGCAGCAGCAGCACTGCTACAAGGGTGAGTAACGGATCCATCGTAAGCATGATGATGATGGCCACAATAATCGTAAACATATCCAGCCAGATGTTCATCATCCCTGTAATGATAAAGTTCTTCGTCTGCTCCACATCATGGATCACCCTGGAGATGACTTCCCCCGATTTGTTGTTTGAATAAAACCTGAGACTGAGCTTCTGCAGGTGGGTAAACAGCTGGTTTCGTATGTCGTAAAGAATCCTGCTCCCCGTCCACTGGGCAAAATACTGCCGGTAGTACTCCACGGGCGGGCGGAGGAAAATAAAGATAAAAAGAACAATTCCCATCAGCCAGTACAGCTGGTTCAGCTGCTCCCCCGTTGTAAGATCCGTTGCTCCGACGATGTCATCGATGACCACTTTCATAAGAAACGGGATGATTAACGGGATCCCGAATTTCAGCATCCCGATGAGTACAGTGATGATGATTTGTTTCCAGTATGGTTTTACGAACTGCATATACCGTTTAATACTGTCCATTTGTTTTCACTTCCTGTCTGATCAACGGTGAATGTTTATTGTTAGTGTTTGTTTTTGCAGTTGCATTCAGCCTGTAGAAAGTGGAGGCATTTTTCCGTAATGTGTGTATTATCTTCCGGAATAGTGGCTTTTTTTCCGCAATGTGGATGTTATTTTCCTTTAAGGCAGAAAAAGAAAGACCGGCTGATTAATGAGCCGGTATCTTTGGTTCCATATTTGTTTTATGAATCAGCGGTGCTGAAGGAAACGCTCGTACCAGTATTCGATAAATCCTGGCTCAAACGGTCCTTTGCGCTGGCTGATCCACTGGACAAGTTCATCTACGCTTCTGCGCAGGATCGCATCAACTTCCTTCGGGTAGTTCATGCGCTGGCTGTGCAGGGCGTATTCATCTTCATCAAGAAGCTTGTAGGTCATGTCGGGAAAGACTTTAATATCCAGATCATAGTCAATATACTTCAGTGCTTCTTCATCATACGTAAAAGGGGTCCCTAAATTACAGTAATAATAGATCCCGTCGTTTCTTATCATTCCGATCGCATTAAACCAATGATGCGCAGTGAAATAACAAATTGCAGGTTCTCGTGTACGCCACTGACGTCCGTCAGATTCTTTTACCATAATTCGGTCGTTACCGCCGATAATTTCGTGGGATGTCCCTTTTAGAACAATGGTTTCTTCCCAGATGCGATGAATATGGCCATTATGTTTATAGCTGT
The DNA here is from genome assembly GCF_003710255.1 of Alteribacter keqinensis. Lineage (NCBI taxonomy): Bacteria > Bacillati > Bacillota > Bacilli > Caryophanales > Bacillaceae > Alteribacter > Alteribacter keqinensis. The sequence continues at coordinate 603,498 of NZ_RHIB01000003.1, read as the reverse complement.
GGACCTCTATGTTGCTGCCGGTCATGGGAAAACTCAATGTTCTACTCCTTTCTTCTGTGGTGAACATTAAACAGGACAGGCTCCCTTCGCGTTAATATTCATGCACGATTTCCTTATTTTTCGGGTACTCTGTGTGTGACCATCCGGTCCTGTGGGTGAAGGTAGAGCTGGAATGGTGGTTCGTCTTTCATGTAGTTTCTGATTTTTAAGTAGTTGACTTTCCGTGTGGAATCACCAGGTGTCACGGGTTCTTCATCTGTTTCCAGGAAGTACTGGTCACAGGCGACCTGACAGAGGTCGATCCATTTCGGGTAGTCGGCTTCTTCAAAAATCTCAAAGGTTTCTTTAGACATGTAAAAGGGCCGGTCGGGTTTACAGTTCAGTTGTTCGATAAGGACGTCACTGTCTACTTCGTGGTTGTCTTTTACTATCGTACGTAATGAAACGTCGGGGTTCAACTGTTTTGCATACTGATTTATGGCGCTTCGCATTTCTTCGATGGTGACGGGTTTTGTTTCTACGTTTGGTTTCTTCTTACGATTGTTGCCACCTTTTTTCCTTTTGAACCACATATGCGCCCTCCTCACCCATTGCTTATACACTTTTGCCTTATCTTCCCTCTATTTTTCTTATTATACTATTGATTCAGTCAATTTTAAATGTATATTGGCTCGGATTCTGGTTTTTGTTTAGGTTGGGGTGGTTGGTAGATGCTGAGACGGGGGTTGGAATTTGTTTTCCTGAAGATGTGGAATTCTTAATATAAGCTTTTTGTCTAATAGACTTGTGACGATATAATTCATGTCCGGTGCTATCGGCAGGCGTTTGCCTGCCTTGTTGTGCCGGCGCACAACCTACATAATAAAAAGCGAAACACCTTCCAAGCGAGCTTGCGGTGATTTCGCTTTTTAATTATGTTTCGCACCTCTTATATAAAAAACGCGCCGTTTCGCTTGGAAACGGCGCGCCAGGATTCAGCTTACAGTTATTGTTGCTGACGTCCTTGTTGTTGTTGCTGTTGTTGTGCAGATGCTTGTCCTTTACGCTGAGCAGAAGCTTGGTTCTGCTGGCGTACTTGTTGAGCATCAGTTTCGCTCGCGAACTCCTGGTTGTGCTGGTTCTGAGCGTTTTGCTGTTGTACTTTTTGAGCGTTTGTTTTTGCAGCTTGCTGTTGAGCTTGCTGCTGTTGTTGGTTTTGCTTACGCATGAGTATCACCTCCACGTACATTATGATGTCCCGCGGGGTTGTTTTTATCCTCAAAAATTTGGTGGTTTTTTAATTTTGGTAAGAAGTGTTGAGTTATGTGAGCAGTGAAATGCCGCCGTCAACAATGATTGTCTGGCCGCAGATCATTTTCGCCTCGTCTCCAAGAAGGAAAACAGCGGCGTCAGCAAGATCGTCGGGTTCCACGATCCGGCCGGCTGGTGTCCGGTCTTTGGCATCCTGAAGCAGTTCATCGCGGTTCGGGAAATGTGTAAGAGCGTCGGTATCCACAGCTCCACCTGACACCGCATTGACGCGGATGCCTTTAGGGGCAAGCTCAACGGCTAAATAACGGGTAAGGGCTTCTACCGCCGCTTTTGATACGCCTACCGTAGTGTAGTTTTTTAAATAACGTTCGGCCCCTAAAGAACTCATGCTGACGATGGCTCCGCCGCCGTTTTTTTCCATACGCTTTGCAGCTTCCTGAGAGCAGAACAGCATGCCTTTGTTGTTGATGTTCATCGTCCAGTCCCAATGGGATTCTTCAAGTTCCATGATCGGGCGTAAAACGCCTGATGCGGCGTTGTTAACAAGAATGTCCAGGCGGCCAAAATGCTCATCGATTGCTTCGAACATTTCAGCAACTTTATCCTGCTTGGCAATGTTTGCTTTTACCGTTAACACTTCCGCTCCGAGTTCACGCAGTTCGTCTGCCGTTTCTTCTGCTTTTTTCCGGCTGCGGGCGTAGTTGATGACAATGTTGTATCCTTTTTGGGCTAATTTTGTGGCAATCCGCTTTCCGATTCCGCGGCTGCTTCCTGTAATGAGAGCAACTTTCTTTTCATTCATCGATTATTTCCTCCTATTGACTTACGAAGAGCTTTTCTCCAAATTTACACTTCATTATATCGCATATGAAGGCTTTGGACTAGAAACACTAAGAACCGGCGTATTGTACGCCAAGTTTAAAGGGGGCTTTTCATCATGTATGTAGGGCGCGATATGACTGAGCTGTCAATGATGGGAAAACAGGATTGGACTGACAAGGAACTGGCTTTTTTTCATCAAAACTTGCAGCAGATCTCTCCTTACCTGAATTCAGAAGGGCTTACGATTCACCGGGAGATTGTAAAGGAAATCATGAACCGCGGTGGTATGGAGAAAGAAGCCGACTGGACGAGCGGCAGCCGTGTTCATTATGATTGACCGTTTCATCTCTTAAAAATCAGGCGTTCCGCTGTGCGGGGGTCTGGTTTTTTTAGTAATTCGATTTTATGAAAAATGTGTTCCAGAGAGACCTCAACTATTTATTAAAAAGTTGAGGTTGGGAGATGCAACCGGAGTATCCTTCACTTTCCGCGGTGCCCCGGTGAGCCTCCTCACTTCGTTTGCGTCGTCTCTCCCAGCCCGTACTCGTGCTAGAAGTCTTCTTCTCGTCTAAGTTATAATTTACCTCTAATTCAACGCAAATGCGGAGTTTGAACGGAAGACTGTTAAAGGATTGCAACTCTTTTTAAAGGTAACAATCGACATTCACCTTTTAACTCCTTCTAAAATGGGGAACCGGGGTGATATAAGGTGACGCAGTGCCTGGCTTTTTATAAAATAGAAGGTAGAAACTTTTGAAGGAGAGTGAGCACATGAAAGCAGTGGCATATCACGAATACGGCGGAGCTGACGTTTTGCAGGTTGTGGAGCTTGAGAAGCCGGAAGTCGGTGAAAATGATGTTCTTGTACAAATCGGAGGAAGTGGCCTTAACCCGGTGGATACATATTTCCGAAAGGGGATCCGTCCTGTTCCCCACTTCCCTGCTGTTCCTCATTTCGACCTCGGAGGTATGGTTGTGGAAGCTGGCAGTAAGGTGACAAATGTGAAGAACGGCGACCGGGTATGGGCGACAAACGTTATGGGCGGTACGGCAAAAGAGTACGCTTCAGTGCCATCTGAAAAGCTGTTTAAGCTGCCTGAACATGTGACGGAAGCTGAAGGTGCAGCTGTGGCGATGGCTTTTATGACGGCGCACTTAAGCCTTTTTCACCGAGCAGGGTTAACATCTGGTGAGACGGTCCTTGTATACGGCGGTTCTGGAGCTGTGGGACACGCGGCGATTCAACTGGCCAAACAGGCTGGAGCGACAGTCATTGCAACGGCAGGATCGAATGAAAAAGCTGAAATCTGCCATGATGCAGGGGCGGATGATGTGATTCTTTACAAAGAAGAAAAGGTCGTCGCAAAAGTGGAAGACCTGACTGGTGACATGGGTGTTGACATGATTCTTGATATGAGTCTCAGTGAAAACATAAAGAATGACCTTGCTATGATTAAAGTAGGCGGACGTATTGTGACGATCGGCTCTCCTGTGAACAACACACCTGAACTTCCTTGGCGGGAACTGAACCAGAAACACGCGTCTCTTATGGGGGTGCTTCTCTTTACGGCACCTCCGGAACAACTCCGAAAAGCGGGTGAAGAGATTGCTTCTCTTCTTGAGGATCAGAAAGTGAAGCCGCATTTGGCCAAGACGTTCCCTTTTGAAGAAGCGACGGAAGCCCATCAGTCACTTGAAGATAAAGTATATAACGGAAATATTGTGCTTGTGCCGTAAATTTTTTAACCCAAAGGAAAGCTGTTAAAGGCTGACTTGAATATTGGTACGACTTTTTAAGAGTGAATGACCTCCAGAAATAAATAAGCCTACTTTAGATGGGGAGGGAATGTACAACACTCCTGTGGAAGTGGGGGCCTTGGCAAGACCCCGCAGTGCGAAGGAGGCTTGCCGGCACCTCCGTGGAAAGGGAGTAAATTCCCTCCCCATCGACCTCATACAAAAAACGATGCTGCTCCCAAAGGTATTTTACCCTTGGAAGCAGCATCGTTTTGTTTGCCCACAAGTATTGAACTGCAATAAATAAGAAACTCTCTGTCAGGGTGCCAGAAACACGGCGCCGTAAATAAGTGAACCGAGAATCACGAACGCCGGGTGTACCTTCAAGCGTTCCAGAAGTAAAAAGCTGATCACGACCAGAAACCCTGTCTGGATCATACCGTTGTCAACGTAGGAGGTGGCGAAAAAACGGTAGGCCATGATGCCTAGAAGGACGGCGATGGTCGGTCTCACAATCATCGACAGGAGCTTTACTTTCGGAGAATCCTTGAACTTGTAAAGGAGACCGAGTAAAGCAATCATGAGGATCAATGAAGGGGCTACCGTGGCAAAAACCCCGACTGCTGCGCCCAGCACGCCTCCTTCAACATAGCCGATGTACCCGGCCATCTTTGTGGCTATCGGACCGGGAAGGGCATTGCCAAGGGCCAGAACTTCACCAAACTCCTCCACCCCCATCCAGTTGTAGCGATGGACCACTTCGTATTCAATGAGCGGAATGGTCGCTGGACCGCCACCGTAGCCGACAATCCCGGGGATAAAGAAAGCGAGAAAGATCTCCCAGTAAATCATGAGCGTCTGCCTCCCTTCCTTAGAAAGACAAACACTAACAGCCCGGCGATCACAAAGGCCGGATGAATGCCTGCCAGACTAATCAAAACGACACTTAACACGATGAGCCCAAGACTGTACCACGTACCAAGCCCTTCTTTTGACTTGGTGAAAAACTGCCACGTAAGGACGGCCAGCATCACGCCTACCACCGGCATAACACCGTTGGTCATCCCCTGTACCCAGCCATACTCCCGAAAGGATTCCAGAGAGACGAGTAGTACGATCATAAGAACGATCGTAGGGACAATGGATGCTAAAAGGGCGTTGAACAGCCCGGTTACTCCTGCCACACGATAGCCGATATAGCCGGCCATTTTCGTTGCTATCGGACCGGGAAGTGTATTGCCGATGGCCAGTATGTCGGCAAACTCGTCGCTGTCCATCCATTTATACTTTTCCACTACTTCTTTATGAATGAGAGGAATGGATGCCGGGCCCCCGCCGTAGCCGAGCATCCCTACTCTGAAAAAGGCTGAAAACAACTGTTGCTGCGTCACGAACGTTCCCTCACTTTAATAAGCAGATATGCTTCCGTCTGTTCTTGATTCTGTTCCGCCTACAAGGACGCCTGTTTTCGGATCGCGCCAGATAATCTGGCCGCGGCCGAATCCTCCGCTGTTATGGGCTACTTGAATGTCATGGCCTCTTCTTGACAGCTGGCGTGCTACCGGTGCGCCGAAGCTTTGTTCAAACATGACTGTTTTGTCCTTCGTCCACTGCCACCGGGGCGCGTCCAGGGCGGCCTGGGGGTTTAATCCGAAGTCCACCGTGTTCATGACCACCTGCATATGCCCCTGTGGCTGCATGAAGCCTCCCATGACACCGAACGGGCCGACAGCTTCGTCATCTTTTGTTAAAAAACCCGGAATGATGGTGTGAAACGTGCGCTTACCTGGCTTCAGGGCATTTTCATGTTCAGGGTCAAGGCTGAAATTATGGCCCCTGTTTTGAAGGGCAATGCCTGTTTCAGGAACGACGACGCCTGAGCCAAAGCCCATATAGTTACTCTGGATAAAGGACACCATGTTTCCTTCACCATCAGCAGTGGCTAAGTAAACCGTGCCCCCTTTTGGCGGCTCTCCGGCTGACGGGTACATAGCATGTTCGCCAATCAGTTCCCTGCGCTCACGGCCGTATTCTTCGCTTAACAGAGCACCGGTGGAAACACTCATGTGTCCTTCTTCAGTGACATATTTGTTTCCGTCTGCGAAGGCGAGCTTCATCGCTTCAATCTGGCGGTGGAGGGTGCTTTCGTCATCACGGCCGGCAAACTCATCGTCTTTTAGCATGTTTAAAGCCATGAGGGCGATAATTCCCTGTCCGTTCGGTGGGATTTCCCAAACATCATATCCCTTATAGTTGACGGAGATTGGCTTTACCCATTCAGGTTTAAACGAAGCGAGATCTTCCTTGCGCAAAAATCCGCCATGCTCCCTTGAGAAGCGGTCCATTTTATCCGCAAGCTCCCCTTGGTAAAAGGCTTCTGCATTTGTTTTGCCGATGAGTTCGAGGGTGCGGGCGTGTTCTTCTGACTTCCACACTTCACCCGCTTTTGGTGCGCGGCCTTCTGGTGCAAAGATTGTAAACCAGTGTGCGTACTCTTCGCCGTCGAGTTTTTCTCGGAAGGCGTGCTCGGCTTTTTCCCAGTAAAAGGCGAGAGTCGGGCTTAGGGGGTAGCCTTCACGGGCGTATTTCACAGCAGGTGCGAGGACGTCCATGAGGGGCAACTTGCCGAACTTTTCCGATAATTCGGCCCACGCTGCCGGAGCTCCGGGGACCGTTACGGGAGTGAGGCCGAAAGTCGGGATTTCGTTGTGGCCTTTCTTTTTCACTTCTTCAATGGAAGCGGTAGCCGGTGCGGGACCGCTTGCGTTCAGGCCGTGGAGTTCCCCTTTTGTCCAGACGAGGGCGAATGCGTCTCCGCCGATGCCGTTGGATGTGGGTTCGACCACGGTGAGACAGGCGGCTGTGGCAATTGCAGCGTCGATGGCATTGCCGCCTTTTTTCAGGATGTCGAGGCCTGCCTGGGATGCGAGGGGCTGGGATGTGGCAACCATGCCGTTTCGTGCGTATGTAACCATTCGTTGTGAAGGATAAGGGTAGTGCTGACTGTCGAAATTAACCATTAAGTAAGCTCCTCTCGAGACTTTGTTTTTTTCATCCTATCATATTTCGTGTTCCGAATAAATTGAAAAGTTTGCCTTTGATGTGATTACTGGCAATGATGAACCGGTATTACCTTGAAAAAATCAGCCACCCTATAAGGGAGGGGGTGAATACGGATGGCACAGGATGTATTATGTGAGGTAAACAACTGCGTACACAATATGGAAGGGCAGCGTTGCGGTGCTTCTGAGATTTTTGTGGTCAGCCACAAAGGGAAAAGTGCTTCCCGACAGGAAGAGACGGATTGTAAGACGTTTGAGCCTACTGATTTGGGATAGTGATTACCGCCACAAGAGGTTGTTCACCTTTTGTGGCGTTTTTTATGTTTGATATTAATTCTTCAGCCCGGGAAAAGGCAGTTTTTGATCTCCGCTCTATGCTTTTAAAATACCAAAAACCTTGGTTCGTTTCCCCTTTAAACAGGTTCAGTGTGCATTTAAACGGGTTAAGCATGCATTTAAACAGGTTAGCACCCACTTTAAACAGGTTAACACCCACTTTAAACAGGTTAGCCTCTACTCCCAAGGTTTCACCGGCATTCTCGCCCTGCTTTCCTTCACGTTCTCAGTCTAGAAATTGGAACGGCTTTGGCCCCCGTCTACGTTGAGGGTAGCGCCCACTACCCAGCTGGCGCGTTCGGATGCGAGTAACACCGCAACATCTGCCACCTCTTCCACTCTTCCGAAACGGCCGGCGGGGATTTCGTCTTCTACAAATTTGTTGATTTTCTCGGGGTTCTCGTCGAGTCTCTTCTGCCAGTTGCCTGTTGGGTGAAGGATTGATCCCGGGGCTACGCTATTCACCCGGATCCCGTCTTTGATGACTTCATCAGCAAGAGATTTTGTAAAGCTGATCATCGCTGATTTTGCACTGTTGTACGTCGGCTTGCCGCCTGATTCACGGCCAAAAATAGATGAAATGTTTACGATGGCACCCTCGCCTTTTTCCCGCATATTCGTCACCGCAAGCTGGCTGAAGTGCACAGCAGACATGTAATTGAGTTCAAAAGCTTCACGGAACTGGTCGAGTGACGTCTCCATTGTTTTACCGCCGCTGCTTCCACCAACGTTGTTTACAAGAACGTCAATGCTGCCGAAATCGCTAAGAAACTGGTCAAAAACACGGTGCCGTTCGCTCTGGTCGGTCAAATCTGCGGAATAAACGTGTACGTCTCCTCCGAGCTCTCCTTTGGCTTCGTGCAGCGCATCCTCTGAGCGGGCCACGATGCCAACCCGCGCCCCTTCTTTTAAAAATGAAGCTGCAATTCCTTTTCCTATTCCTTTTGAACCGCCTGTGATCAATACGCTTTTTCCTTTAAGTCCTAAATCCATTTATTTCTCCTCCTTAATGACGTAATCAATGATTTTCTGATGGGACACCGGGAACGGATAGGTGTCCACTTCTTCTTTGTTTACCCATTTAAGAGTGCCGCAAAGCGCCGCATCTTCTTCAATTTTCCCCGTAAACACATCGATTTCCCAGACGATATGGGAGAAGACATGTCTGACGTGCTGGACATTCTCAATGGTTTGTGGCTCCTGAAGACCCCGCTCGTATAAATAACGGCGAAGCTCTTCCCCCGTCCGGGAATCATCCTCGCAGTTTGGAAACTGCCACAGCTTTGCCAGAAGGCCGGTATCGGGCCGTTTCTCAATGAGCACCTGGCCCTTTTCATTTTCAAGAACAACGGCTTTCATAGCTTTTGCCTTGGGCGGTTTCTTTTTTGCTTTAACCGGCAGAAGATCCTGGACCCCTTCGGCTCTTGCGCTGCAGTGCTCCTGAACCGGGCAGATGAGGCACGACGGGGAGCGTGGCGTACAGATGAGCGCCCCGAGTTCCATAAGTGCCTGGTTAAAATCAGACGGGTTTGTATGTATGACAAGGCTTTCGACAATGTCTTCAAACCGCTTACGGGTCGTCACTTTACCGATGTCATCATAAATCGTAAGAAGGCGGGACATGACCCGCATGACATTGCCGTCCACTGCCGCTTCCGGCTTGTTATAGGCGATACTCGTGATGGCACCGGCTGTGTAGGGGCCGACTCCTTTCAGTTTGAGGATTTCTTTTTTCGTATCGGGCACAACGCCGCCATAGTCCTCGGTAACTTCCTTGACCGCCTGCTGGAGGTTTCGCGCTCTCGAGTAATACCCCAGACCTTCCCATGCCTTAAGAACCGTCTCTTCTTCGGCTTCAGCAAGGGCTTTCGGGGTCGGGAAAAGGGATATAAACCGGTTAAAGTACGGAATAACCGTGTCGACCCGTGTCTGCTGAAGCATTATTTCAGATACCCATATTTTATAAGGGTCCTGGTCTTCACGCCACGGCAGGTCTCGTTTGTTTTTTCTGTACCAGTCTGTGAGTTCGTTGCAGAAGGCCTCGATGTTAAATTCGTTTAATTGTTTGTCCATCTGTGTCGGTGACTCCTTTTACATTTTAGCTATGCTGCAAATACATTTGACACTATCGTACTGATGATTTCAGCTTCGTGGAACGGAATACGCTCCCTTTCCGCGGACTCGCGCCGAGCCTCCTCAGGGCTTTGCCCGAAGGCACTGGAAAAGTTCGCTCTTTAACTTTTTCCAGTGCCTTCTAAACAATGAGCGGAACGGTTGCATGTTTTAAAAGCCTGTTATGAATGGGTTTCTCCTAACAGGCGAGCAACCGGTTGGAGCCATTGCCACTTGAATAAAGGCACTGAAAAAGTTGGTTTATACTTTTTCAGTGGTGTCTCTAGCCCTTGCGGGGTCTCTTCTGTCTCGCATTTCTGCAGGAGTGTCATATTCCGTTCAACTCCGCATTTGCGTTGTGAAAATCAAGGAATTAGTTAATTCATAAGGAAAAGAAAGCATGATTATTTCTGTGTTAAAGATCAATGTTTATTATAAACGCTGTTTCCACATAATTGTTTCTAATTTTACTTCCTTTAAAGAACAGAATATGAAGATGAAGCCTGCGTGCCCTTCGCTTTCCGTGGCGGTGCCGGCAAGCCTCCTCAAGCTGAAGCTCTGCGGGGTCTTGCCTGGCCCCCACTGCCACAGGAGTCTCCGACCCTTCGGCTTCATTATCTTTTCAGTAAAAGCAACAATTTTTACGAAAACAGAAATTAAAAGTGTTGATTACAGCGAATGCAGGGAGCAATGAGCGCTTACATCTTGAAAGAGCTGCGAGTTGCTTCGACGTACCGTTTCTGGTAGAGGAAGAAGCAGGCATAAACCTCTTAGAGGCTTACCGGCGCCCCCGCGGAAAGGGAGTGCAATGAGCGTAAATCAAAACCTGAGTTTAGCAGAGCCTTATCATAAAGCAGCATTCTGTTTGTATCTAATCTGCCTGCTTTTGGATAAAGGCCCAGCAGTGAACTTTTTTTATGCCGCCTTCAACAGCGTGGTCGAGCTTTGAAAAAAGCGGGTGTTCGTTTGTGCACCGGAGTTTTTTCATTGCATGATAATGGCTCATCGTAGGCATGGTGAACATTTCAACGTACAGCGCTTTCTGGTCTGCCGCTTCGTACCAGTCCACGTCTTTGGCGCCATACTCGGAAAGAGCCGGCAGCACGTCTTTCATAAGTTCTTCGTATTCTTCAAGACGGTCTTCTTTGACTTTGTATTCAAGAAAAATCTGCAACTTTCGATTCATCTCTTATTCTCCTTTTGAAAAGCCTCTTTTTCGGGTATGACTATTAAAAGATAATGTGTAATTTTTATTAAAAAACCGTAAAATGCCGTTACTCATGTGGCGATTTCGATTATAGTTTAGTGTAACAGCAAATCGCAAATGATTCATCAAGGAGGTACACAGATGGACACTGGAACTCACGTCGTGATGGGCATTGCCCTGGGGGGACTTGCCACGCTGGATCCGGTAGTGTCACAAAACCCTGCTATGATGCAGGCCGTGATGATCGGTGCTGTCGTTGGCTCCCAGGCTCCCGACTTCGATACTGTACTCAAACTGAAAAACAACGCTTCCTACATCCGCCATCACCGCGGTGTGACCCATTCTGTTCCGTTCTGGTTCATCTGGCCGACGCTAATTACAATCGTTCTGGCTCTGATGATCCCGGGCGTCTCACTCATTCATTTATGGCTCTGGACGTTTCTCGCCGTGTTTATTCACGTATTCGTCGATATTTTCAATGCGTATGGAACAAAGGCTCTGTCGCCGTTCAAGCCGAAATGGATGGCTCTTGGTATTATCAATATTTTTGATCCGTTCATTTTTTCCGCTCACATCGTGGCCATTCTGTTCTGGCGTTACGGGTTTGACCCGGGCTGGACGTTTCTCATTATGTTCGGCGTAATTGCTCTTTATTACGTGTGGCGTGTGAGCGAACAGCGGAAAGTGAGGAAGGAACTTGAGGTGCTGCATCCTGATGCGACGCACATTTTCACCTCCCCTACCTTCCGCTGGAGCCAGTGGCATATCGTTGTCCGGACTGACAAAAAACTGTATGTTGCTCAGATGAAAAACGGCACTGTAAATTACTTTGAGACCTACCCCTTTGAGCCGATTCCCGATCATCCCGTAATCAACTCGGCACGAAAGGATAAAAACCTTGCCGCTTTCCTTTCCTTTTCGCCGACATACCGCTGGGAAGTGCACCGTGAAAAAAGCGGCTATACCGTGAAATTTATTGACCTTCGTTACCGAACGAAAGGGTACTATCCATTTATTGCGATTGTGAAAATGGATGAAGACCACAACATATTAAGTTCCTACACGGGGTGGATTTACAACACCAATACGCTGCAGCGGAAGTTGGAGGTTGCGGCGGAGGGGTAGATTGTTTTTTGATCAATACCTTTAAGCAAAAAGCTTTGTTAAACTCAGGTGTTGATTTACGCTCATTGTACTTTCCGCGGGGGCGCCGCGCATTCGCTGCAATCAACATTTTTATAAATTAACAATCCTCTTTAACACAGCCCAGCAAAAAAGAGGAAGGCCGTCGATCTGACGGCCTTCCTCTTTTTGTGTATTTTATTAGTGCAATATCTGCTGATTGCCTGTGGAGCGTTCTTCGAAGTGCTGTTTAAATTTAGGGTTGGACAGCATGACTTCGTGAAGTATGCTGCCGTACTGGTTAATCCATTGCAGCAGAATCATTTCCGTTACTTCTTTTCCTCTGTATTCGCGCCCAGCCTTTGCGTACGTTGATTCGAAGTCTTCCCATAACAGTTCGATCCACGTACGTGCTTCAACAGCTGTCATTTGATCATTTTTTTCCAGTAATCGGTTTGTGAGACGCTCAAAATAGTCTTTCATAAATCCGATTCCTCCTTTTACATTTTTTCCAAAGGATGAATGAAAAAGCTGCTCCATACACTATAGTTGCCCCGTCAAAAAAAGGAGGTTCATTCCTTGAGAAATAAAGCAAAAGGTTTCCCAAACCGCATGCGGTTTTCCAAAGAGCGCCGAACGGATGATGAGCACCAGTCGAAACGGGCAAATGGTGAGATTAATGATCACCCTGCCGCGAGAATGCGTTCATCGAACCAAGAGCAGTAAAAGCTCCGCAGCATAAGCATTCATTGGGAGGTGCCCGCAGTGGCCAAAGGAACAACGAGACAATTGTTTGGATTAAATAATTACAGTGATCCGTTTCAATCCCCTCGTGCCAATCCTAAACACGCTTTTCATCAAGTGAATGGTGAGTCGCAGCAAAGTCAGCATAATCAGATCCTCGAGGTTCAGACGAGGAAACGAAGCTAACCTGAGACATCCATTAATGAACCGGGAGAGAGGCATTACGCCTTTCTCTTCTTTTTCATATCCGGATAAAAAGTTACCTCAAAATGCTGGCGCAGCCATTTATACGAATATAACACAGAATGATTACTGTTTTTTTCCGAGAAGCGAAATTGGTACTGCTTCTTCTTCCTTGCCGCCATCGCGGTATCCCCATGCAAAGACACCGTTCATGTACGTAATTTCAAATGTGCTTTCTTCATCTGTAAAGACGTACGTTTCCCCCGGCTTAAAGTCATCGGGATTCATGAGATATGCTTTTGCCATTGCCATTTTACGTTCATGGACAGCATATTCATTTACCATCCCCATCTGTTCTGCTTTTTGGGCTTTTTCCTTCAACGCTGCAATTTCATTTCGTAATTCGAATTCAGTCATTTGGCTGTATCTTCGTTCCAATTTCACAACGTCCTTTACAATCTGTTTATGTCTCATTATATGGGATTAAAGTACAAAAGAAAAGGCTTGTGCACTTTTTAAACAGATTAAATACAAAAGTGATACAGGCTATACGAGAAGAAGAATGATAAAGCCTATGATTCCTGCAAACCCAGCGTAATAAAGCATGGGCAGGAGCGTCATACGGATAATTGTCCCTTCTTTACCTACAAGTCCGGCTACTGATGCCGCTGCCACAACGTTCAGGACACAAATCATGTTTCCTGCGTTCGAGCCGAGAATCTGCAAGGCTAAAACCCGTGCAGGCGAGAGGTCGATTTGGTCTGCAACGCTGAACTGAAACAGGGAAAACATCATGTTGCTGAAGGTGGCACTGCCTGAAATGAACGACCCGAGCGCTCCGATAAACGGTGCCACGAGCGGCCAGCCGCCTCCGATGGCAGCGGATGCTGTGGCAGCAAGCTCCATAGGCATGCTGTCAAGACCTGCATCGTTAATGCCGGAATTGATAAAGATCCGGACCATGGGAACCGCGGTAAAAAGAGTAATGGCCGTTCCCGTGAGTGCTTTTCCTGACCGGGTGAAGGCTGTCTGAAGTTCTTTTATGTTCATGTTAAAGATAAAGAGCGTGGACAGGACCACGATAATGAAAACAAATCCCGGCAGATAGAAAGGATGAAGACTCTCGCTGATTCCTGTGCCGAGGATGTCTGGCCAGGTGATTGTGATGCCCTGGAGCCATGCTTTAAAAGGCAGGACATTCAGCCTTGTTAGGACAAGAAGAAAGCCGACCAATAGGTATGGAATCCATGCTTTCAAAAGGCTGGGTCTCTTTCTGGGTGACTGGTCGTCTGCAAGCAGCGTTCCGATCCAGTGGGGAAGCCAGTCTTTCCTCTCCGGGAAGTCCCATGTTTCTTTTGGCACGAGAAAGCCTTTTTTCGCAGCCGGAATTACAATGGCAAGACCAATGAGTCCGCCAAAAATAGCAGGAAACTCAGGTCCGAGGAACGTTGCGACAATCAGAGCGGGCACGGTAAAGCTGAGCCCTGAAAACAGGGCGAATTTCCAAACCTTGAGTCCTTCTTTCCATGAGCGGTTTTCACCAAAAAAGCGGGTCATGAGCATGACCAGAATGAGAGGCATCAGTGTACCTGTGAAGATGTCCACCTGCATGACATAAGTGGCGACCTGCTGAATAAACGCATCCATCCCTCCTGCCGCTTCGATATAAGGAGCAGCGGTTGCGGAGATTTGTCCCCCTTCGTAGAGCCCCTGCTCCACCCCCACGACAATGGGCGTTCCAACGGCACCGAAAGAGACGGGGCTGCTGTCGGCAATGAGAGCCAGAGCGACTGCTGCAAGGGGTGGAAAGCCGAGTACCACAAGGAGCGGGGCACCAATGGCCGCCGGTGTACCAAATCCCGCAGCTCCTTCTATGAATGCGCCGAACAGCCAGGCAATGATAATCAGCTGAATGCGGCGGTCTTTACTGATTTTCATAAAACTGCGGCGAATCGTATCGATGGCGCCGGTAATTTTGAGTGTGTTAAGAAGAAGGATCGCCCCGAAGACAATGTAAAGAATGGACAGACCGATCATGAGCCCTTCAAAAGTCGATGCCGCGATAACCCGGATAGGAACCTGCCAGTAGAAAAAGGCAAGAAATGCGGTAGCTGTGAGGCTGATGGACATAGCCTTCACAGCAGAGACTTTCAGGACAACGAGAAGAATCATAACGCTAAGTACTGGTGTTAAGGCAACAATCGTCTGAAGCATAAAAAATCCTCTCCCTTTAAGGGGTCTGACGTAGTATATCTTAATTATACCACGTGATTGCTCAGTATTTCACAAGATATTTTGTCGAAAGTGGGAAAATTTATGGCGGTGCTGAATCATTATCCTGACAAATTCTCTTTTATCCTGAACAATTGCCTGTGTATCCTTACAAATTCGCTTTTTTCCTGAAAAATCCTCTGTTTACCCTGAAAACGCAAAAAGCGGGCGGGGGCTACTCCTCCCCCGCCTTCCAGTCTTCGAGCCAGCGGTCGATTTTGTCAAAGGGGAATCCTTTGCCGTAAAGGTGCTGCTTGATGCGGCGTTCCTTTTCCCAGCTGTCATACTTCTTGTATTTCCGGACGGCTTTCTCGGCGTGCTTTTGAAGGGCTTCCCGCTCTATGGCTTCGTGCTCGCCGGTGAAGTCGAGCTCTTTCAGGACTTCGCCGGCAACAGTGCTGGAGAAGCCTTTTTGAATCAGAAACTGGGTGAGTTTCTGCTTTATTTTTTGGATGGAGTCTGATTTGTAGGTCCGCTGTTTTTTTTCCGCCAGCTCATAGGCCTGGTCATACTGTTCGGCGTAGGTGTACTGCTTGAGGGCGTGGTCGATGTGTTTGTCGGCGACGCCTTTTTCCTTCAGCTCCATTTTGATTTTCATGGGGCCTTTTTTCTGGGTGTTTTTTTTTGTCCGTACGTAGGCGTCTGCAAAGCTTTGGTCATCAAGCAGGTTCATGCCGATCAGCCTCTCCAGGATTTCATCCTTTTCTTCATCGGTTATTTCCTGATCACGGAGATAGTCGTTCATTTCTTTGACGGTGCGCATGCGGAAAGAAAGGTAGTAAAGGGCCCGGTTGTAGGCTTTACTCTTTTCTTCGTCTTTTTTGATAACGGTGATTTGTCCGTCGTTTAGTTCAAGTCCTTTTTGAATGCCGTGCTTGACGAGGACGTCTTCGTTTACGGTAAAGGCGTACTGTTCTTTTCCGTCTTGCTGAAGATAAATATGATAGCGGTCCTTGCGTTTTTTGTGCAGGGTAATTTTGGATACAACTGCCAACGTTCTCACCTCTTCTTTCATCGTACCACAGAAAGGGCAATGTTTAGACACCTTGGGATCAAGGAATTATGATAACACTAAGACATTAACAGGGAGGATACGAAACCATGAAAGTAGCGATTGCAGGTGGATCCGGATTTATCGGTACGGCACTTACAGAGCGGCTCACCTCGGAGGGGCATTCTGTTTTTATATTGACGAGAGATAAAAGCAATAAGTCTGAAAAGGCCGGTGTGAGATTTGTTGAATGGTTAAAGGACGGGACCACTCCTGAAGAGGAGCTGGACGGAATCGATGCTTTTGTGAACCTTGCCGGTGAAAATTTAAACAGCGGCCGCTGGACCGATGAAAAAAAGAAACAGATTATGGACAGCAGAATTGAAGCGACTCGGGCTGTAATGGACGTGATTAGGAAGCTGGAACTAAAGCCTGAAGTACTCGTCAATGCATCTGCCGTCGGTTATTACGGTACTTCGTTTACGGAGACGTTTACGGAGGAGCATAAAGAAAGCGGCGATGATTTTTTAGCCGAGGTAGTGAAGCGCTGGGAAGAAGAAGCAAGTCATGCCCAGAAGGAAAATGTCCGTGTGGCCTACATGAGGTTCGGGGTCGTTCTGGATGACGAGGAAGGTGCGTTGCAGAAGATGCTGACGCCGTTTAAGCTCTTTGCCGGCGGTCCGCTCGGGACGGGAAAGCAGTGGATGAGCTGGGTCCATATTGATGATGTGGTCGGTTCGATTGTTTACGCCATCGAGCACAGGGAGATTTCCGGCCCGGTTAATGTGACAGCGCCGAACCCGGTGCAGATGAAGGAGTTCGGCAAAACGCTGGCAGATGTTCTCGACCGTCCGTACTGGCTTCCGGCTCCGAGTATTGCCCTGAAAACGATTCTCGGGGATATGAGCGTCCTTGTTCTTGAAGGGCAGAAGGTTTTGCCCGACAAGCTGGAGAAGCATGACTATCCGTTTGAGTACCGTGAGCTCAAGCCGGCGCTTCAGGATCTTCTTGTGTAGATCTGGTAAATCCATCATATTTGTGTATATTCTGGTGCTCGTTCGTTCACACTAACGAGTGAACGCGAGGTGATTGCAGATGGAGAGCAAGAAGCGCCAGGCAAAAGAGGAGCGCAGCACCATGAGTAAAGCACAGCGAATGGCTTTTACGAGTGAGTTTAAAGCTGCGGACCGAGCTGCCATGCGAGACCGCACCCCAAGGTAACACCCTGACATCCAGAGGAGGTATACACAAATGAACCAAGACCAGCAACAGCGTGATAAGAAGAAGCAGCAGGCAGAAATGGAAGAGATGGCCCGTCAGTCACAGGACAATGAGATCGTGGAATATTCCGAGGAGATCGCTGATGCCGAGGATAAAGAAGCGATGGAACGCGCGGCCGAGGCCGACCAGAGAAACCGCGCCAATACAGATAACGTGTAGAGAAAAAGGAGATGATTCATGCTATGAGTCATCTTCTTTTTTTTGCCATCCCTATCCTTTATGAGCAATTAGATGTACAATGAAGATAGACATTGTTTAGCAGGAGGTTGAATCTTTGTGTCATATCAACAATTCCAGCTGACAGATTTATCATTCTTTCTCATCCCCATCCTTGTTATCCTCTTCATCTTTTTACTTAATATCATTACAAGCATCTGGGCGTACAGAGATGCCCTGAGAAACGGCAACAGTAAAGAGTACAGTTTGCTTGTATTAATCGCCACACTATTCTTTCCGATTCTGGGATTGATCGTATATTTAGTAATCCGAAGAGATTAAGTGAATACGCAGCGTTCAGGAACACCTTATACACCGATACTCCCCCGGCAAATGCCCGGATAAACGAAAGGAAAGGTGAGCCTATATGAAAAACCTGCCACCAAGCTATTTAGGAAAGAAAGTGTTTATTGACGGACCGGATGCAAAATTTTATGTGGTCCGCTACGAAGAACACGTAGGAAAAAAGAAAACTCACTGCTTACTATTTGACCAGGATACTCCGGTGATTTTTGCCGTCTTGTCCGATGAGGGCGCATTCCTTGACTCCTTTTACCTCTCCAAAAAGTCCAACCAGGCATCCACAAATGCAGTTGAAACCTATGAAGAGATTGTTCAGCGAAAAAAACAGTACCGCGTGACGCAGGACGACCTCCGGGATGCTCTGAAGCCCAAGTCCGAAGCAAAAATGAAAAACGAAAACATCATGAAGCATCTCGTTGATGAGCATTTGGAAGACATCAAGAATCAATGGCCTTCCCGATTACTCACGCTTCAAAAGACAGATGGGAAAAGTGAAGAATCTCTGATTAACGAAGCCTTGTCTGAAGCGATTCGCCAGGCAAATGCCAACAAATCATTCGACTTTCTCGTCTCCCACCGTTATGATCACTTTGTGCCGCAGCTTGGGTTTGTTATGGAAAAGTACCCTAACCTTCTTCCCCAAGTGACGGATTACTACCTTGAATACAATGAAACGAAAATTGTGAAACAGCTTCTTATTAATACGTGTGAGAGTGTCTCTCTTGACGATACACCGCTGATTGAGAGCGTCCTGAGTCTGGCAAGAAAGATTGATCACATTCACTACTCGAGTGTATTGAAGCTTGTATTGAGTATCCTCTTTAAGCGGGTCAAACAGGACCGTAAATCGAGTCCGAAGGCGTGGCTCAATGATACGGTGCACGACAAAGCGATCCGCCACTCGATTGTAGCAGCGCTTAAGAGTAAAAAAACAGGATGATCTTGTAGTTAGGGCAGCCCGGGATTGCGGGCTGCTTTTTGTTTTGGGTTGACGCGGGGGAGTGGCTTTGGCATTGTTCATCACTTTGGGCGGGTTGTTCATCGACCTTTTGTTCACCACTTGCTCTATTAATATACTTAAAAAGAGCGTCTGAGGAGAAGCTTTTCACTCTCCTGAGACGCTCTTTTTTTATCCGTGTGTCCGTCTTGCAAAGTCCACGAATCGGAATTTGTCCGGGCGGTGGCGGGATTCGGTGTACTGAAAGAGGCTTGCATCATCGAAGTACACGTAGTTTTTTACCACAACAATGTTGGAGAAGCCTTCGAGATCGAGAAGCTCCCTGTCCTCCTCGGTCGGCTCCACAACAGTGATTTCTTTTTTGGCGAAGCTGATCGTCATGTTGAGATCGCTTTCAATATATTCGTAAATGGAATTGGCACAGATTTCTGCGGTCAGGTGGTCGATATAGACTTTACTGAAAAAGTCTTTATCTAAAATTACGTTTTCACCGTCGATTTCCCGGACACGGTGAACCTCCCATACCTTGGCATCCTCTTTTACTTTGAGCTGTTCCTGTATGTATGAGTCAGGTTTGATCAGATCTAGTTTCTTCACGTAAGTCTTATTATTGCTGCCGATTTTTTTGGCCAGTTCTTTAAAGCTCACAAGTCCGCTGATGGGAAAATCAAACTTACGTGCGTCAAGAACAATCGAGCCTTTCCCTTGTACTTTTTGAATAAAGCCATTCTGGGCAAGCATGTTCAGAGCCTTGCGGATGGTTTCACGGCTGGTATTATACTTCTCCATAAGGTCGTGTTCCGACGGGAGCTTGGACTGCGGGGAGAAGGTTCCCTCCTGGATTTTGTCTGCTATGTCATGGTAAATCTTAATAAATTTATTCTGCATTGTCATCACCGCTTTAAGAAAGTAGCCAAAAAGTCCGGCAGGATTCCGCCGGAACTTTTTGGAATTTAAGTTAAGTGTATCACGCTTTTTTCAAATGATAAACGACAGACTCGTATGGTCTGAGGGTAACAGAGGATGGATCGCTGCCGGAGTCGTCGTAATTTGAGAGAAGGACTTCTGACTCGCAGCCATCCACGTTAACCGGGGATTCAAACGTTGTTTCTTCCTCGTAGAAGTTGTTTACCACAAGAAGGCGTTCGTCTCCGTGTTCACGTACATAGGCAAAAAGCTGCTTATCATTTTCCATAAGAAGCTTGTAGCTTCCGTAGGTGATGATGTCATGGGTTTTACGCAGCTCAATCAGCTTGCGGTAGTGGTGGTATACGCTGTCCGGGTTTGCTGTTGCGTCTTTTGCGTTGATCTGCTTGTAGTTTTCCGGAATACCGATCCACGGTGTGCCTGTGGTGAATCCTGCGTTTTCGCTGTCATCCCACTGCACCGGTGTACGGGAGTTGTCACGGGATTTCTGCTTGATCGCAGCCATAAGCTCGTCCTCGCTCATGCCCTCTTTTCGTTTTAAATCATAAATATTCAGCGATTCTACATCGCGGTATTCGTCGATGCTGTCAAAATTCGGATTGGTCATGCCGAACTCCTCGCCTTGATAAATATAAGGCGTTCCCTGCATCATGTGTACCGTTGTGGCAAGCATTTTTGCCGATTCGCTGTGGTACTTACCGTCATTACCGAAGCGGCTGACAACACGGGGCTGGTCGTGGTTGCACCAGAACAGGGCGTTCCAGCCGCCGCCTTCGTGCATTGCTTCCTGCCATTCGGAGAGAATCTGCTTCAGCTGAATGAAGTCAAAGTCCGCAGCGGTCCACTTTTCTCCGTTTGGGTAGTCCACTTTTAAATGGTGGAAGTTGAATGTCATGCTGAGCTCGTTGCGGTCAGGGCGTGTGTATTTGATACAGTTGTCAATCGTCGTGGAACTCATTTCCCCGACGGTGAGAACGTCGTATTTTGAGAATACTTCCTTGTTCATTTCCTGCATAAACTCGTGGACGCGGGGACCGTCTGTGTAAAATTTCCGGCCGTCCCCAGGAGCTACCGAGCCGTCATCGTTCGGGAATGACTGGTCTTTTGAAATGAGGTTGATGACATCGAGGCGGAAGCCGTCCACGCCTTTATCAAACCAGTAGCGCATCATGTCGTACACTTTTTCCCGGACTTCTTCGTTTTCCCAGTTTAGGTCTGCCTGGGTGACGTCAAACAGGTGCAAGTAGTACTGCCCTGTTTTTTCATCGTACTTCCACGCGTTGCCGCCGAATTTTGACTGCCAGTTCGTCGGCTCGGCTCCGTCCACCGGGTCTTTCCAGATGTAGAAGTCGCGGTACTCGTTATCCTTTGATTCAGCGGACTGTTTAAACCAGGCGTGCTCGGTGGATGTGTGGTTGACCACAATATCCATGATGATTTTTAAGTCCCGTTTATGTGCTTCAGCTAAGAGGCGGTCAAAGTCTTCCATCGTGCCGTACTCTTCATGGATGCTGAAATAGTCGCTAATGTCGTAGCCATTGTCTTTTTGTGGTGACTTATAGATCGGCGTGAGCCAGATCACGTCCACTCCTAGGTCTTTTAAGTAGTCCAGCTTTTCAATGATTCCTTCCAAATCACCGACACCGTTACCCATCGTGTCGTTAAAACTCTTCGGATAAATTTGGTAAACGACGGATTTTCTCCACCATTCATTTTTAGGCATAATCTATGCACTCCTCCATCAAGTCGGTCTCTTACATGTTCCCCAAATGAGCGCCATTTGAAACCGTGTTCAAACAGGACTCACCGCATTGGAATTCAATTGAATTATAACTTGTATATACAAGAAGTTCAACCTCTTTCCGTATGTGAACTCCAGATCAGAGGGTCTGACCCTTTGTGAATAGGTTCACATTTTCTGTCTTAGGGAACGAAAAATAAAGCCATCCCCGGCGGGGGATAGCTTTATTGTTTCGGCTGGGGTTCGAAGACTTCGAGTTTGTCCTCGATATGGGCGTCGAGTTCTTCCGTTTCGTCGTGGAAGTGAATCATGATGTGATACTTTCCGCTCGTTTCAAACGTGTGTTCCAGTTCGTAGGTGCCCGGCTCAACTTCCCTTGTTTTCAGGGTATCGGGCTCTTCTCCGTTCTGCCAGAGGTCAAACAGCACCTCTCCGTTCGTCCACGGCTCGTCCTCCCAGTTTACCTGTACTGTTAACATGGCGGGTTCTCCTGCATAGAGTTCATCGTTTGCTCCGAAGAAGGCGATGAGCTCTTCAGGAACTTCTGCCTCATTATTTCCCTGGTTACCGGAGCGGATCAAAAAGTCTCCTACGATCAATTCGCTCAACATTACAGACTGACGGTCTCTTGCCGTGACCCTGGGCTGGATGTAAAAAAGGTTTTCTTCATCAAAGGTAAAGCTGCTTGCATAGATCCCACCGCCCTCGTGCTCGGCTTCAAGTTCGGTGCTTTCATAGCTTCTGCCGTGGGGCCAGATCTCAAACATCACCTCATCTGCATCGTCTACCTCTTCCCCGGCCTGCTTTACCTCTACGCGCAGCGTTGTCTCTTCGTTTGGCTGAATGTCGTCATCAAACAGCATTCTCACGTTAATCCGCTCGCCGGTGCCTGCGGATTCCGGTTCCTCGATGAGCGGATCGTCACTGCATGCAGCAAGCACAAAAAGAAGTACGCCTGCCAGCACTATCCTTATATTGTTCATTTTGATCGCCCTCCGTACAAACAAGCTTCTAGTTCCATTTTACCCTATATTGATACTTTGGACACAGATAACTTTAGTTCCTTGCTATGTAAAGGAAAAGGAAAAGACACCCTGGGTTGCAAGGTGCCCTTTTTTCTTTTACTTCTGTAAAACAAACCTCGCGACACATTCCACCTGTGCGGTTTGGGGGAACATGTCCACCGGCTGGAGGGAGTCGAGCTTATAGCCTGATTGGACTAGCTCGTTTGTGTTTTTCGCCAGGGTGGATGGGTTACAGGATACATACACGAGACGTTTCGGCTTCACGCGGCCGATGGTGTTCAAGAGGCTTTCGTCAAGCCCGCTTCGTGGTGGATCGACGACAAGAACATCGGGTTTCCAGCCTTCTTTTGCCCAACGCGGAAGGACATCTTCTGCTTTTCCTGTTTCAAATTCTGCGTGGTCAAAGCCGAGCTGTTCGGCATTGATTCGGGCGTCATCAATGGACGCCTGCGTCACGTCCACCCCCCGCAGCTCCTTCGCTCCGTCAGCGAGCCAGAGTCCGATCGTTCCGACTCCGCAGTAGGCATCTGCCACTTTCTCCTGTCCGGTAAGCCGGGCTGCTTCTTTTGCCAGGTCATAAAGCTTCCGGGTCTGGATCGGATTGAGCTGGAAGAACGCCTGAGCCGACAGATTAAAATTCAGTTCTCCCAGAGTTTCGCGGATTTTTTCCTTCCCGTCAAGGACACGGGTTTCGTCTCCGAAAATGACGGACGTTTTCCGTGAGTTTACGTTTTGAACGATGGACTTAATAAACGGCAGGCGCTGGTTGACGCGCTGGACGATTAAGTCTGCTTTAGGCAGGTCTCTCGTTGCGGTGACAAGCACGAGCTGGACTTCTCCCGTTTCAAAACCGACACGGGTGACGATAGTGCGGACGATTCCTTTTCGCTTTCTTTCGTTGTAGGCCGGGATGTTCAGTTCTTCGAGAATCTTCTTAACCGTACGGGTGACTTCATCGGTTTTCGGATGCTGTACGATACATTTTTCGATATCGATCAGGTGGTGGCTTTCGGTCTGGAAAAGGCCGGTAATCAGGCTGTCATCGGCGTTCCCCACCTGCATCTGGCTTTTGTTCCGGTAGCGCCATGGGTCTTCCATGCCCACTGTGTCGCCAAATGAAAGCTTATCGAGGTTAATTTTTGTATAGCGCTCAAACGCCTGGCGGACAATGTCCTTTTTCTCCTGAAGCTGCCCTTCGTACGTAAGGTGCTGAAGCTGGCAGCCGCCACAGCGGTCGTAGTACACGCACGGGGCTTCTGTCCGCTGATCCGATGGCTTTCGGATTTTACGGATTTTCCCTTCGGCAAACTTTCGGTGAACTTTTGTGACTTCGCACACAATTTCTTCCCCGGGCAATGCGCCGCGGACGAAGACGACCTGGCGTTTAAAATAGCCGACTCCTTCTCCGTCAATGCCGAGACGTTTTATGGTAAGGGGGAAACGCTGTCCCACCTTCATGTTTAATTCCGTTTGTTTTTTGTTGTACTGCTTTTGCATCTACAAAATTCCTCCGTTCAGACGATGCCGTTCTCCAGGCTGTTCCACAAATACAGTGTCACGTAGCTCCGGTACGGCTTCCAGTCTGCTGATTTTTTCTCCATCCAGTCGAGGGACGGTTTTTGGTCTAAATGATAAAACTGTTTTAATGCGTTTTGGACACCGATGTCCTGTGCCGGAAACAGATCCATTCTACCGAGCCCGAACATCATGAAATTCTCTGATGTCCAGCGGCCAATGCCACGAAGGGCGGTCAGCTTTTCGACGATCCGTTCTTCTGATTCCGGACGAAGACCATCCAGGTCGAGGTGGCCCGCTGCGATTTTCTCTGATGTCTGGATAACGTACTCCGCTTTTCTTCCGCTGAATTGCAGTTCCCTTAACTGTTGAACGTCCAGGCCGCTTACGGTCTCGGGGTCCGGGTAAAACCAGGCGCCCTCTTTTTGAGTGCCGTAGGTTTTGACGAATCGTTCGGTCAGGGTCGTGGCAAATGCCATGTTCAGCTGCTGGTGGATGATCGTTTTCATGAGGCAGCCGTAGAGCTGGAAGTCGGTGATGAACGGGACGCCTTCGCTTTGTTTCATGAGCGGGTAAAGATCGGTGTTTTCGTAGTGTCCGGTCATGCGCTTTAAAGGCACGTCGAAGTGCATGATTTCATAAACCCTCGTTAGTATAGCATCTTTGTCCCAGTTTGCGTCGGCGGTGAGGTGAAAAGTTGGTTTTTCTGTAGTGCCGGTTGCCCTGAGGGTCACGACGACAGGTTTTCCTTTTATCAATATAGGCATTTTCAGCGTTCTTTTTTCACGGTCGAGGCTGTTGAGAGGGTCGAATGCCAATCGTTTCAACGACTGGTCAAAATTGTAAGGTCCTTCAAGCTGAACGGTTGTATCCATTGGCGCACCGCCTTTCGTTACTCCTTTCATCATACCATAACGGCCGGTCTTCCTTAACTTGCCACCCCGGTTTTGGGGCTATGTTTGATACACTCGCTATTGAGATAAAAAAAGAGGGAGAGATTACAAGTGTCTATTGCAACAGATGTAGCATCACTCGAGATCATGGCTGATATTTACAAAAAGAAAAGCCTGAACGACATTTTGAAAAAGACGGTGGACTGCCTTGTGGAGAACGTTCCGTACATCGACTGGGCAGGTGTTTATTTCGTAGAAGGAGAGGGCGATGCGCGCTTGATGGCTTCCAGTGACGAAGAACGTGACCTGAGCTGGGAATCGAATGCGGAGCTGAAATTTCCTATTGAGGACGCGAACAAGAACGTTCTTGGAGTGCTGATTGTCCGCAGTAAAGAAGCGATTGCCTTTGATGTGACGGACGTGGCGACGTTGGAAGAGATTGCTTCCGGTCTGGCTGAAATCGGATTTTCAAACTGAGCATGATGAACGGAGAGAGGTTGTTTTAAAGGTCCAAAAGTAGATTGGGCAATGGCTCCGCGCCACTGCTCGCCCAAACACGCGAAAGCCATTCGTGCAGTGTTTTCAAAAGAGGGCAGCGGCTTCGCTCATTGCTTCAGAGGGCGGCTCATCAGTCTGATGAGCCGCCCTCTTTTTTAATCTGCTTTAAACGGGGTTACCTGGTTTTGGGAGGCGTGGTCATCAAGGCTTTTGAATTCGTACCCCTGGGCACGGAGGTCGTCGATGACTTTCGGCAGGGCCTCGGCGTTGTCGCTGGATACGGAGTGAAGGAGCATGATGGCTCCTGGATGGATGCGGCGCATGATCGAGTCATAGGCGTATTTCCAGCCTTTTTGTCTGTTCACTTCCCAGTCCACGTAGGCAAACGACCAGAAGACGTTTGTGTAGCCGAGCTGCTGTGAAAGGGCGAGTGAGCGTTCGCTGAAGGTCCCTCTCGGTGGTCTCAGGTACTGCATCCGGCTGTCCCCCGTAACTTCTGTGTAAAGGTCTTTGAGGTTTTCCAGTTCTCGTTTCACCCGGGCGTCGTCTACTTCCGGAAGGCTCGGATGATGATACGAATGGTTTCCGACGATGTGACCTTCTTTGAGCATGCGCTGGATGAGCTCCCGTTCTGTGTTCAGGTAGTGGCCGGTAACGAAAAAGGTGGCCGGCACTTCTTTTTCCTTCAGGACGTCGAGCACCTTTTTGGTGTACCCGTTTTCGTACCCGTTATCAAAGGTGAGGTAGATTTCTTTTTTGGACGTGTCTCCGATATAAAAGCCGCCGTATTTTTCGAGGAGCGCTTCATAATGAGGCTCGGTGGATGGCGGTTCGTTGTTTTCTTTTGGCTTGAAGTTCCAGTGGTGGACCTGTGTACTGTAGGCGTGTGCGGTTGTGGCGATGGCGGTTGTGAGAAGGATTGCCGTCATCGTTGCCGTCAGCGCTCTTTTTAGGTTCATTGAAGAACCGCCTCCTTTTCTGCGGATGGTTTTTGGGTAGTTTTTGTTATGAAAGAGGGTTTTATGTATGGGGGGCGGGATGGTGTTTTTGGATGTGGGGCAGCTAATTGGGTTGAATGGGGTACTAACCTGTTTAAAGGCGCACCTAACCTGTTTAAACAACCTCCCAACCTGTTCAAACCCAAAAACCGGCCGCGCACTTTGAGCACGCGGCCGGTCTGTTTTTTAATATACTCTTTCTTTATACTGGCTGAGGCGCTCCAGTGATGTTTTTTCCACATCTCTGTGAAGACTGTTTCCGTGGGCGTCCATCGTAACGATGGCGCGGAAGCCTTCAACGCGGAGGTGCCACATGGCTTCAGGAATTCCGAATTCCATGAGGTCCACCCCTTCTACGCCTTTGATACAGTCTGCATAATACTGGGCGGCTCCGCCGATGGCGTTTAAGTATACGCCGCCGTGTTCTTCCAGTGCTTTTAATGTTTTCGGACCCATTCCGCCTTTTCCGATGACAGCGCGGATACCGAACTTTTTCATGATGTCTCCCTGGTACGGCTCTTCACGGATACTCGTTGTCGGGCCGGCTGCTTTCACATGCCAGTTGCCGTCACCGTCTTTTAACATAACTGGACCACAGTGATAAATGACCTGGCCGTTCAAATCAATCGGTGCGTCGTGCTCCATCAGGTGGTGGTGAATCGCATCGCGTCCTGTGTGCATCATACCGTTGATGACAACGACATCGCCGACTTTAAGATCTCTAATCTGTTCTTCTGTAATCGGTGCTTCGAGAACCACTTCACGGGGAGCTTCTTCTATTGTTTCCTCAGCGGCTGCAGCTACTTCCTCTTCTGCGAACGTCACTTTGTCTCCATCTTTATAAAGCCAGCTCTGAATCGAACCGTCTTCTGCGTCGAGGGTCACACCGAGACGGCGGAACGCCCAGCAGTTGTACGCCACAGATACAAAGAAGCTTGCGGGAAGACGGTTGCCTGCACCGATTTTACAGCCGAGAAGCGTCGCTTCCCCGCCGAAGCCCATTGTGCCGATTCCGAGCGTATTTGCTTTTTCAAGCACGTAGTCCTCAAGGTTGGCAAGGTCTTCATTTGGATTCACGTCATCGACTTTACGGAACAGCTGCTCTTTTGCAAGGGCGTAGCTTGAGATGCGGTCGCCGCCAATGCCGACGCCGATAAAGCCGGCGCTGCAGCCTTGTCCCTGTGCCTGGTAGACAGAGTGAAGGATGCACTTACGGATACCGTCAAGGTCACGACCGGCGCGGCCGAGTCCTTCAATTTCCGCTGGAAGGCTGTACTGAATGTTTTTATTTTCACATCCGCCGCCTTTCATAATGAGGCGGACCTCAATATCATCTTTTTCCCACTGGGTGAAGTGGATGATCGGCGTACCATCGCCGACGTTGTCCCCGCTGTTTTCACCGGTAAGTGAGTCTACCGAGTTCGGACGCAGTTTCCCATCTGCCGTGGCCTGCTTTACAGCCCTATGGATCTGCTTTTTCATTTCAATCTGGTCGGCGCCGACAGGCACTTTTGCTTCAAACGTCAGCATCCCTGTGTCCTGGCAAATTGGCAGGACGTGGTCGTCTGCCATACCGATGTTTTGTGTAATGGTTGCTAACGACAGTGCGGCTCTTGTCCCGGCATTCTCTTTTTGTTTTGCTCGGTCAATCGCCCGTCTTACGTCGTGTGGTAAGTTTGTTGATGTTTCAACAATCAGGTTGTACATGCTTTCTTTGAATTCCTTCACAGTCAACACTCCTCGTCCGCTGATAAAAATTCCAGATGTTTATTCAAACCCGATTATACTATGAAACCCTTTTCAATTGGCGGATTTTGTGGAGAAAAATCAGAAAGATTGAGAGAACGATGGTATATTATGGTATATAAATTGTAGGAGGAGTCTTGACGATGGACAAAGAAAAGCAGGATTGTGCCGCTGATGGTGAACAGCGGATAATTGATTATGGAAAAATTCATATTATCGGGTCCGTGAGAAGCGGGAAAACGACACTTGCAAAAAAGCTGGCAAAAAAGACAGGGATTCCACATTTTGAGCTGGATAATGTGGTCTGGGAGCGGCATCAGTCCGGGGACCGGAGCGTTCAGAAGCGGAACGAATTAAACGTCTCGGGGAGATTGTGCAGGGAGACCTGTGGATCGTGGAAGGTGTCCATAATGAACCTTGGGTGAATGAAAGCTTTGAGCGGGCTGGTGTGATTCTTTTTCTCGATCCCACGTATCGGATTCGGACGTATCGTATCGTCAAGCGATACATGAGGCAGAAGCTCGGTTTGGAAAATTATAAACCTACGTTTGCCGTTTTCGCAGCATGTTTAAGTGGAACCGGCATTTTGAAAATAAGGGGAAGCCTCATTTTTTTCAGCGGTACAGGACGTATGAACAGAAGATCCGGATCATTAAAGGACATCTTAAAGGAGGTTTCAAATGACGATTAAAGGACTGAATCATTTTTTATTTTCTGTATCGGACTTGGACGAGTCGATTTCATTTTACGAAAACGCGTTTGGCGGGAAGCTGCTGGTGAAGGGAAATAAGACGGCGTATTTTGATGTGGGTGGCATGTGGTTTGCCCTGAATGAGGAGGCGGATGTACCAAGGAATGAGACCTACACCCATGTTGCCTTTTCGATTGCAGAAGCTGATTTTGACCCGATGCTGGCAAAATTGGAGCGGCTGGGAGTAAATATCCTTCCAGGCCGCCGGAGAGATGAACGAGACAAAAGGTCGGTGTACTTTACCGACCCTGACGGCCATAAATTCGAGTTCCACACAGGGACACTTCAGGACAGGCTTGATTATTACAGAGAGTCAAAGAACCATATGACTTTTTATGAGTAAAAGGTGCCCCCTTACACTTTTGGGGAGACCTTCTCATTACTTTTTACTTCGACTTTCCATCCAGCTCGACCTTACTCCTCACTGCCACTCCGTTTAACGCCTGGGATGCGAGGTGATCGGCTTCATGGTTCTTTTTACGGGAGACCACTTCGTAGGCCGGATCGATGCCCAGTTTCTTTAATTTATCCTCAATCCGGTCAGCCCAGCTGTTCAGGGCTTTTTCCATTGTGGGCCACTCGCCGCTGAGCTGATTAATGACCACTTGGGAATCTCCCGTAAAGGTAACGGGTAAATGGTGGGCGCCGAGCTCTTCCAGCTCTTGGACAGCCAGGTGGAGAGCCGCGTATTCCGCTTCGTTATTCGAATCCAGAGCCTCCATTTTTGCATTTTTCCTTAAACGGAAAGATTTCCCGTTCTGCTCATAATAGATCGCACAGCCAAGACCGGATACTTTTGTCTGTAGATCGAATCCGCCGTCAAAATAAACCGTAATGTGATGGGGCTCTGTTTCAATTTCTGCAACGAGTTTCTTGAGCTGTTTTAATGTCCACGTTTGTTCCCGGTGGTCTACAAACGTAATGTTCTTAAGGCGTCCGGTCCGTTCGAGATCTCCTGCAATGGCAATCGCTTCTTCTACACGCATATCTGCGGAGCTGAAGGTGGTTTCCAGTCCCTTTGGGGTTTTGTATGTGATATCAAGCCTTACGTCCATTTTTGTTCCTCCCGTTTGTCAGCTATCCGTAGTGTATGTGAACCGTGGACATTTAACGCTGTCCTGAAAATAAAACCTTTGGGCCTCGCGCCTGTTCAGCAATGATCTCAGCTTTATTTAATGGAAGATGCTCCCCTTCCGCGGACTCGCGCCGTGCATTCCTTGGGGTTTGCCGAAGCATCTGCAATGCTCTGTTAACACTTAAAAATCAAAAAGTGTCACAAGCGGTCATTTTTTGAGGAGATCTTCTTTTTATCCGGTCAGTTCTCCTGTTAAAGAAAACTAGATGAATCATCGACTCTCCACTGATACCCCAGCAACCTGTTGAAGAAATACAATAACCTGCAGCCCCGATCAGTCCGAGTACAACTACAAGCAACTCGATCCTCTTCCGTCATGTATAACCTGTCTATGGCGGGACCAGGAGAAGGTTTCACTACACCTCAAAGAATCATGTATTTTAAGAAATCATCGATCGACATCCCTGTATTTTTAAGGTAATATCAAAATTACAGAATAAATTGGTAATAGCGGGAGGCCATCATGCACAGAAATAATAATTTGTATCAGTTTTTAATGGACAATGCAGACAGGATCACTGATGAATGGTATGAAATGGCCAGTAAAAACAGTTCAGACGGTGTATACGCATCAAGTGATCCTGACATTATCCAGAACATTAAACGACAAAACAATGGGTTTCATAAGCGGTTTTTTTCGGTGTTTATCCAAAGTGAATCTGCCTTTTTGGAAGGGATCGAAGAATGGATTCATGAGATCGCGCAGGACGAAGAGCACCATAACACCCCCCTGCACCTGATTCTAAGAGAGTTTAACCGGACACATGAACAGTATGGGAAAATCATTGAAGAATTTGTAGAAACTGTTGAAAATGACTACAGTATTCACGAGATTATCAGATGGTACCGTGTTCTTGACCGCATGTTCAGTGAAATTACTGTCTGGTTTGTCGAAGAGCATACCAACTATTCTAAAAAAAGAATAGAAGCACAGCAGGAACTGATTAGTAAATTAAGCTCCCCGGTCATTACCTTAAATGAAGAGGTTGCCCTCCTTCCTATCGTAGGTGACATCGATTCTGCCAGATCCAAAATCATTATGGAAAAAACACTTGAACGCTGTTCGACACAGGGTGTCAATTACCTGCTCATGGACCTGTCGGGGGTAGTAACAATTGATCAAAACGTGGCTGAAGAGCTGATGAACCTGATCGACGCCCTCCAGCTGATCGGCGTTTCAACGACCCTGTCAGGAATGAGACCTGAAATGGCCCAGGCCACTGTAAAGCTCGGCCTGTCTTTCGGTCATGTGTCCATCAAGCCGACTCTCGCAGAAGCGATACGGTTCAGAGAATTCCCATTGAATTAACGAGAGCTCCCCTGATTATTGGGGGAGCTTTTTTGTGGTGCCTGTTTTGTCGTGCCTGTCACTCCCCTAATTTCGATGCTTATTTTTTATAAAATCATACATCGCATAAACAAGCAGACATACAAAGCCTGCAAATGGAAGCATAGAAGTAAACACACACGGTCCCCGTTTCTCTCTTTTGTCATATTTTAGCACGTATGACAAAACACCGGCATCGTTCTTTTCCACAAAAAAACCAGAGCTTAGGAGAACCGCCCTGGTTATACTTTATTCACATCCGTCATGTCCCAATTACTCCGGCGCTTTTCCGTCCAGAGAATATGGCGCACCGCTCACGTCATTGTCCTTTGAAACCGGATAGGCCCAGCCGCCGATCACTTCTCCCTCAATAATCATGACGGTTGCCTTTGTTTTCCCCATGCCAAACGCGTTGTCCAGTGGATGCTCTTGGACGGTGAATGTTATTGTAATAATCATTTGACCAGAAAAAGATTCTGCAATATGTTCCTGAACCGCCCAGATCTCTTCATGAGGCTGAGCCCGCTGTTTGGAAACCAGGTCTTCATCTGTAAACGTGTATGTCCCTTCCCGGTCCATTGACAGGACCTTGAATCCCATTCCTTCAAGATGTGTTTGTGCAATGAGAGCATTGTCACTGAGAAGAGCCTGGCTGCTGCAGCCTGAGACAAGCAGGATGAGTAGAGCTGCTGCTATTGGTGCGATGCGGATCATTGTCATTCCTCCTTTTGAGGTGCCTGTCACTCCTCGAATCCTTAGGTCTTTTCCCTCTGCTTTTTTTTTGCAAAAAAGTACTATGGATACGACAAAGTTCGGGTGGTGACAGGCACCATTTGACGTTTTGGAAGTTTTTAATACGCTTTGTTGTGGTAGGTACTAAAGTGAGAGTTTTTTAAAGGAGGGTAACCGATGAAGCCTGAAATTTCACATAAGAAAGACTTCTTAGACGTCAAAGCAGGCCGTTTCCGGTTGTATTTCAGAAAAAGATATCGGCTCATCACCACGGTGAACGATCTTCTGATCGGTCTTTTCTTTGTTACAGGAAGTATATTGAACTTCTTTTCATCTGCAGAAATTTTTGGTATGGTTCTGTACCTGTGCGGAAGTCTCCTGCTTGGAAGCCGGCCTGTGCTAAGGATTATGCATGATGCGGAGCTCCGTAACGAAATGAAAGAGTCGAGTAACTATAATCCTGCGAAAAAGCAGGAGTAGCCGTCCTCATGGATTCAGGATTGGGATCATTCCTGAATCCATGGCAAGACCGATAGCAAATTCCGTCGCCAGACCTCTTTTCATCTATCATTTCTTCTTCTATTTAATTAAACCTTCCCGCTTGGAATATTAATGGATTTTCATAGAATTTATTCGGGGAAATTTAAAATTTATCCGGTGTTTTCCACCATTTAACCGGTTTTTTTACCCCAGCCCACCCGATCACCCGGCCACCTGTTCATGCTTGTGACTCCAGTAAAGAAGAACGGTGACCCCAACCGTAATTAATGCAAATAAACAGATGAGAACAGTATGGTACAATACCGGAATGCCAAACACGTTGTATGCCTCAAACGTTTGAAACAGGCGCTCTGTGCGTATCAGTTCCATATAGCTGAATGCAGTGACGTACTCCATCATCCCGTGCTCCAGCCCCAGCTGCCTGATCACATAAGGCGCCGCCAGAACACAGCCACTGATAAAAAATGCAACCATGGCATTTCTCGTAAGCTGGGAGCATACAAGAACCAGCACACCGAAAACGAGACTTCCGAAGAATTGAACGGTCAAAGTGGCACCCCAAAATTCAAGAACGTTCCACGCAAACGGGGACTGACCATAAGGACTCCACCAGGCAAACATGGACGACCACAGGCTCTGGATCGGAGCGTCCCACCCTCCCAGACCGCCAAATTTGACTACATGGATAACGGTATTTACCACATGCAGGGAAACAAAAATCGCTGCAATATACGTGATTCCGGCCAGAAGCTTTGCAGTAACCAGTTTCTTTCTTCCATGCTTCGTTGCCAAAAGTAAGCCAGCCATTCTTTTCCCGTGCTCGTCTGCGAAAACGGGAGAAAGCCCCACCAGAATAAGAACAGCCAGCAGTATGACACTGAAAAAAGGTTCAAGAAAATCAAACATCCCCCGCCACCCTTCAACAATGAAAAAACCATGGGCTTCTCCTACTTTTTCGTACATCTCCTGCTCTTTTGAAGCGACACGCCAGGCATACGATGAAGGAGTAAGCTCCTCTTTCTTCATCTGCAGATCGGCTTTTCGTTCTTTCATTGCTTCTTTATTTCCCCATGCACTTGCGATTGAAAAATGCACGTTGCCTTCAATAGGATGGAGGTTGTCAGGACTCTCTCCACCGTCCTGCATGACCATCTCTTCCCTGACGATCTCATTCATTTCTTCCGTTACCGGTCCTCCCCAACGCTCAATCAGTTCCTCATGACTCTCATCGAAGACCGGTTCCGGAGGTATAGATTGTTCTCCCCACAGAAGGAGGCCTGTAATGAGGGCAAACACGAGATAGATGCTTGGCTTTGAGAAGATTTTAAAACATTCATGCTTATACACCGTCATCCGCCTCCTCATCAAAGAAATGAACATACACATCTTCCAAAGTGGGTTCTGTATTTCCAGCACGGACATGGGGTTTTTCTTCACTAATGATTCGAAGTGTATTGCCCGCGGCCGTCCGCATTATATTGCTCACCTGATAACGAGCCTGAATCACCTTGGCTTCTTTTTCATCCACAACCGTACGCCACACTTTCCCGGTCATTTCTTCAAGAAGTACCTCTACCGGACTCTGTCTCACCAGCGCTCCCTCTTTCATGAGCAGTACCTCTTTGGCAACCGACTCGATATCAGACACAATATGGGTGGAAAGGAGCACAATTCTGTCCTGGGAAATGTCAGAAAGAAGGTTCCGGAAGCGGATCCGTTCTTTTGGGTCGAGCCCCGCTGTCGGTTCGTCAACAATGAGCACCTTCGGATCGTTGAGGAGCGCCTGAGCAATGCCGAGCCTTCGTTTCATTCCCCCTGAGAATCGGCCGGCTTTTCGTTTCCTGTCACCTTGAAGGTTCACAAGGGTCAGCAGTTCATCAATTTTTTCCTCAGCTTCTTTTTTCCCAAGCCCTTTCAGGCTGGCAAAATACCGGAGAAACCGCTCGGCGGTGAAGTTTTTGTACACACCGAATTCCTGAGGCATGTAGCCCAATACATCACGGTAAGCGTCATCAAGGGTCGCAATGTCCCTGCCGTCGAGGAGAATCCTCCCGGAGGTTGGCCTTAAAATCGAGGCCATCATCCGCATGAGCGTGGATTTCCCGGAACCGTTTGGACCGAGGAGGGCATACACACCTTCTTGAAGATCTGCTGAAAAATGATCTACTGCTTTTTTATCTTTGTATGTTTTTGAGACACGGTCAACGGTCAGATTCAATGTACTCTTCCTCCTCAAACGTAGAAAACCTTTTTGCCAGTTGTTTTGCCTGCATTAAAAACAAACCCACTCCTGTTACAAGTACAGCCCCCTGAAACAACAGACTTCCGTGAACATACTTCTCAATCCAGGTATAGTTGCTTGCAAGAGCCACCATTGTGACAAACCAGATCGAGATGATCGTGATTGGAGCGTTTCTCCCTCTCAGGCGGGATAATACCGCTAATGAGACAGCCGCAAAAATCGTAAACGCTGTTAATGATACGAGAATCATCTCCCACAGTGAAACACGGGCATTCACTGGGACAAAACCGATGATCAGCACGCCATTTAACAGGACATTGTAAGCACCGATAATGAACAACCGCGAAAGCATGACTTCATGTGAGGAATGCCTGCAGCTCATCTCCATTTCCAGCATCCCTTGTTCACGTCCTTTCACAACCTCGGAAACACCTATGATAAAAGGCAGAGATCCGAGTACAATAAACATTGTCAAAGGTGCATCGGTAGAAACCGTCGTCATGGCGTACCCCAACACAAAAAGGAGAACACTCAGCACCCAGTAGGCCGGGCTGATGAGAGATACTTCTGCTGCCGACCGCTTTACAAGCGCGTGCAGACGCTCCATGGACCGGACACGGCCCTTTTGGGGAACATACTGGCGGAGCGTACTGATGGTGGCATCGATCTGTTCTTCGTCCGGATACTTAACAAGAAACTGGTCGAGCTCTTCCTTCAATTCCTTATCGTCCAAATGCCACATGCCGTCCGTTTCATTATCCTTCACGTCTCTCCTCATCTCGGTTCCCTCCTTGTAACAATGCCTTTAACTTCCCCACACCCTGTTTGAGTCTTGATTTCACTGTTGCTTCTTTTGAATCTGTAATCGTAGCGATCTCGTTAATTTTCATTTCGTGATAGTATTTTAGAATGATTGCTTCCCGTTGCATTTCCGGGAGCTCTTTGATCGCAGTCTTCACCTTTTCGCTGTCTTCTTTTTTGCTGAGCATGTCCCAGACGTTTTGTTTGTGATCAGGGATGAGCGGGTTAAGCTCGTTTTCCCGGTTCTGCTGCTTGTATGGCCGGCTTCTGAAGTAATCCCGGCAGTGATTCACCGCAATTCGTGACAGCCAGTGGGTAAACTTCCCGTCATTCTTGTACTGGTCCAGGGCTTTCATCATTTTCACGAACACGTCCTGGGTCAGGTCGTAAGCAAGATGATGATCACCAATCTTGCGGTATATGTAGGCAAACACTGTTTTGTAATGCTTCTTGACGAGTACTTCCATGGCCGCTTGACTGCCGTCTTTTATTTCTTTAATGAGTTCTTCATCTGTAGGCATCATTTTGCTGCGGCGCCCTGCCACTCCCGGGGTATTGTCGACATAAAAGCGGGCACCTCTTTCACCACCTCTACTAATAGTAACGAATTTTATTTGGAAATGGTTTTATGAATTTGGAAAAAAGAGTAGATTTGGATAAAAAAAGAGCCCGGGCTTCTGGCTCGGGCTTGTAGGTGAGGAGAGGATTCATGATAAACCGGACAAATTCATGATATTCTCCTACGGATTCATGATAAACTCCTGCGGATTAAGGAAAATCTAATAAATTCATGATAAACCACCGTCCCGGCTCACTCCGGTCAGAATATCCCCTCCGCATCCCGGGGCAGTTCCCGCACACGCTCCAGATACACGGTCATATTCCGGTCGTCCGCCTCCGGATATTCATAGGACAAGTTCTCTGCGACCTCTCTTGCAAGCGTCCGGAACAATTCGCATGCGGCGAACACCGCTTCCCACGATTCCTCCACACCAGGCCCTGCATACGTCTTTTTATACAGATCCCAATAATGCTCCGGAAGGTACGTCTTAAAGTACTTTCCCATCTTCCCCGGCGACATGACGAAATCTTGTTGCATGCTGATCCACCAGGAAACGATCTGATCCAGCGGCCTTCGTACCACCTGCTCAAACATCCCTTTCGCGTAGGGAAGTTCATCACGCCACAGCCCTTTCCCGACGTTTTGCATGCACCACCAGAACTCATTGCATGCACCTTCGAATCTCGCTTTTTCAGGCCACGTCACATGATAATCAACGTCCGTCGACTCTGGAATGGCAGGCAGAACAGCATCTTTATCCAAAAGCGGTATCGTAAGTGAATCCTGACCATACTCTTCTCTCATGACCTCTTCTGTCTGAATGTGAAGATCAATCCGGTTCCCGTCCTTAAACAGCATCAGGTAGCAGTAGGAACGGTTCAGGTTCACATCCATGCCGAGCAGCTTGTCATTTTTGTCCGGCTCCTGAATCATAAGCAGGTCACCAAACACAGAGATCCATTCTTCATCCTGGATAAAGCTCATTGTCTCTGTCACCACATAAACAATATCGTAATCCTGGAAAATATCTTTCGGCACATTGGGATTTGTACGCGACCCGTTCATATAAACCGCTCGGATCCGTTTGTCCTCTTTTGCCACAGTTAAAATCACATCCAGCATTTCCTGTTCCTTACGCAAGTATCGTCCCTCCTAGTCTTCCCTTCCTACGGTGCCACCCTTTTTTATAGCCAGCTTAAGTTTTAACGTGATTGTTTCTTTAAAAACACCGGACGGGTCAATCATCATAAGGGCCTCTCTCATATGCCCTTCAAATGCTTCCGCTTTTTCTCCTAAAAATGCTTTTCTCCCATAAGACGTGGAATACAGGTAGCCGATAATAACATCCACGGTCCAGCTGACCTGAAAGGGAGGCAGCTCGTGAACCTCCAGGGTAAACCGCGAGTCTTCGATTACTTCTTCATGACTCACCTCTGGATGGGAATACGTCGTCTTCCCTGCACGCCTGTTCCTGCCGTACCATTCTTCAACCACGTCATTGACCGTCCCCTTCCACAAAGGACGGCTTTTGGGCGGGGCTTCATCAATGATGATCACCCCGCCTCCCGGGGAAACCTTCGGGTACAGCGAATCCAGCAAAGCACGACGGTCCATCCAGTGAAAGGCTTTTGCGATGATAACAAGCCTGAACGATGAAGGAGCGGTCTTAACAAACGTTTCCGCATCACTGTGAATCCACTCCGCATTGTCCACTCTGTTCTCTTTACTTAGGCGGCTCGCTTCATCAATCATTTCCTCCTCTGTATCGATCCCGGTTATCGTTTCAAACCAATCGGAGAACCGGCATGCAAGCTGACCGGGACCACACCCGGCATCAAGCATCCGGCCGGTACCATCAAGACCAAAGCGCTTCACAGCAAAACGGACGAGCGAGGCCGGATACAAAGGACGGCAGCGGGAATAGTAGCTTGCTGTTCCTTTAAACAAAGTGCTTCCATATTCCATCACACAGATCCTCCTCTGATCATTCTTCTTTGACCATTTTAACATCTTTTTCCATTTTCTTGCGATAAAAAATACCAGCAACTTTCCACAATGTATGCGGTATCCTGTTGCTAAATGTGATTGTAATAGTTCTCTTCAATTCCAGCTTTTTGTTCACTCACTTTTTCATTGAGTAGAGCTTCTTTCGTACGTGCGCTCCATCTCTTGCAGCACAACTCCACCTGTCTTATACCGAACCATCTGAGCAACCGGCTGTTTCTTATCATATCGTATCCTCCTCATGTAACTGTCTCTCTTACATAAAGAATACGCGCTGACAGCTCCCGCTTCCCCGGAGCACCGGTTGAACTTTTCTAAGACTACAGGTGGAGTTTTTACCGGTTAAAACAGCAGTTCCCCTTTGAAAAACGGTACGGTCACTATGTATAAAGCTCCGGCAAAACCAACCAAGAAAGAAATGGACCTGATCCTTTTACGGTAAAATTCATTGCTTTTTACGAAAACAAATTTGGCAGCCAGCGAATACACCGCAAACAGGAGAAACGATACAGCGAACCAGGTCACCCATGTGTTACCTAGAAACATGATTCCAAAGCCTTCGTAAATGTCCCTCAGGACCAGAAGTGTGACAACAAGTCCGAGTCCCAGGAATATGAATGCTTCTGTGTACCTGATCATCTCCTTTTTCCACCAGACCATTTTGATCACCACCTTTACTAGAACAAATGCAGTAAACCGAGCTTCGCGATTCCACTGCAAATGTAACCTTCCTCCTGTTTGTTCTTATCACCTGAAAAAAACAGCGTCAGTCGAATACTTTCATTATCCAATACAAGTTCGGTTACGACTAAAAGAGCCTTGCGTTTCATATAAAAGTAAAAGTTTTACAGATCATGCTATAGTAAAATCAATTCAGGGATTTGGAAGGAGTTTCGTTACTTATGAATAAACAAAGACTAATCTGGCTTACCCTGCTTTCGGCTTGCTGCTTTGTCTGCTTCATGATCGCCGCTTCGTTATCCCCACTCAGCAGCACAGGACCCAATGCAAACGAGTACGGCTCTCCGGTTATGTGGGCAGCTGTCTTTTTCGTTACTGTTCTTTACACAGTCCCTCTTGCTTTATACACGCTCGGCATCGGCTGGATGAAAAAAGTGATGACTGTGTTATGTATCGGAGGCATTTTGACATTAGCGGTTGCCAGTATCGTTATTGCTGGATACAGCTTCTTTTTCGTTACCTTTTCGTCACCAATGGTCTGGACACTGATCTTTTCGTTAATGACGGTTCTCGTGAATGCTGTATGGTTAACTACCGCATTCCGTCCTGTGCATTTGGCACCTTCATAAAAACAACCGTTATTCCCTGCCTCCTTTTTTATATGACTTAAATGTTGTAACCTCTGTAGTAATCTCTGGTATTGTTCGGACAAAATGTCCGTTCGGCCTGAGAAATGGATTCTTGAAGCTTCAAAATATTAATGCCGTAAGTAGTACCCCCTTTTATCTCTGCAAGTACCGAGCGCTATATAATCGCTCCCTTCCCACGGTTATCAGTGGGCTTCTCTAAAGAACACTGCGGTCTATCCTTAACCCTTTTCGATTCGAAATATTTTACAAATGATTCAACATTTCTTAAATTGACCCCATAATCAATCAAAGTAAAACGATAAGACGGTTTACTCTCTATCCAAACCTTCGTTGTTATTTCCGATACAGCTTCAGCCTTACATTCCAGCTTCTCACCAAATGAATAGACCGACGTTTCTTTCTCCCCTCGAATCACGCCTTCCTCTTCATTTACGTATGTGAGCTTTGTTTCTTCCATCACAGATAAAGCCTCTTTACATAAGGAGAATGTTTCTTTATAAGGCATCGAGATAACCATTCCTCTTCTTTGCTTAAGTCTTCCGTCCGCCTTTCTTGCGTCTTTATGCATTAAAATATTCATTGATCCCAGAAAAACAGCCATTATACCGCCAAAGGAAAGGCCGGTTATGAGTGCGATTTGAACAGAAAAAAAGTAATAGTACATGCCTGCTCCAAAAAAAACAGACATTATCACAAACACGAGAAACATTCGTATCATAATATCCCCTCTCATTCTTAATTACTCGTTCCAATTCTACTAATCTACCTCTTTTCAAGAAACCGTTTTATTCTACTTAACTAATGGGAAGAAGTTTGTAAGGAGGGGATTGACCATGAATCCGTATGCGAAGTTCTTAGGGGTAAAAAAAGAAAAGGACCGGCACACGGGATTCCGGCTTCTTAATTATTTTTGCTATGCCGCTTTTATCCTGCTTCTGGCAGCCATTAACACCCCGTTTACCTTGTTCCCCGAAGAGGTTTATTATGTGCCTGCTGTTTTTCTCCTCTTCACTCTTTACCTGGGTGGAAAGACCATTGAAGGCTTTGTGGATGGCCTGCTCCGAGTTGTGTTTATTTTTGGCCTGCCTGCTGCGATATCTCTCGTAACAACCATCGTGTTGTTCCTTGCAGCCTGACAGCTCTTTTTTCATTCAACCGGGAGTAACATTCAGCGGGATCCCGGGCTTCTTATCCCCGGGGGATGCGAGTGTCATAAACACCCCGATGAGAAAAAGAAACGGACTGCCGGTAAAAAAAGCATATGTAAGAGGAATCACCCCGAGAATAACAGGAAGAAAAACGGCCATCCGGTAATGATTAATTCGAAGCGGTCCCCTGCAGTGAGCATAGGGCATAAACTGCTTCCAAATAATGCCGAACTTCACATCCCTCCACGACGCTTTCCCGATATAAACATACCCTGCCGCGTGCAGAAACTCGTGAACAACGATCAACACAATAAATGCAACACCCAGAGGGAATAATATTTCAAATCCGAAACCTTCAACTCCCCAAATGAGGGAGAAGAGAACAAAAAAGAAGAAGTAGCATCCAACGCCCCAAAGGAAGGTGTATTTATTTACTTTTTTGGGGCTGATGGTCCGGTCCTCTATCACGTAATCCTCATTATTCACCTGCATCATCCTCCACCTGCTTTCCCCGGAAAAATGAGCACCGACGAATGCCGGCGTTGCAGCACCGCCAATAATGATTCTCATGGAAACTTCCCAAGTGTGAACGTTTATTTGCGCTCCTCATCATCCAGATCCCTATTCAGAAACGATTCTTCCTCTTCTTTGATCCCGTGCTTTTCTTCTAAATACCTGCCTAAATTTGAGCGGTTAATGCCTTTTCGAACTTCAATGACCAGGAAAAGAATAAGCATGAATACCGAGAAATAGAAGATGGTAAATAAAATATCCATAGTTCCTTCCTGGAATTTGCCGTGCTCAAAGCCTATCGAACATCCGGAGATTTACCATTTCAGTCTCCAAAGGGGAGAAGACGAAACTCCCAATCTATTTAAATGTACCCGGAAAGATAATTATACACAGCTTTTCCTACTTTTCTTATGTACTCCTGTCCCTCAATGTTTGTTTCCAGTTTAACCGTCATCACTGTCACATAAGCCGTTTTCCCATTGAGACAAATCATTCCTCCGTTATGTTCCATGCCGATGTCATCTCCGGTTTTATGGGCAACACGCACGGTTGGAGGCAGTCCGTCGGAGAACAAGTACGGAAGCTTATGATTAATCTGCTGCCCGGTCAGACTTGAGAGAATAAATTCCCTGTTTTCTTCAGTGAGGTTTTTTCCCTGATTGATTGCCATTAAAATGCGGTTGAAATCCCGTGCTGACATGATGTTGTTTAAGGGCTGGGTGTTCGGGTCCGTGTGAATGATTTTTCGTTTGATCCAAGACGAATCGCACCCTGCAGAAACCATCGTTTTTTGAATATAAGGGATGCCAATCCGGTCAATAATGACATTGGTCGCCGTGTTGTCAGAGACCG
Source organism: Alteribacter keqinensis (assembly GCF_003710255.1). Taxonomy (NCBI): domain Bacteria; kingdom Bacillati; phylum Bacillota; class Bacilli; order Caryophanales; family Bacillaceae; genus Alteribacter; species Alteribacter keqinensis. The sequence continues at coordinate 561,660 of NZ_RHIB01000003.1, read as the reverse complement.
TAATCATAAGGGAGAGGAGCTGCCGGTTCGTGATCCGGACCTCCCCCGGCATATGGAAAAGCACACCGGTTCCTCCTATTTTCTGTTCCGCTGAAACGATTGTTTCTTCGTCCAACTCAAATGTCCCTTCCTTACTCTTAAGCACCGCTGCGTACACACACGGCACTTTTATCAGACTTGCTGCGATCAGGGGAGTGGCCGAGCCGTATCCGATCTCTCCTTCCTCTGTGTGGATGTGAAGGGAAATGTCCCCTTTTACTTTTTTACTAAGGGTTTGAACGGTGTGGCCAAGTGTCTCAAAATCCAAGTGATTTCTCTCCTTTATTATGCAGCATTTATTACGACCACAAACTTTCAAAAAAAGAACCTGCTCCCTGCGTTGGGCATCGGCTTACTGGATTTTATTCAGCCGTCACCAGCAGTTCTTTGACATGATTGATATCATAATCGCCCCTGATAATATGAGTCGACTGGCTCGAAGGGGTTGTACGGTCGGCAACTTCAAGGTAACCGTCCTTATAAAACGTGAGTGTTGCTACAGGTGCGGAAGACGTCCGGAGTAGCTGGACATTGACGTTTTCACGGGGATGGACATACGTGCTTCCTGGCTTTCTTAAGCTGATTTCACCCAGGGACTCAAGCACTTCATTGATCTTTTCTTCCTCTTCAATAACGGTTTCTTCAACCACGTGGTAATGGTCATTATAATGAGTAATGCTGATCGTACTTACATGATCCCGCTCCAAATCATCAAGGACCGCCTGCTGGACGGAGGTGAGTGTACTGATATAAAACCAGCCAGCCACAGCGGCGGCAGTGAGACTGAAACCTATGAGAACCAGATATGTTTTCTTAATGAAAAATCCCTCCCGTACAATGAACGAATCTACCTTACTTTATACCCTTTCCGCTTAAAACAAGTCTGTTTCACGGTTTAGGAATGGACCAATTTACTGCGTAGTCGTTCTCTTCTGCTTTTTCACCATCATAAAGCAGGTTCATGATCTCACCCGGACCTGTATAGATAAATAATGACGTCTCCACTTTCTCATCCGGCTGGAGTTCCCCGGTAAAAACGTCAAAAGGAAATAAATCAAGGTCCATTCTGGCGAGATGCTCTCTTCCTGTGATCTCATCATCCATAAGAATCGCAAACCTCCCATAGTAAAAGTCCCGATCGATGATTACTGGTGTCTCCGAACGGTTTGCCGCTTCAAACTCAATGATTGCAACCTGTCCAAACTCGATTACTTCGAACTTCTCGATTTGATTATCGTAGCTTCCATTCCGAAAGGTTAACGGTGTGACATGAACCGATGATTGGTCGGCCGTTTCTCCCCAGGCAATCTCAGAAGTCTCTGAACCGGTGCAGCCGATCATAAGTAAAAAGAAAAATAGTGTTAGCGTGTTTTTCAAAACGGCTCCCCCTCTGCTCTCACTGTTTTACGGCTGAAAAGGGTGAGAGGTTTCGCTTTTTTAGAAGATGTTGGTAAAAAAGGGGCAGGTGGTGGACCACAGAAAAACGCCGGTCCCTAAATGGGTCCAGCGTTCGTAGTTGCTCTATTCATTTTCCGAATAAAGTCCTATGGTTTCGACAAAATCCGGGTGGTGACAGGCACCAACTCGTGGATACGTTTGATGTCATAAAGCTTCCCGATCCGCTCCCGGATGCATTCTTTTTCCTGATTATGAAGCGCGTTGTCGTATATAGATTTTACTGACCATCATCTTCGCCCCTATCCATTTGCCGTGTCAGGTGCGCCACCGTTTCAGCCGTATCTTTCCCGTTTTGAATACACGCCCCGATGCCGACGCCGTAATAGGAGCATCCGGCAAGGATCACATTCGGATACAGTGACGCCATCTTGGCTTCCAGCGCCGCTACTGATTCCGTATGCTTCTTATGATAGTTCGGCATGAGGTTATCCCAGTTTGTGACTTCCACTGTGGTCGGCGCTTCCTGAATGCCGAGGCTTTTCTCAATGTCTTTACGGGCAAACGCGGCAAAGGTCTCATCATCCATTTTCTTAAGCTCCGGGTACGACAAGTTTGTGCTTTTATAAAACAGCCTCACAAGGAGTTTCCCGTTCCTGGAGGTGTGGGCCCATTTTTTGCTCGTCCATGTGCACGCATCACAGTGGATGTCATTTTCACCCGAAACGATAAAACCCGTACCGTCAGCCGGCAGCCTGTCTGCCGGGATGTCATACCCGAGGTAGACGGTTTTGATTGAAGAGTTCTTTAACTCGTTAAAATTCACATCCACTTCAGGGCTTCCGAGGAGGCGCTGGGTCACGTCATGAGGAGTACTTAAAACAACCCCGTCAACGGTGAGCTCATTGCTGTTTGACAATTCCAGCCTGTACATTCCGTTTTCTTTATAAATCTTGGACACGTGGACACCTTTAAGGATCGTGTGATCACCGAGCTTCTCTTCCATCCGGTCAATGATGGTGGAAAGCCCACCCTTAAACGAAAGGAACTTCCTGCTCGATCCGGCCTTAAACTGTTCTTTATGTGCTTCCAATCCTTTTATGATGGAACCGTACTTTTCCTTATAATCGATTAAAAAAGGCAATGTTGCGCCTACTGTGAGCTTATCGAGCGTTCCTGAAAAGACTCCGGATAACACCGGTGCAATCTGTTTTTCCACCAGTTCTCCGCCTAAAAAGAACGTAAGGAAGTCCCCCACAGAGCTTTCCTTTGTAAACCCTTCGTTTGGCGTTTCAAGGTCTTTTAAAGCGGCCTTTTTTCCCGCTTCAGATACGAGGGTACTTTCATACAAGGATTTCACACTCGTTGGAATGCCGAAAATCGTATCCACAGGGATCGGGAAAAGCGTATTGTCTGTATAAATGAATGAAACACCCGAGGAATTGTAAACAACGTCGTCCTTTAACCCCAGGTCTTCAATCAACGGCATTACACTTTCGTGCCGGGCCACGATGGAGTCTGCCCCTGTTTCCATAATAAAGCCGTCACGCTCGACTGTATGTATTTTCCCGCCGAGGTGATCGTTCGCTTCGATCATCACAAGCTCTGTGTCCGTCCCGCGTTCTTTCATTTTCCTATTTAAATAGTACATGGCTGTGAGGCCTGTCATGCCTCCGCCGATAATCGCAATCTTCTTCATCGTCATCACACCTACACTGATTTGTCTACCTTCACTTTACCATAACCAAGCTGTGGAAAAAATGAACATACCAAGGACATTTGCGGTCACTCAGACAAAAAAATACCGGATTCCAAGGAAGGAACCGGTATTCAAACATCTATAAAAGTCCTATGAATTCGACAAAATCCGGGTGGTGGCAGGCACCATTTAGTACAGCACCGTTGTGGTTTTCAGGTCCTTCTCCCGCTCAAGATGATTGGTCCGGTTCACATAGTGAAACTTTACCTGCTCATCCGAGCGCCATTCGACCTTTGTAATCCCCGTGTTTCCGATCATAAACGGACGGGTCAGCTCCTGCCACTTCGGTCCGGCAATTAAATACATAAGGAAAATACTAATAAATCCGCCGTGAGACACAATCACAACTTTCTTGTTGTCGTACCCTGCACGAAGTTGTTCAAGAACATATTCGCAGCGAGCAGTAATTTCTTCGACGGTTTCTGAGCCTTCAATACCCGATGTCAAAAGAGATTTTGTTTCAAGATCGGGAAAAGCGGCTTTCATTTCCGCCCGGGTCTTTCCTTCAAGGGGACCGAGCCCAACCTCCCGCACTTTGTCCCAGGTGTGAACCTCAAGTGGGTGGTGCTTGGCGATCGCTTCTGCCGTCTTTTTTGCCCGCCCCAAATCACTTGTGAAAATAGCGTCGAGGTGTTCAACTTGAAATGCCTCTCCTGTAAGGGCCGCCTGTTCTTTTCCCAGGTCGGATAAAGGGAACTCTGCGTGCCCTTGAATGATGCCCTTCAGGTTGGCTTCAGACTGTCCGTGCCGGACCAGATAAAGGATCATTGGCCGTCCCAGCTCTTACGGTATTGTTTTGCCTTGTTTTCAAGTTCATCAAGCATTTCAATAATGCGGTCGATATCTTCAACGCCCGCTTCTTCCGGGTCAATGCCATCAAGCATCGTCATGAGAAGCTCAATACGCTGGTGAAGATATTTCATTTGTTCCTGTCTATCATTAATTGCTCCGCCCATAAATTACGGATCTCCTTTCGAATAAAAACCGTAGTTCTAACAGTAGTTAATTGTAACAAAGGCAGAACAGAAAACTCAATACTCCACGCTGTTTTTCGACAAATTTCTATTCATTCGTTAACCTGCCTTCATTGGCAATCTGCAATATTTCCATATTGGTCAGTTGTGTAGGTTTCTTCTTTATTCCAATACTGACGAAGCATTTCTTTAAGAAACACATTCTCATGACGATTTTAATTATCGACATTGTTGTTCGGATTGCTTTCTTCATGTCTGGTTACTCAAACACCATGGTTGTTATGGCATTTCTGACGGTGACGATGATTCTGTATACAGCACCCGGTCCGCTTATTTCCACGATGCTTGCTGAAACGATTGAATTTACCCGAGCTTAGAACCGGTCAGCGCTCTGAAGCTGTGACGTTCTCCGGACAGACATTTACGGGGAAATTATCCGTGGCCATCGCAGGTGGTGCAACAGGGGTCATCTTAACCATTATCAACTATGTGCCGAATCAGGCCCAAAGCCCCGTACGTTACAAGGTCTGTTCTTTGTGATCGCCTTACTTCCTGCAGTCGGGTCCCTTATCCGTCTGATCATCATGTACTTCTACAGATTCACGGAAGACAAGTACAAAAACGTAGTTGCATAGATTCATGCCAAAAAAGAAAACTGATTTTTCTTCTAAGGAGCCTGGGACAGAAATGTTTTAGTCAACGAGAATCCGAACGAATAATATGCGGTGCAAAAAATCGCTCCTGAAATATACTTCGCTTTCCGCGGGAAGCGGGTTACCCTCCTCTAACATACCTGCTTCTTCCTCTGCCAGCTAACCTTTGCAGCTGTCTGCGTCGAAGCAACTCGTCGCATTGTCATGAAGTAAACGCTCGTCACCATGGGGGCTCACCTTTGCTTTTTATCCCGCAGGAGTCTGCGTATATTTATGTTAGCGCATGGTTCGGATTCTCAGCTAAACACTTTCTTTATGTCCCAGCTTCTTTTATTCCCGTAATCGACCCTTATGATCGTCTCGAATACGATACAACAAATGTGGTTATGACCAAAAACCTCTAATACCAACTCTATCTATTTTTTAAAAATCTAGTCTCCCACCTCTACCAAAATGATTCAGATGCATATGCTGATATAAAGAGGAGGTGAGAATATGGTAAAAATTTATATAGATCCTGGTCACGGAGGAACAGATCCAGGCGCAACAGGAAACGGACTTTTGGAGAAGAACGTGAACTTGAATCTGGCACTCAGACTGAGAGACATTCTCTTAAATGACTACCAGGGTGTTGAGGTACGTATGAGTCGTACAACGGATGTTACACGGACCCTCGCCCAGCGAACGAACGATGCCAACAGCTGGAGCGCTGATTATTATATTTCCATTCACTGCAACGCTTTTAATGGAACCACAAGAGGATATGAAGATTTCATTCACAGTTCCTTGTCGCCCACTTCCGTTACCGCACAAAGACGGGATATCATGCATCAGGAGATCACGCGTGTAAACGGCCTCGTTAACAGAGGAAAGAAAAGCGCAAACTTCCACGTCCTGCGTGAAACCAATATGTCTGCCATCCTTACGGAGAACGGATTTATTGATAACGCCCAGGATGCTGCATTAATGAAAAGTTCCGACTGGCTTCATGCAGTGGCAAAAGGGCATGCAGACGGGGTTGCAAGAATCTTTAACCTCACTCCAGTATCCAGAGTTTTCAGAGTCATCGTTGATGGCGTCCAGATCGGCGCTTTTCAGGAACCGCAAAACATTTCAAACGCCGTGCTTCAGGCCCTTCCTACTGCCGGCAGCATTGTTATAGAAAGAACGTAACAAAAGGCCCAAAAAATCAATGAGAAGCCTGTTTGCAGTGTAAACATCCGATCATCTGCAAATAAGTACTATTCTGGTATTCCTTTCCTTTCCTCAATTCACCTACTTTTCACCTGTTTCAGCCTCAGCCAGAATGCTTCGAAATCCATGTTTACTAACAGGCTCAACCATTGTACGATTTTAGTAACCCCTTTATTAATAAAATAAAAAAAGGCAGAGCCAACCGTCTGCCTTTTTTTGCTGTCTTTTTTCCAGCTTCCATCACCTTCTCCTCACTTTTCTGTCAATTATCTGATAAGATAGAGAAATCAGTTTCAGAGGGGAAGTGAACGTGTGGAAATCAAGATTACACAACCGGCTATCCGCTGGTTTCAAGATGAATTTGACCTCACTGAAGGAGACTCTGTCAGAATCCATGTGCGGTATGGAGGATGCGGCTCGGTGCAGACAGGCTTTTCCCTGGGGTTAGGTAAGGAAAAGATCGACGAACCTGGCGCTCTGTTTGAAAAAGACGGCATTACATATGGAATAGAAGCGAAAGACCTCTGGTACTTTGAAGATAAAAACCTCACAGTCAAATACAGCCGTAAATTCGATGAAATTCAGTTCGTCGTTGAATAACCACACCAAGGCAGCTCCTGATGCATATCTCAGGAGCCGCCTTTTTTTATTCCTTTCTTATGGAGCTGATTCGTTCCCGTCCCTAACGACGGGTGTTATTTGTAGTGCAAAGACGTGAAAGATCCCTTTTTCATTGATTTTTCCCCATAGAAAAAGCCTTTAGAGAATGCACCCTAAAGACTTTTTCAGGTTGAAACTATTTTTTGTTGCGGTACAGATACATCGTGAGGGGGGCGAAAATAACAAGGAAAATTCCCGATGCAACAAACACCCACATAATTGCTTCTCCCGTTACATTCCCATGCATGAATCCGCGAACGGCGTTCACAAGAAGGGAGATCGGGTTCACATCCACAAAGCTTTCCAGCCATCCCGGCAATGTCTGGGGATCGACGAATACGTTACTTACAAACGTGAGAGGAAAAAGAACCATGAAACTCATCATCATGAGTGACTTCTCCGAGCGCATGATGATTCCGAGCGTCGTCCACACCCAGGAAAGACAAAAACAGAAGATTAAAATCATCCCCACTGCACCGAGAACCCCGACGACTCCTCCGTCAGGCCGGAACCCGAGAATCAGACCGAGGGTAATCATAATCGCCGATGCTCCCGAATAGCGGACCATATCCACAAGGAGCGCACCGACCAAAGCCGATGGCAGCCAGATCGGCAGCGTTCTGAACCTGTCAAAAATTCCTTTCCGGATGTCGTTATTTAAATCAATGCCTGTATACATTGTAATCTGCGCCACTGTCATGACGAGGATCCCCGGAAGAAGGAACTGCAGATATTCCGCAGTGGAGCCTGCAATCGCCCCGCCGAAAAGATACGTAAACATGAGTAAAAAGATAACTGGAAACACCGTTACATCGAAGAGCTGTTCCGGAACGTGCTTGATCCGGAGGAGTGCCCGTGATGAAAAAGTAAGAGAAGAGCTGAGCGGGCTCGGACGTTTCGGACGCGTCCTGGAAGCAATCGCATCCCTGAGACGTTCTTCATTCATCGCTGTCTGATCGGTTTGGTTTGTCATACTCCGCCCTCCTCTTTGTGTTCTGCTTTTTGCCCTGTAAGGGTGAGGAACACCTCATCCAGACTCGGCTGCCCGAGTGAAAAGTCGCTCACACTGATTTCCTGCCGGACGAGTTCCCCTAAGGCTTCTGCCACGAGTGACGCATCGGAAGCCTGGGCAGAAAGAGAAGCTGAATCTCCTGATGGGTGAATGGCGGTCCCCAGTTTTGCCTCCAGAATTTGAATTGCTCTTTCCCGGTCTAAAGGATCGGCAAGACGGACATTCAACGTGCCCGCTCCCACTGATGCCTTCAGCTCACTGCTCGTTCCTTCTGCAATGATTTTTCCCTGGTTGATCACTGCAATGCGGTCAGCCAGCTGGTCCGCTTCTTCTAGGTATTGTGTTGTGAGAAGCACTGTCGTCCCTGCGCTTACCAGCGTCCGAACGATGTCCCAAACCTGGTTGCGGCTTCTCGGATCAAGTCCCGTTGTCGGTTCATCGAGAAAAAGAAGTTCCGGTGTGACCACGATACTCGCGGCAATATCAATCCGTCGCCTCATCCCTCCGGAGTAATTTTTTACCTGTTTTTTCGCTGCGTCTTCAAGACCGAAAGCAGCGAGGAGCTCTGCGGCACGGGCTTTTGCTTCTTTTCTCTTATAACCCATGAGCCGGGAGATCATGACGAGGTTTTCCGTTCCCGTAAGGTCTTCATCGATGGAAGCGTACTGGCCGGTCAGGCTGATCCGCTCTCTAACGTCAGCTGCTTCTGTTACGATGTTGTGCCCGAAAATATGCGCTTCTCCTCCGTCCGGCTGAAGAAGAGTGGCAAGCATGCGAATCGTTGTTGTTTTCCCGGCCCCGTTTGGCCCTAAAAAGCCGTACACCGTTCCTTTTTGAATGGACAAATCGACCCCGTCTACAGCCCGGTGTTTCCCGAACACTTTAACGAGCCCTCTGGCTTCAATTGCTAATTGGTCATTCACTTGCTTCACCCTTTGCTTTAATGATTGATTCCACTGAAAATCATACTCCGGCGAAATGGTTTTACTACACTTATTTTCTCATACTTTTTCTTTAAGTCACCACCCCGGGGATGATTTTCCGTGAAATGTTGACACAGAGATCGTTATTTCCGTTCTTCTTTACGTTGTTTTCTTATAAATTGTTTCTATTCGCACTTCCTTTAGAGTACAAAGATTAAAGATGAGGCCGAAGTGCACTTTGCTTTCCTGGCGGTGCCGACAAGCCTTAAGCTAAAGCAAGGCCACTATCTTTAAAATACGCTCAGAAAAGGCAGGTGTTGATTTCCGCTCTTTTGCGCTCCCTTTCCGCGGGCGGTTCGGGAGCCTCCTCGACGCTTTGCGTCTGCGGGGTCTCCCCGGAACCCGCTTTTCCCGCAGGAGTGTCACGCATTCGCTCCAATCAACACTTTCTTTAAAAATAACAATGACCTTTAGGACATCCAAAAATCAAAACCCACTTTATGCTGCAAAGAACCCTAAAGTGGTGACGTTCTTAAAAATCGTGCTCAACCGCTTTTTACATCGATTATGTTTTTAAGGGGAATCACGTGCTGCTCCTCTTCTTTATCCCGGATATACAGTAGCTTTTTGTGCGTATTCACGTGCTCGGCATACCCTGAGACCTGATAAAAAAAGCCATCCTCCCAGAAGGTGAAGACGAGCTCCGAATGAAAGGCCATTCCTTCGCAGACGGTCTGCCCGATCTCTTCCCACTGCTGTTCGTCAAGCTCAGGCCGCGGCTGCTTTTTTGTCCCCTCAAACCAGGTATTCAGCATCCCAACGTGCTCCGGCAGCATGAGACTCGTCCACTTGATCGTACCCCGGTCTCTTAGTTTGTTGTCTTTTTTCATCGTTCCTGAGCCTCCCTTCCGTCCAGTTTATGCGAACGTATGTTCTTTTATGCCCCGTGCTAAAACATCCTCCCTTTCTGCCCGTACTGACGGGAAGGAAGAAGCCCTTTAGGTAATCGGACCATTTGTCTCTCCTACCGCCTGGATAAGTGGTGTTGTTTACGGACGATCTTTTGGAGGGCATCGAGAATGTCCTCTTTTGTTTTGCCTTCCTTTATAAGAGTATGCAGGGTCTCTTTGAGCACATAGGTATCGTCTTTCTTCATTGTTCAGCACCTCTTTTTTCCCTTTGTTTTATTTTAGCGGAAAAAAGGCAGATGAACAAGAACGTTTGTTCTTATTTAAATTTGGAGATACCATTCAAACTGGATGTCACAAGAGTCTCAGGCACTTCAGTTTCATTACTTTTCAGCTGAAGCAACACCATTTTACGAAATAGCTAAAATAAAAAAAGCTGTACGAGCAGTCAACGCTCGTACAGTTTTTCGGTTAGTTTTCAGATCAGAAAATTCCTTTTACATATACACCTGAGGTCATTCCGGCTTCATTCAACCTGACATTACTTAGGCGCTTTAAATTTCCCGGCATGAAAATCCTGAAAAGCCTGTTTGATTTCATCCATGGAATTCATCACAAACGGACCGTAGGGAACGATGTCCTCTTGGATCGGCTTCCCGGAGTAGACGAGCACTTTTGACCGGCGGCTCTTTGCTTTGATCTCAAGCTCGCTCTTCCCCTCTGCTCCTCCTTCGTACGTAAGAGTTGCGACTCCGTGCCTTTTCAGCGTGACCGGGTCTTCGCCAAAGGCCATTTCTCCTCTTAATACATAAAGAAAGGCGTTGTGACCGGCAGGCAGCTCGTGGATGTACGAAGCTCCTTCCTCAAGAGACACTTCAGTCACAGTCATAGGAACAACGGCGTTTAACGGTCCTATCTTCCCGTGTACCTCTCCGGCAAACACCTTCGCCGATCCTCCTTCTACTTCCACAACGGGTGCGTCTTCACTTAGCACGTTCTGATAAAACGTTTCCGAGTTTTTCAATTCAGCAGGAGAATTAATCCAAAGCTGCAGTGTGTGAGCGATGTCGTCCTCCACGCCCTCTTCGGCATGGCGCGCCGTCCAGCCTGCGTTCATATACTGAATGTCACCGGGCTCGAGAATTCCGTGTCCACCAGCGTTATCGCTGTGTTCCAGCCGTCCGTCAATCACATAGGTGAGCGTCTGAAAGCCCCTGTGGGGATGATCGGAGAATGCCCCCTTTTTAAACCAGTCTTCGGCCATCAAAATGAATGGATCAAAATCCTTCCACCGGTCAGCGGGCAAAACCCAGCCTTTCTGGATCAAGGGAAAATCAGCCTCTTCATACTTCACGTACCAATGCTCTTTTACATTTCGTCTCACGGTAATCACTCCTCTGATTATGAAGGTACCAGCAATTCGTTGCTATAGCAACTTATTTGCTCAAACCTATTGACAAAGGACCTGAGCTTTCTTTATACTCGTACCAGCATCAGCGAAGGTACTGAAAAAGTTCGATCTTTACCTTTTTCCAGTGCCTTCTAAGCAATGAGCGTAACGGTTGCATCATTTAAAAGCCAGTTATGTGTGGGATTCCCGTAACAGGCCGAATGGAGCCATTGCAACTTAAATAAAAGGTACTGAAAAAGTTGTTTTGTACTTTTTCAGTGGCCTCAGCATCAGCAGCCAGGAGGCGAACCCGATGAAGCTATCATTTACAGACTATATCAGCATTAAAATTCATAAGACAGACCTCATTCTCACGAGCTTTATTAAAGAAAAGCTCAAGGAATTTAATCTGGCACCTGAACAGAACCTGATTATGATGCTTCTCTGGGAAAAAGACGGCATGGAACAAAGCCAGCTTGCCTTTCACTTAAACAAGGACAAAACGAACATTGCCAGAATGGCGTCCAGCCTTGAGAGGAAAGGGTTTATTAAACGGCTCCCTGTAGAAGGTGACCGACGCTCGCTGCGTCTTTGTCTGACCGAAGAGGGAAAAGCTCTCGGAGATCAAGTCATTCCTGTGGCAGAGGCGTTCAACGAGACCGTCTGTGACGGCATTTCCAAGGAAGAACTGCTGGAGCTGGAAAGATTGCTTACGAAAATGAACAGCAATGTGCTTCATGCTGGACAATAAGCTTCATGATCCTTTATAGTTGCTATAGCAACATTATCCATCCCTCAAGGTTGCTACAGCAACTAAAATACTCTAATGGAGGAATTCACCATGGCAAACGTATTATTCATCAAAGCAAATCCTCGTCCCTACGAGCAATCCGTGAGCGTGCAGCTTTACCACACGTTCCTTGAGAATTATAGAAAATCCCACCCGGACGATCAGATTACAGAGCTCGACTTGTTTGAGGAAAACCTTCCTTACTATGACCTTGATAAAATCAACGGTATGTTCAAACGTGCGAAAGGAATGGAATTGACCGAGTCTGAAATAGAGGCAACAGAAACGGTTTCCCGCTACCTGAATCAGTTCCTTGATGCAGACAAGATTGTCTTTGCTTTTCCACTTTGGAACTTCACCGTTCCTGCGGCGCTTCATACGTATCTTGACTACCTTGCACAGGCCGGCGAAACGTTCAGCTACACGCCGGATGGACCCGTTGGTCTTTTAGACGATAAGAAGGCTGTGATCCTGAACGCCCGCGGCGGTGTGTATTCCGAGGGGCCGGCGCAGTCCGTTGAGATGGCGGTGAACTACGTGCAGAATATGCTCGGCTTCTGGGGCATACAGGATATTTCTACGGTTGTTGTTGAGGGCCACAATCAGTATCCGGATAAAGCACATGAAATTATCCGTGATGGTCTTGAGCGTGCGGAAGAACTGTCCCATCAGTTTTAGAGTCTGAATATGCACATTTCCCCCGGGACGATCACCATTCACAGGTGATCGTCCCGGGGTTTTGGTTTTATGAACTCGACCGGAGGATTGCTCCTCCGAACAGCATCATGCTCAGGTCTAAACGTTTGTTTATCCTGAACATTTAGAGATATATCCTGACAAATTCTATTTTATCTTAAACAATCGAAGGCTTATCCTGAAAACCATATCATTTCAGCCCCATTATATCAGGATAAAAAACCGGACGAGCAAAACGAAAAAAATGGTTCCCAACAATATATAGGAAACAACTCTTCCAACCTTCTGTTTTTTCGAAGGCTTTTTCGAAGGACCGTTCTTCACCGCTTCCGGCTTCCATTTCACGGCTAAAAAATTACCGATGAAAAACCCCGTCATAATTCCAAACAATGAAACAGGATTCGGCCAGCCAACCTCAAGCAAGATGAGCGTAACAAAACCAGCGGCGCTCATCATCACCGGCCTGTATAAATAAACACGGCGTTTCTCTTTCTTCGTTAATGAAACGTCTGCCATAACGAAGCCTCCCATATAAATCCATCTTCTACACTCATTCCCTTTTCCCTGGCCAGATTAAACGCATCCTACCAACAAAAACACCCCGGAACCAGTGTCCCGGGATGTCTGTCTGAATCAATAATTAAACTTTCTTATCAACCTGGCCGAAGCAGCGCTTGTAGATCCACTCGTAGTCACGGACAGTGAGGTCACGTGGGTTTCCTACAGTCTGCGGATCATTCATCGCTTCTTTAGCAAAGCGCTCAAGCTGATCTGCAGGTACGCCTTGCTCTTCAAGGGATGGAATGTCGAGGTCTTCCACAAGCTCGTACATCCAGTTTACTGCAGCTCGTGCCGCTTCTTCTGTTGTCATGTTGAATGTGTTAATGCCGAATGCCTGTGCCATACGGGCAAACTTCTCAGGGTTTCCTTTCCAGTTGAACTCCATCACTGGTCCCATCATCGCTGCCACAGCCTGACCGTGTGCGACAGGGATGATACCGCCCAGTGTCTGACTCATGGCGTGGGCAGCACCGGCAGATTCACTTCCATAGGAAAGCCCTGCAAGCATCGCAGCCTGAGCCATACCATAGCGCGCTTCAAGGTCTTCCCCGTCAGCGTAGGCACGGCGGATATACGTTGCTGCGTATTCCATTGCTGTTAACGCAACAGAGTCCGTAATCGGCTGGGCAAATTTCATTGTGTAGCACTCGATGGCGTGGGCAAGTGCGTCTACACCTGTCATTGCCGTTACATGTGGAGGCATGGATACGTGCAACTTAGGATCAATGATTGTCAGGTGAGCCGCGATTAATGGCCCGCCAGTGTTAAATTTGAATTCACGGTCTTCGTCTGTGATAACTGCCCACTGCGTAACTTCAGAACCAGTACCGGCAGTTGTCGGGATGGTTGTCAGTGGAGGAATGCGGTTTTCCAGCGGCTTTTTGCCTTCTGCTGCTTCATAGTCAAGAACCGTTCCTTCGTGTGTCGCTTCTACCCCGATCGCTTTCGCTGTATCCATGGAGCTTCCGCCTCCAACAGCTACAAGACCGTTACAGCCTTCTTCTGCATACACTTTAGAGCCTTCAGATACAAGGCGTACTGGTGGGTTTGGCTCAACTTTGTTAAAGACAACCACGTCAACGCCGGATTTTTCAAGATGTTCAATTACCGGGTTTACAACACCTGCATCATAAATACCAGGGTCAGTTACGAGAAGAACTTTGTCTGAGCCCAATGCTTTAACTTCTTCCCCGATATGCTCAATCGCACCGATTCCGTGCTTGATAGTAGTAGGAATTTCAAATGTGTGATAGTTCATCATGTGTTCGACTTTCATGTTTAAACTCATGGTAAAAAACCTCCTGAAAAAGTTTTAGTCTTGTATTTGTTACCCAGGCGGCGGACGGACCGCCAGCCCGGTTTTTAAAATCTGTATGTTGATTTCCGCTCCTATGCGCTTCAATCAACACTTTTATAAATCAAAGAATACGGCCTAGGAATTAAACCAGTTAACCGGTGCCGGCTTTTTGTTTCGGAAAATGTGCTTCGCTTCCGTGTACTCTTCAAAGCCGATTTTCCCCAGCTCACGGCCGAAACCGGACTGCTTGAAGCCGCCCCATGGCGCTTGCGCGAAGTATGGGTGGAAATCGTTGATCCATACCGTTCCCATGCGGAGTTTCGCAGCGGCGTCTTCCGCTTTACTGATGTCATTTGACCAGACAGCGCCGGCAAGACCGTAAATCGTGTCATTTGCCTTTTGAACCGCTTCGTCAGCTGTCTTGAACGTTTCTACAGTGAGCACCGGACCGAAGACTTCTTCCTGAACGACACGCATGTCCGATGTGCATCCTGTAAAGATCGTCGGTTCAAGGAAGAATCCGTCTTTCAGCTCGGAAGCTTCAGGGCGTTTACCGCCAACGGCCAGCGTCGCGCCTTCATCCTGGCCGATCTTAATATAGCTTTCTACTTTATCACGGTGTTCCGCTGAGATTAGAGGACCGCTTTCTGTCGCATCGTCAAATCCGTTACCAAGACGGATGCGTTTCGCACGCTCCACAAGAGCTTCAACGAACTTGTCGTGGATGCTTTCTTCCACAAGAAGACGGGACCCTGCTGAACATACCTGACCAGCGTGGAAATAAACCGCATTAAGGGCCTGGTCCACAGCTGTTTCAAAATCAGCATCTGCAAAGACGATGTTCGGGTTTTTCCCTCCAAGCTCAAGGGCAATCTTTTTCACATTGCCGCTTGCCGCCTGCATGATCTTCTTGCCTGTTTCAATTCCGCCTGTGAAAGAAACGAGATCAACCAGATGGCTTTCGGACATTTCAGCGCCGACAGTGCTTCCTGCACCAAGGACAAGGTTCGCTACGCCCTTAGGTACTCCTGCTTCTTCCATCAGCTCAAATACTTTTACTGTCGTAAGCGGTGTGATTTCACTTGGCTTCATAATGATTGTATTTCCTGTTGCAAGAGCCGGAGCAATCTTCCATGCTGCCTGTAACAGCGGATAGTTCCAAGGTGTGATCTGCGAACATACACCTACAGGCTCTCGGACAACCCGGCTTTCAGAATCAAGAATTGGTGATGCGATTACTTCGCCCGCATCTTTATCTGCAAGTCCGGCAAAATACTGAAAGACATTTGCAATGTCTGCCATATCTGCACGGCTTTCTTCTATTGTTTTTCCTGTATCAAGGGTTTCAAGCTTGGCCAGTTCTTCCTGATCGCGACGGATGAGGTCGGCAATCTTCTGAACGAGTTCTCCCCGTTCACTGGCAGGCGTTTGGGCCCAGGAACCTTCATCAAAGGCACGGCGCGCAGCTTCAATAGCTTTTTTCGCATCGTTTCGGTCACCTTCTACTGCTGTTGCAATGACTTCCTGGTTAAATGGATTAATAATTTCGCGAGTCTCACCGGACTGCGCATTGATCCATTCACCATCGATAAACATTTTTTGTAGTGTCAATGAACCTTCCTCCTTTGGCATTCATTCCAGGAATTAAGTTTGTTAAATTTTTATTTAATGTTCTGAACGAACAATACAAACCTAACATGACTAAAAAAAGTTGTCAAAGGATAACCTAAAAAGATTTTCACCGCCAAATCAGCCTATATAAGAAGAAAAAATAAATTCGGACATATGTTTGACAAATCTCTATCTTTCGTTAGTATAAAGGTTGTAAAGAAAAAACTTAACGAACTTAATTTTGATCTGGGCGAAGGAGGTTGTTATATGAGCCCTAACGAAGATCAAGATAAGCAGATCATCGATGACGCCAAAGATCTTGTCATTGATTCTATTGCAGAAACAATGGATTTGTATGGGGTCACACGAAGTACGGGTACGTTATACGGTACGATGTACTTTGAAGAGGATATGACGTTGGACCAGATGCGCACGAAGCTGGAAATGAGTAAACCGAGCATGAGTACCGGTGTCAAAAAACTTCAGGATTATGAAATTGTGAAGAAATCGTTTAAGCGGGGCAGCCGCAAAAACATCTACCAGGCTGAAAAAGATTTCTTCCGCTTCTTTAATAAGTTCTTTACACATAAGTGGGAACGGGAAGTAAAGCTGAATCTTGAAGCGATTGCCGATGCTCAGAAGATGCTGGACGAAGTGTTACACTCAGAATCTTCTTCACATGAAGCGAGAGAAGAAGCATTGAAAGTGTACAGACAGCTTGAAAACTCGAAGCCATACTACTACTGGCTTGAGAGTCTCGTTGCAAGCATCCGAAGCGGAAGGATTTTTGAATCTGTTCCGGTGGAAAACAAAAAGGAGTAACATCTTATTTAAGAAAATGCGCGCACCTTTGGAATAGGTCCGTCTATTTTTTCAAAAAGGCGCATTTCCGAATGTAAATAACTGAATATTTAGAATTATCAATAAAACATCGTCGTTGGAGTTGATACAAGTGACAGAAACACAGAAAAATTCGTACAAAACCATAGGGTTTATTGCAATATTTGCAGGACTATTTGTGTATTTGGCTTTTAGCAACACCGACATGCACTGGGGCGGCTTTATAAGCATGCTCGTCTTTTATGCTCTCATCTATTACATCGGAGCCTTTGTTGCTGCCAAGCAGTCGAATACACTGAGTGATATGATGGTGGCAAAACGTAGCATCCCGATTACCGTTGCCATGTTCACGATGGCGGCAACCTGGGTCGGAGGCGGATACATTAACGGAACCGCCGAATTTACTTACAGTGACGGGCTTGTCTGGGCGCAGGCTCCGTGGGGATACGCACTCAGTTTAATTGTCGGGGGTATCTTTTACGCACGAAAGATGCGCCGCTATGAATTTATGACAATTATTGACCCTCTTGAACAGCGATTCGGAAGCAAGCTGGCCGGGGTTCTATACATTCCGGCGCTTCTCGGTGAACTGTTCTGGAGTGCGGCAATCCTGACTGCTCTCGGGACTACCTTTGGCACGATTTTAGGGATTGATTTTACAACTTCCATCATTATTTCAGGTGTTATCGCAATTGCCTATACGGTACTCGGCGGTATGTGGGCCGTTGCCTACACCGATTTGATTCAATTAGGTATTTTAATTGTAGGTTTATTCCTTGTTCTTCCGTTTGCCTTGCCACACGTCGGAGGTCTGAGCACGGCATGGTCAACGTACTCAGCTGAGCTAGGCTCCTATGCGAACCTGTTTCCTCCGCTGGATGGCTGGCGTCATGAAGACTGGGGCAACTGGTACTGGCACTGGTGGGACTACGCCCTCTTACTAGTATTTGGCGGTATCGCCTGGCAGGTCTACTTCCAGCGTGTGTTATCGGCGAAAAATGAAAAAACAGCCATGTGGCTTTCCATCGCGGCCGGTTTCATCTGTATTTTAGCTGCTATTCCGGCTGTCCTTATCGGGGTTATCGGGTACAATGCAGACTGGGCAGCTGTCGGTACAACGGCACCTGACAACCCGGCAATGGTTCTGCCGATGGTACTGCGCTTTTTAACACCAGAATGGATTGCAGCAATCGGGCTCGGAGCCCTGGCTGCGGCAGTCATGTCTTCCATGGACTCCTCCATTCTTTCTGCTTCTTCCATGGCAGGATGGAATGTGTACCGTCCACTGGTGAAAAAGCGTGTATCTGATGAACAAGTAAAGAAAATGATCAAGCGAAGCATCATTATCGTAGGAACAACAGCCATGATTATTGCCTTAAGCGTACAGAGTGTTTATACGCTCTGGTATCTGGCATCGGACCTCGTTTACTGTATTTTATTCCCGCAGTTAACGATGGCCCTCTTTTACCGGAACGCCAACTTCTACGGTTCCCTGAGCGGTCTGATTGTAGCCGTGTTCCTCCGTCTTGGCGGCGGTGAACCGACATTCGGACTGCCGGCATTCCTCCCGTATCCAATGGTGGAAGACGGTCTCGTATTGTTCCCGTTCCGTACGTTTGCCATGATTATGGCATTCATCACGATCTTCGTGGTATCTGAACTTACTAAGAAAAAATGTAAGCCGCTTCCGCTTCTCATGCCTCATGAGAGAGACCGGAATACGCCGAAAGCAGGATAAAAAAAAGGCGCCTCAAGGGAGGTGCCTTTTTTTCTTTCTTGGTGCCTGTCACCACCCGGTTTTTGTCGAAATCGTAGGTATTTTCTCTCTCTAATTAGGTATCAAATGAAACATTCACTTTCTTTCTATTAAACAGCCATCACTTCGGCTGTTTCTTTTTTTATAAACGACTCCTCATTGATCTCTTCAATTTTAGGCAGTGATCGTGTTTTCCGGTCCAGCAGCCAGAACAGGCCGGTTAGGGTAACGACGAGGCCGCTCAAAAAGATGATGGCAGTGCTTCCGATAGCCACCCCGAGTGCTCCTCCTGCCAGTGAACCGAGTGGAAGTGCAATACCGCTGATGCTGTAAACCGCTGAAAGGACCCGTCCGAGGAACGCTTTCGGTATCCCTTTTTGCAAACACGTCATGATTAAAATATTCGTCACTCCTCCCGGAAGCCACGCAAGACCGTACAACCCAATCATCATCCACGTCCAAGGACTGAACACAGAAACAGCCCACAAGAAACCGCTTAACACAAAGGCGATTCCATATACACGTCCAAGGCCGAATCGTTCAAGTTTTAAATAAGGTGTAAGTAGTGCTCCCGTTAAACTCCCTGCAGCCTGGGCCATAAGGAGAAAACCGAAAATCTCCGCCCCTCCCCGCTCATCACCGAACGCCGGCAGAACAACAAAGGTGGCCCCTCCCACAAGATTAATACCGATGACCCCGAGGAGTAACCGGGACAGGGTTTTGTTAAATAAAACCGCAATTCCTACTTTTAATTCACGGGTGTAAGTCTTAATGTGTGACGAGGCACCCGATTTCTGGGGGACTGTTTTTTTCCCAGGCAGTCGGAGAAAGAAGAAAAGAACCGCTCCGACTAAAAACATGACGGAATCGAGGAGGTAAATCGAGACCGCCCCGAGAGCAACGATGAGAACACCGGCGATGGCGTTACAGGCTACATCAATTCCCTGATAGGCCACGGTGAAATATGAGTTGGCTTTTGTCAGCTCCTCTTTTTTCACAATTTCCGGCAGCGCGGCCATCTGAGCAGGATAAACAAACGTGTTTAACGTAGCCAGGAGCGGCGTGATTACGAGCACAAGCGTGACGGTCAAAAAACCGGCGTACGCTGCCACCGGGATGAGCAGCAGTAACCCTGCCTGCAACAGCTGTGTCGTCAAAAGCAGCCTTTTTACAGGAAGCCGATCGATGATGGGGCCGCCCAGAAGCTGAATAATTCTTGGCACAATGGATAAAAATCCTGCCAGACCTGTGTAAAACGTGGATCCTCCCAGATCGTAAACGAGCCACATGGCAGCAACCGCGTAGAGACTGTCCCCGATGTTTGTCACAACCCGGCCAAAAAACATAAACGTGAAGTTCTTATTTAAAAAGAGCTTCATTCCCAGTCTCCCTTCGCTTCCGTTGACACGACTTTTACCCCGACGCTGAACTCCTCGCTTTCACCCCCAGGTTCGGCAGCGGTTCGTTTCACCCACTTTTCAAGTAAATCCATCACCTCTTCGCGAAAATCCTTCCGTTGTTCAGGACTAAGCTGAAGACGGACACTCGTGGAGGCCGAATCTTTTGATTTAAACCCTTCTTCCAACGCGGGGTCGGTGGCACCTGCAGGTGAATGGAACCTTGAAGCCACGGACCGGTAGTATTTTTCCATCACACCGCCGAGCTTTTTTTCCTCAACCAGTTCAAGTAGTCCCCCGTCATAAAGCTTCTTAATGTGATAATGCACATTTCCCGGAGACTCTCCAATCAGGTTCGCCACCTGCTTTGAAGTTTTCGGTTCATCGATCAGCTGGCTGATAATTTTAACTCTGAGTGCACTTCCCAACAATTTCGCCTGTCCGATAGAGATGTTCATAGACTTGTTTTTTCCGCTCATTGTTTTCCCCTCCCAATCTGATCTAATTATTTAGTTCGATGATCTGTAAAATTAGATTAACACACAAAAGGAAAAATGTGTATGTTTTTCAAAAATAAAAAACACGGAAATTCTCTCCCGTGTTTCACGCAACAGCTATGCTCAGACATAACGCAAAAGCCAGTCCGGATATCGGCACGTCAGCGATATCCGGAAGAAACCGGACAGCACCTGAAATATCACCGTACCATCATCAGTCTGATATGGGGACTCTCTTGATACCTGCTTTTTTCATCTTAAACACACCAATAACACAGAGCAACATCCCATACCCCAAAAAAACAGCTGCATGAGCCTGAATCAAAACAGCGATGTCCGGTGTATAGAGACGAATCATAGTCCAAGGTGTTTGAATTAAACGTGAAAATAGAAAAATGAAGCTCAGGCCGAAAACGATGGAAAAAACCCCTATTCCTGTCCACAGTTTAATTGCCTTCATTTTTTTTGCAAGAACAGTCCCAGAAGTTACAGCGGTGAAAAGAAAAACGGTCACTGAACCTAAGAGAAACCACTGGATGGTATTCGTTAAGTCCGGTAAGGTGTGGATCTCTTCTTCATTCAAAATGGTACGAACCCCTTCCATGATGGAAAGGTACTGCTCTGCCTCCATCTGGTGAAACTTATTTGTGAGAAGCACTGCGCCTAGGTTTTCTTCAGGAAGCAGGAAAACTTCTGACCGGTAGCCCGGTGTTCCACCCGGATGCCATGGAAACGTGGAATTACGAAACGGATTCTTATAACGCCAGCCATACCCGTACGACTCCCCCTCTCCAGGTTCGGATAAATAAACCGCCCGCATTTCATCAGATAAAAGCACTCCCCCTTCTAAAAGAAAGGACAGAAACGTTGCTATGTCTTCAGCACTTGAAACGATATATCCGTACGGAGCTCCGGAGGGGTCGTAGAACCCGTCGCTTTTTACAGCCATACCAAACCAGGACTCATAGCCCGGCAAATACCCAAGTGCCAACTCCTCATAGTAATCCGCCGTTGTGTTGGTCATTTCAAGTGGTGAAAAAATGCGATTGTCCATAAATTCAGCAAAGGACTCGCCTGAAACGTCTTCAATGATCGCTCCCAGTAAAATGTAATTCACAGACAAATAGTCGTAGTGCTCTCCAGGAGCTTTTGCCAGAGTAATACCGTTTAACTCTTCTGCAGCTTCTCGTATCGTTGTCGTAGTGAAATCATCCGTCACCCGGTGACTGTCCTCAGGAGCGATTCCGCTCTTTAGTTCCAGCAGGTGCTGAATGGTGATCATCTCACCAGTCGGAGAATCATAGGAAAACCACGGAAGATGCTGGTCAATCGAATCCTCAAGCCCAACAACGCCGTCATCAGCCAGTATCATTATCGCCAAAGCGGTCAGGGGCTTGCTCACAGAGCCAATGATAAATGGAGAAACTTCGGTTACGTGTGACCCATCACTCCTATCTCCCCAGCTGTTTTGATAAAAAAGTCCGTCTCCTTCCACAATGGAGAGTGAAGCTCCGGGAATATCGTATTTCTCCAACGCTTCTTCCATGTAGCTGTCGAGCTCGTCACTCATGTCTGCAAGCGAAACTGAAGGAAAAATTATCAGAAACAAAAAGAAACAAACCATTGCTTTTTTCATTTAACAAGTCCCCCATAACCTAATTCGACTATTTATTTTTTATCATCCCGTAAAGGTATAAGAAGGCTGTCTGCTTCCCCAGTTCTTCAGCTGTTTTCTCACCGGTGACGAGATACTGGTATGTCAGTTGTTCGATTGATGCGGTAATGGCTTCTGCCAGGAGGTTTGGATCAACATCACCCCTCACAGCTCCGTTTGCCTGATGCATTTTCATGTTCGCTGAAAGGATATCGGTAATCTTTTTTCTTACTTTGATTCCTTGTTCGCTTGCGAGTACAATTTTCAGCTCATTTGAATGGTCTCCCAAAAACGTGAATATTGCCGTATAGGTCCGTGGCATTTCTTCTTCTAGTTTTCCTGACGGGTCTCTCAGCGTTTTACTGGCATCCGTAAGAGCTGCCAGGCGTACTTCAAACGTATCTACAATCTCAGCGAGCAAGTCGTCCTTGCTTTTAAAATGAAGATAAAAAGCGGCTTGTGTATAGCCCGCAGCCTTCACCACTTCGCTTACGGTTGTGCCCTTAAAGCCTTTTTCGGCGATTAATTGTGTGGCGGTATCGAGAATGATTTGTTTCGTTCGTTCGCCTTTTTTCATGATGATCACCTCTGTCGAAAACTAACTAATTAGTTAGTTATATTTTAAATAGTAAAGCGTTGGAAATCGATAGGTCTTTTCCCTTCAAGTTGGAAATTGTCACCTCCCGCCCGCCCAGTCATAAACTATATATTATTTGACTCGGATAGAGGTGTTTGTCGTGGCAGTAATTTCAGGTGATGAGTATAAACAGCGGATCGACCGGCTACAGTCAGATGTATGGATTACCGGAAAAAAGATTGAGGGTCCCATTTCCCGGCATCCGGCATTTAAGGGAGCGATTCAGAGCCAGTCAGAGCTTTACGATCTTCAAAAAACTCCTGATTATTGTGATGTTTTTATCCATACTGACGAGTCGGGGCGTTCATTCGGCACGTCTTATCTGATTCCAAAAAGCCTTACGGACCTGGCGAAAAAGCGGAAGATGGTACAAATGCGGGCCCGGTACACGGGTGGATTGATGGGGAGAAGTCCGGATTACATGAACACGGTTCTGGCTGCCTTTCGAAGCTCTGTTCACATTCTTGAAGGGGAGGAAAACTGTTTTCCTGAAAATATCGTAAAACTTTATGAAAGAGCCACAGAACTTGACCTTTCCTTTACCCATACGTTTATTAACCCTCAAAATAACCGGAGTCTTCTTGCGTTTATTGATGATGACCAGCCAAACGCCCGGGTGATTGACCGGACCGATGAGGGAATAGTGGTCCACGGTGCCAAACTCCTTGCGACACAGGGCGGGATGACGGACGAGATCATCGTTTTTTCTCCTCCTGGTGTGGTCGATCAGTCCCAGGCGTTTGCCTTTTCAATTCCCAGTGATACGAAGGGTCTCACCTTCGTGTGCCGCAAGTCATTTACCGGAAACGGATCAGGCTTCGACTCTCCGTTAAGTACACGGTTTGATGAAATGGACAGTCTCGTTATGTTTGACCATGTCGTTGTTCCATGGGAGCGGGTGTTTTACTACGATAACAATAAAGTGGCCAATGATTTTTTTACTGCAAGCAGTTTCGCTCCTTTTACCCTGCACCAGATTGTTTCCCGGCAGGTGGTGAAAACAGAGTTTGTTCTCGGGATTGCCCGGATGATTGTGGACTCCATTAATATTTCGGAATATGAACACGTTCAGACGAAAATGACAGAGATCATTAAAGGACTGGAATGTGCACGGGCGCTTCTCATTCAGTCCGAGGTGGAGGCGGAAAAGGATGAGCGAGGTGTGGTGATTCCCGGGTGCGGGCCTCTCTATGTGGCTGTGAATCTTTTTCAGGATACGTATCCACGCTTTGCTGAGATCATCCAGATTCTCGGCGCAAGCGGCATGGTCTGTCTTCCTGACGAGGGCCAGTTCGACTCTCCTATCGGGGAGGATTTATCGAGATACATGAAGGGGTGCGACATTGGAGGAAAAGAACGGGTGCAACTGTTTAACCTCGCGGCGGACTTGTGCATGAGTCAGTTTGGCAGCCGGCAGACGCTCTATGAACGGTTCTTTTTCGGGGATCCGGTCAGGCTGTCCAAAACGATTTACCAGGCTTACAACTTTGATGGTTACAAGACGTTTGCAAAGTCATTTTTGGAAAGAGAATAATGGTGGGTCCTGTGCGCAGGCGTGCATGGGGCTTTTTGTTTAGCTTGGTGGAGGGATATGATGAATGTTTGTATGCTTATCATGAATTTTCTTTTATTATCATGAATCTTCTCCTTTTATCATGAATCCTCCCCCTTTTTCCCTGAAGCAGAATCGTTTTTCCTGAATCAGGAACTCCCCCTCCCCGCCGTCCTTGCTGAAAAATTCTCTCCTTAATCTACTGACAACCGCTCCTGCACCCTGTATGCTATGTAATGAAGGAGCGTATGAACATGACTACTTTTAAACCGATTACTCCTTCCCACGATCCGTGGGAAGCTTATGAAGACATAAAGCAATACGGGGAGATGCGTCTGACCAATGTGGAGCTTACTACAACCACCCTCTGCAACATGAGGTGCGAGCATTGTGCAGTAGGCTATACCCTTCAGGCAAAAGACCCGGATCCTCTTCCTCTTGAACTGCTTCTTAAGCGACTGGACGAAGTGGAGCATCTGAAAACACTGAGCATCACAGGCGGAGAGCCGATGCTCTCCATGAAGAGTGTGAAGGAATACGTTGTTCCACTCCTCCGCTATGCCCATGAGCGCGGCATCAGAACCCAGATTAACTCAAACCTTACCCTTCCGTTAAAGCGGTATGATTTAATCACACCTTATCTGGACGTGCTGCATATTTCCCACAACTACGGCAGTGTGGACGACTTTGTGGATATCGGGTTTGCCGTGATGGATAAAAAACCGACCCGGGAACAGCGTGAACGTTATTTTCACCGAATGGTTGAAAACAGTAAGGCCCTCACGAGTGCCGGCGTAATCGTATCTGCAGAAACGATGCTCAACAAGCGGACACTGCCGCACCTTGAGAGCATTCACGAGCAAATTGTGGAGATGGGGTGCCAGCGCCATGAAGTGCATCCGATGTACCCCTCAAGTTTTGCAAGTGCTCTTGAAACCGCAACCCTTCCTGATATTCGAAAAGGAATTCACCGCCTTCTGGATCACAAAAAAGAAGACGTTTGGATGCTGTTCGGGACGCTTCCGTTTTACGCCTGCAGCGACGACGAAGAAGACCTTGCTTTATTGAAGAGATTGTACGACACAGAAAATGTGACAGTCCGAAATGATCCGGACGGCCGGTCCCGGGTGAACTTGAACATCTTTGACGGAACGATCAACGTTACTGACTTTGCTGATGCACCGCCCCTTGGGAACATCGAAGACACGACACTTCAGGAAGCCTACGACACGTGGCGTGCAAGCAGCGTCTCCAAGTCCATCGACTGCCACTGCCCTTCGGTAAATTGCCTTGGACCGAACCTTCTTGTAAAAGACGCCTACTATAAAAACATGGACTTTACGAAACGGGAATCCCGGATCGCATTCAGTAAATAAGAATCGAGGATAACGCCATGAGCTCAGAAAAACAAACCATGTCAAAACTACATGAACCAAATACCTTTTCTTCTTTACTAAAAGCGTTTCGTTCCATGGGTATTGAAAAAAGGGACAGCCTGATCGTCCACTCCTCCCTCAGCTCTCTCGGCTGGGTTTCAGGAGGGGCACAAGCCGTCGTTTTAGCCCTCATGGAAACGGTCGGTGAAGAAGGAACCCTTGTGATGCCGACACAATCCGCGGATCTCTCGGACCCGATGCACTGGGGCGACCCTCCTGTTCCCCGGGAATGGTGGCAGACCATCCGTGACACGATGCCCGCCTTCGATCCGCACTTAACACCAACGAGAGGAATGGGACGCATCGTGGAAGTGTTCCGCACCCATCCGGATGTTATCCGGAGCAGCCATCCCCAGCATTCGTTTGCCGCGTGGGGGAAAAACAAAGACTGGATGGAAGGACAGCCTCTCTCATTCGGCCTTGGTCCCGATTCCCCTCTTCAAAAACTGTACGACAATGATTGCAAAGTTCTTCTTCTCGGCGTCGGCTTTGACAGCAACACGTCCTTTCACCTTGCCGAGTACCGGTTAAAGGACCCGGTCATTGACGTAAGCTCCGCACCCGTCATGATTAATGGGCAAAGACGCTGGGAATCCTTTGAAGACGTAGAGCATTACGAAGAGTGGTTCATCGAACTGGGCATTGCCTTTGAGAAAAGTACTTCCGTGAAGACCGGAAAAGTCGGAGCAGCAACAGCGAAGCTCTTCCCTGCAAGAGAGTCTGTTCATTTTGCCCGGGAATGGCTTCAGGTAAAGCGGGACAACCGTCCGAAAGACTTGTAAATCATTTTAAAGCCCTTGGGGATGCTGATCTCCAAGGGCTTTTTGTTGGGGACTTTTCTATGGCAGCTTTTTTAGCATAACCAGGAGAAAGACTTGCTATTTGAAGGAGCACCGTCGTAAACCCTGATGCTCTTTTTTACAGATAGCCTGCTCTTTCTTACGGATAGAATCTTCTTTTCTACAGTTAGTCCCCCTCTTTCTACGGTTAAACAGCACGATTCTACGGTTAGCTTCCTTTTCCACCTCAATCGAACAAAAACACAAGCTCATCATAATATCTGAATACGATCAATGGGAAATTTGGAAGGAACAATGTAAAAAGTAGGAATTAAACGGCTTTCTTCTCTTTATTAACGGCTTGGGGGGGCGGTTATTAACGGCTTGAAAACAGCCATTAACGGCTTCCCCCTTCCTTTTAACGGTTTAGACCCACAACCACCAACCCCGCCATCCCACAAAAAAACGGCCCCACTAAAGGAGCCGCCTTCCTCTTATTTCGGCTGGTTGGCCGTGATGAACTTGAAGTCAAGATAGTCCTGAATTGGAATCCACGCGCCGATGCCCTGCTGGGTGACGTTTTTCACTTCGAGCCAGCGTTTGTCGCCTTTCATGCGGAGATACACTTCTCCGTAGGTGACTTTTCCTTTTTCGTTTACGGCAGGAACATACGCATACAGATAACCGACGTTTTTCGTTGGAATGTTATACGTGCGCTCCACCTTTGTGCCGTAGCCGATGACCGTGTGAAAGCTCAGCGGCATCTTCGTTTTTTCCCCTGCCTCAAGCATCATCATTTTCTGGACCATGTCGGCGTTTGGAATGTCGGCAGTCAGTCCGCCTTTGATTTTCTTCTGCTGTTCCTGGTTAAAAGAGATCGGCTTTACTGCTGTGCCGCCGCGGTTATCCTGATAATTCGTATTTACCTTCTCGAACTCCCAGTTTACCGTTGTTTCATCGGAATCGTATGCCAGGGGCCACTGTCCGAGAAAAATCGACACATTCATGCCAAGAGCGAGCTTTGATCCTTTTATGGTCGATTCGTTAAACATTTTAATCAGATCGGGATTTTCAATTTTAATATCCGTCGTGCTCAGTAATTCCGAAGCCAGATCGCTCGGATGAAGGCGCGGAAGATCCTGCGTCGGATTTGGATAAGTATTTTCCTTCGAGATATTCATGGCAGAGCCCGGAACAATGTTTTCATCCTGCTTCGGCTGTTCGGCCTCTCCTTCTGCAAAAGCATAGGTCGAGAAACTGAGTAAACAAATCATCACTGCAAGTGTTAATAAGATCAGTCGTTTCATGGTGTCCTCCTTAAGATGTCTTCGTAAGTGTAGTTTTTCTTGGAAAAATAAAAAATATCCAAACACCATGAAACAGTCTTATTTTTCTATCCCCTCATTCTCATCATCCAGGATCTTAATCTCACGCCATTTACCGAAATAGTAATAGCCGATAGCGATCACACTGCTGATCACAAAGCTTACGGCCATCCCAATCGGAATCCCCTTCTCACCGTACAGGCTGGAAAAAAGCAGTGTCATCGGGTAGCGTAATATCCAAAACGAAATGGTATTCAGTACAAACACCTGAAACATCGCCCCCGCAGCCCGGACAATCCCGTTCAGGACGAAGTTGATCCCCAGAAACGGATAAAAGAATGCGACGGTTTTGACATAAGTGGCACCGAATTCCACCGTTGCCGGATCGTCTACAAACAACGCAATAAGAAACTCGGCACTGAAAAATACGACTGCCCCGATGGAGAACGACACAAGGAGAATGAGAACCATTCCGCTCCGGGTTATATCAGACACCCTCTCCCAGAGCCTGGCCCCGATATTTTGCCCGGCCATGCTGTTCACAGCGGAACCGAGGGTAAATGCCGGCAGCATAATCAGGCTGTCGAGACGCTGGGCAGCGCCGAAACCGGCGACGACTTCTTCCCCGAAGTTGGTAACAACGGTCATGATCGCAAGCACACCGCCGGAAATCACCATCATGGAAAGCCCTGACGGAAGCCCGAGCTTAAAGATCATTTTTAAGTATTTCACCTGCGGAATTGACGGCTTCGTGAACGGAACCCCTGCCTTCGCGATCGAATAGATAAGTCCGTACACAAAAGCGGTTCCCTGTGACACAATCGTCGAGTAGGCAGCGCCGCTGATGCCCATATCCAATACCGAGATAAATACCGGCGTTAATATGATGTTCAAAATTACGGCAAGAAGCACAAACCGGACAGGCGTCTTACTGTCTCCCAGCGCCCTCAGTACAGTGGCAATAAAGTTATAGCCAAATAAAAACACTATCCCGATAAAGTTAATCTGTAAGTATGTGATGGCCAGAGGCAGGATTCCCTCCGGCGTTCCCATCCATCTGAGGATGGAGCCCGACAGGAAGAAGCCGACAATTCCCATCACAATGGTCATGGAACCCAAAACCACAACAAATGCGTTCAACGATCTTTTCAGCCCTTCTTCATCATTAGCTCCTTTTCGCTGGGACAATACCGTCAGAGCGGCCGTGTTGAGACCGATGATAAACGACAGGATCGTGAAGATAACGGTCCCGGAAATGGCAATCGCTCCGAGGGCATTGGCCCCGAGCAGGTTTCCTACCCACAGGCTGTCAATGATCTGATAGGATGTCTGCAGCATGTTGGTTAAAAAAATCGGAGCCGAGAAGAAGATCATTTTCTTCATAATACTGCCTTCAGTAAAATCATACTGCTTGTTCGCCTGCAAGATTCAGTCACCTCGTTTCGAAAAAAGAAGGAAGGGGAGCCCCCTTCCTAAAAACCATTTACACTAGTGTAAACGTTTCTTCCAATTCCACTCGTCCTTCGACGGTCTGGGCCATCGGGCAGTTTTTGCGGGCAAGATCAATCGCTTTCTCCACACGGGATTCTTTTAACTCTTCCCCTTTAATCGTATAGTGAAGGGCGATTTTAGTAAGGCGGTTTGCTTCCGAAGGCTCACGGGTGACGTCTGTCTCAATTTGAATATCCTCTACCTTCATTCGTTGCTTCTCCATCACCTTTCTCAGCACGCCGCCGCTGCATACGGCAATGGCACTGACCATAAGCTGATAGGGGCGGTACCCGTATTCTTCGTTTCCTGAAACGGTTAGCTTTCCGTATTCAGTTTCTGTTTCAAATGCGTTTTCTCTCATCCAAAATTTCATCTCTGCATCCCATCCTAACTGATTAGAAGTCTTGCTTTATTTTACCCTCTTTTTGTCGTCTCCGTCACGCGAAGCGGATTGGTGTTTGCGAGTGAGTCACTTAGATCCCAGCTTAGATTTCCAGTAATCTGGATGAGGATCTGGTTATCTTAACAAAAAACGTGCATAAATAAATATTCGTCCGTAATAAATCCACCCAAACCGGTCAAATCTTAACACGAACCCTCATAACCTCCCCCGTTAACGGACGTTCCGCTCCCTCCAAGCCTTTTTTGATTTCCCATAAAAAATCATTTGCAAACCGAAATAAACCGTCTACAATGGAAAAGGATTGTTTGAAGGGAGGCAGCAAAATGGAACAAACAGCACAGCCGGTTAACAACCCTGTATTCAGGTATTGGGTACTAGTAGGGATGGTTCTCATTGCCGGGTTTTCACAGGGAATGCTGCTGCCGGTTCTTGCGGTTATGCTTGAGAATGCCGGAATCGCATCGTCTGCGAACGGTCTGAACGCAGCCGCTCTTTATATTGGTATTTTACTGATTTCACCGTTTATTGAACGTCCCGTCCGGACGTTTGGATATAAGCCGGTTATTATTACCGGCCTTTTGTTAGTCACTGTTTCACTTATTCTTTTTCCTTTCTGGCAGGCTTTCTGGTTCTGGTTTATCCTGAGAATCATTGTCGGCGTAGGGGACAA
The DNA here is from genome assembly GCF_003710255.1 of Alteribacter keqinensis. Classification (NCBI taxonomy): domain Bacteria; kingdom Bacillati; phylum Bacillota; class Bacilli; order Caryophanales; family Bacillaceae; genus Alteribacter; species Alteribacter keqinensis. The sequence continues at coordinate 531,361 of NZ_RHIB01000003.1, read as the reverse complement.
CCTGATTCACTTTTCCACGCAGGTGTGGATCAGTACAACCAGTTCAAAGGAAAAGCGGGGGCGTCAGCTGTCCATTTACGGACTGGCCTTTGGTATGGGATTCGGTCTCGGACCGCTGATGACGAGTCTCTTAAGCGTGAACGAGTTTCTGCCGTTTATCATTGCGTCTTCCACAAGCTTCATTGCGTGGATCTTCATTTTGTTTTTAAGAAATGAATGGCCCGATAACGAGATCGAAACGGCAGCTAAAATGGGAACGATGGGACGCTACAAAAAAGTGGTGAAACTGGCATGGTTTGCGTTTCTGCCAAGCTTTTGCTTTGGTTATCTTGAGGCATCCCTTCACGGAAACTACCCTGTATATGCACTCCGGGCAGGGATTGATATTGAATGGGCGGCCGTGCTTCTCTCAAGCTTTGTGTTCGGAAGTCTGTTTACCCAGATCCCGCTTGGCATGCTCAGTGACCGGGTCGGCCGGAGCAAGGTGCTCAGGGTGATTATCTTCTTCGGTCTGATTGCGTTTCTGTCCATGAGTACGGCGGAACAGAACATGTGGGTTCTCCTCACTTGCTTCATCATCGCCGGAATGCTTCTCGGTTCTCTGTTTTCCCTCGGGATTGCCTACATGGCTGACCTTCTCCCAAGTTCTCTTTTACCAACGGGGAACGTGATGATGGCCGTTTTGTTTGCCCTTGGAAGTATGACAGGGCCTCTGGCCGGCGGTTTTTTCATTGAACTCATCGGGGACGGTGCGATCTACTATTCCATCAGCGGCATGCTTCTTCTCATGCTGATTGCAGGCTTTATTTTCGACCGGACGACGGGGAAAAATCAGGAACAAAGCGAAGCGGCTTAACACAAACAAACAGCCCCTCCATCAAAAGGAGGGGCTGTTTGTTTACTTAGCAAAACTTATTTGAAGTTGCCCACCTTCCATGCCTTTCTCTTTCCGTGGAGGTGCCGGTAAGCTTCCTCAAGCTCCGTGAGGTCACTAAAAATGTCTATTGTCTTAAAAGCAGGTTCTGTTACAGGTAGATGTTGATTTCCGCTCATTGCACTTTCCGCGGGCGGTTCGGGAGCCTCCTCGACGCTTTGCGTCCGCGGGGTCTCCCCGGAACTCGATACTCCCGCAGAAGTGTCGCGCATTCGCTCCAATCAACTATTTTATAAAGTTAAAAGACTCTTTAATCCATCATAGGAAAAGCCCTGAAGTGGCGACGTTAATTTCAACGTTTGACCTTTTCAGTGGACCTCTTCCGCATTGCACTCACCCTGGCGTCCACTCCCACAGGAGTCTCAAGCAATCCGGCTGCATCAGCACACTTCTCGCAAGAAAGCTCTTAAGAACCACCTTCTCCTAATGCCCCATCATACGCGGGATAAATAAAACCGCATCCTCCCAGTACGTAATCACGATCAAAATCAAAATCCCCATCCCCAGAAAAGGCAGAATCGACTTAACAAGGCTTTCGAACCTGACCTCTGCTATGGAGGATACAATAAACAGCCCTGTTCCGACCGGCGGTGTAAGAAGGCCGATAGTCAAATTGATACAGATAATCACCCCGAAGTGAATCGGATCGATCCCAAACGCAATCACAAGGGGCATCAGCACCGGAAGCAGGATAACGAGCGCTGCTATCCCATCCAGTATTGCCCCTAAAAGCAGCAGCATCAGGTTAAGGAGAAGCAAAAACGCAATCGGATTATCCGTAAGGGACAGCATGCCATTTACGATCATCTGCGGAATCTGTTCAAAGGCAATCATCCATCCGAAAATATTGGCCATAGCGATCAAAAATGTTACTGTCGCTGTGCTGACAACCGTGCTGTATAAAATTGACGGTGCTTTTCGAAGCTTCAGTTCTTTGTACCAGAACGTCCCGATCAGATAGGCAATAAAGCACGCAATCGCAGCCGATTCTGTGGCGGTAAACGCTCCGCTCAAAATTCCGTACACGATCACAAACGGAACAAGAAGGGCCGGGAGTACATTGACTGCACTTTTCAGCATCTCACTGACCGGTGCCCGTTCACTTTTCGGGAAGCTGTATTTGTAACCGAGCAGGGCAATAACAGTAATAAACCCAGCTCCGTAGATGAGACCCGGTATGATCCCAGCCATAAACAAGCCGCCGATGGATGTCCCCGACAGTGTGCCGTAGATGATAAAAATCATACTCGGCGGAATGATAGGTGCCACGATGGAAGAAGACAGTGTCAGGGCAGCGGAAAAATCTTTCCTGTACCCCTCCTTTTCCATCTGAGGGACCATCACTTTACTCATCATCGCCGCCTGGGCATTGGCGGAACCGAGAATAGACGCAAGAAACATGTTGGAAATGACCGTTACGTAAGCCAGTCCCCCTCGGACGTGGCCGATAATAACACGTGTAAACTTTACAAGGCGCGAGGTGATTCCACCGCCATTCATGAGCTCCCCTGCCAGCATAAACAAAGGAATTGCCAGGAGTCCGAAGTTTTCCAGCCCAGAAAACAGCCGCATCGGTGTGGACTCAAGAAGCATGGGATTTCCAGCCAGGATAAAATACAAGACTGTTGTAATCCCCAACACGAGAGAGATTGGAATTCCGATCAGAAGAAACGCAAAGAAAAGGATAACAAGCAGTAATGTCATTTTGCTTCTCCCTCCTTTACGATGGTTGTCAGGTTCGCTGTAATATGTACAAAAGCACAGGCAAAGCCAAGAGGAACCACGGTATAAGGGATCCACATGGGGATATTAACCGAATTTGCCCGCTGATAGCTGACCCCTGATGATGTAATCCACTTCATGCTGTAATAAAGCATCAAAAGAAGAAACGAAATCATGATCAGGTGCCCGATGATGTGCAGCACTTTTCTCACCAAAAACGGCACATTGTCCAAAAGTATCGTCACAGAGGCCTGGGACTTGTATTTAAGCCCCAGGCTTCCGCCGATAAAGGTAATCCAGATTAACAGGAAGATGGAGATTTCCCCCACCCATGACAAGGGAGCATTTAAGAAATACCTGAACAGCACCGATGTTGTCATGAAAACTGCCATGAAGAAGATGAGAACAATAGCGAGACCTTTTTCGAATTTTGCAATGCCAGCACTGAGTGTATTCAAGGAAAAGCTCCCCTTTCTCTCTCTGTTATCTGAATGTGTCGATGAATTCCTGAATCAGTTCGTCACTTGGTCCGTACGTCTCATCGAACTGCTCAATCTGTTCTGCAAAAACGTCCTGATCAAGCTCGTAGATGGTCATACCTTCATCCATCAGCTGCTGCTTGAACTCTTCTTCCTGACTTGCCCGTTTTGTTACAGCGTGATCGGCAGCCGCTTCAAGAGCGTCTTGGACGATCTGCTGATCTTCTTCAGGCATGCCTTCAAATAAGTCCTGGTTGGCAATGGCGACCGCCGGCCAGACCATGTGGTTCGTTACCGCCCCGTAATCAACGACTTCAAAATAGTTGTTTGTGATTGTGGCATCAAGGTCCATATCCATACCATCGATCACGCCTGTTTGAACGGCTGCATAAACTTCAGGCAACGGCAGTCCTTCTGAAGCAGCTCCCGTGAATCGGTAGAAATCCTGCATCGGCGGACTTGGTGTCACTCGAAGCGTCATCCCCTGCATATCTTCAGGAGTACGTACTTCTTTATCTTTAAACAGCATGACCCGCTGGCCGGCAAACAGGTAATCAAGGCCCGTAAGCCCCTGCTCGTCCAGCGTATCGAGAATCTTCCTTGCTACATCGGATTTTCGTGCTTCGTGGGCTTCTTCCAGTGAATCAAAGGCATAAGGGGTAAACCAGGCCGCAAACGGGTTTGATCTGGAGCTCATGTATGCTGCCGTGATGAAACCAAAGTCTACAGAACCGGATTCAATCTGCTGTACCATGTCAGCCTCTGTTCCTAACTGACTTGCAGGGTAAATTTCAAGTGACATCCGGCCGTCAGAGCGTTCATCGAGCTCTTCCCCGAATTTTTCAGCAGCCTCATGCCACATATGGGATGTAGGTGTAATGTGAGCCAGCTTAAACGAATACGTTTCTTCAGAGCCTCCGCCATTATCGTTTCCGTTACTTGCATCGGCTGTCGCATCTTCATCTCCGTCATCTCCACAGGCTGCCAGTACCATTACCAAAACGGCCATCAACATTAACGTAAGTAAATGCTTAACATGTTTCACATTGTTTCCCCCCAATTTAATTAGTCAGACGGTCAATCCTATACAGGCCAGCCCAGAAGGGTTACCGCCTCTTTTCTTTTTCCGGTCTTCATCAGCCCTCTGATTCTTGTGGATGAAATGACCGCCCCCTTGTCACAGCAGATGGTCTCTGCTTTATTGACAATGTAATGTGTGCTTAACAAACCCACATCGCCTGCTCTGTTTTTTCCGAAGCGAAAGTCTCCTCCCACGTAAATTTCACGCGGGGAAAAAGCAGACAGGTCCAGAATAAATTGTGATGCTGTTCTCTCTGTATACGCCCGGTCAAAGCTGGCCACGATCACTGTATCAACGCCCAGCTTCTTTATTCTTCTCACCTTTTCACCGACAGGCGTGAGTACATCCGCTGCTCTGAAAAACGCCTTTGGAGGAGGATCAAACGTGAATACGGCACTCGGGATCCCGAGCAGCTCACTTTTTCTGATCATCTTCCGGATGATTTCCTGATGCCCCCGGTGAACGCCGTCAAAAGCCCCTATCGCCATGACACAGCCGGCCTCTTTCGTGCAGGCGTTTCCATATACGTTCATGATGCAGACCCCCGCTTACGTTGATTCTTTCATCTCTGCTGCTTTTGATATCCCGTTCGAACCCCAGTTTTCGTGCGGCATTTCATGAAGCAGCACCTTCACTCTTTCTCCGGGAACATCAAGGTTTTCGCTGATTGCAGTTGTAATATCCTGAATCAGATGCTGTTTCTGTTCCCGGCTTCTTCCTTCAAGAATATGAATGTGTGCAATGGGCACCGTTTTCGCCTCCTACTTGCTCAGGCTCATGGAAAGAGTTCCGAGCCCCTCGTAATCTACAAGAATCTCATCCCCTTCTTCCACATTCACAGCTTCTGTAAATCCGCCTGTAAGAACAACCATCCCGGCTTTAAGGCCAAGGTCTTCTTTATGCAACATGTTCACAAGTTCAGCTACGGACCTTACTGGATGACCGAGAACGTCAGATCCGACACCTTCGTGCTGTACTTCGCCGTTCTTCAGGATTGAAACGCCCATCTTATCCCACGCCTTCTCATACGGTGAAAAAGCCTGATCACCGAGGAGGAATTTGGTTGACGATGCGTTGTCCGCCACTACATCCTCAAGCGTAAAGCTGAAGTTGCGGTAGCGGCTGTCGATCACTTCAATTGCCGGCAGTACGCAATCCGTAGCCATCCATACGTCCCGTGGCCTGATGTTTTCCCCTTTCAGGTCCTTCTTTAAAATAAACGCCAGTTCCGGCTCCACTTTCGGATGAATCAGCCCTTCCATTGAAAGAACAGAGCTGTTCATTTCCATCGAAGACGTGAGTCGTCCGTAAATCGGCTCCTCAACACCCACCATCTTTTGTTTGGCTGCGCTGGTGAGCCCCATTTTCCAGCCAATCAGACTGTCGCCGCGGCTGGCCGCCTCTTCCATACAGATTCTCTGAATCTTGTAGGCGTCTTCCACTTTTAATGAAGGGTAGGAGAGGGTTACCTTGTCCATCTCCCTGCCTTGCTGCTGGTGTTCATCAATATGTCTTGCAATCTCCTGAAGATCCATTGCCATGCCCCTTTCCTAAATCAATGCCTCTTTCTTCTTTGCCAGATTCTGAGCCACATCCACAATCATGTCTTCTTGTCCCCCGACCACTTTCTGCCTGCCCAGTTCGACTAAAATGTCCCGGATATCCAGGTTGTATTTTTGCGCCGCTCTTTCAGAATGAAGCAAAAAGCTTGAATACACACCCGCATAGCCGAGGATAAGACTTCCTTTTTCAATTTCCTGCGGCTTGGGGAGAATTGGAGCGACAATGTCCTGTGCCAGATCCATCATGGTGGAGAGATCTACTCCTGTGTTAATGTCCATCTTATCCAGAACGGCCACCATGACTTCCGTCTGTGTGTTCCCGGCGCCGGCACCTAACGATCGGATGCTTCCGTCGAGATAGGTGGCACCTGCTTCCATGGCTGCTAATGAGTTGGCCATGGCAAGAGACAGGTTGTTGTGGCCGTGAAAACCGATATTAATTCTAAGGGACTGACGGAGAGCCTTGATTCGTTCAGTCACTTGATGGGGAAGCAGTGTCCCGGCTGAATCGACAACATAGACCGTATCAGCTCCGTAGCTTTCCATCAGTCTGGCCTGTGTGACAAGCTCTTCGACCGGTGCCATATGAGCCATCATGAGAAAACCGACTGTTTCCATACCGAGATCCCTGGCCATATGAACGTGCTGCTTTGATACGTCTGCTTCGGTGACGTGGGTGGCTATCCGCGCCATTTTCGCCCCTGCCTCTTCTGCCGCTTTCAGTTCATGAACGGTCCCGATTCCCGGAAGAAGAAGGACGGCAATTTTTGATCTGCTGCACACAGAAGCAGCTGCACGGATCAGCTCCAGCTCATCTGTTGCCGAACGGCCGTACTGTAACGATGAGCCCCCGAGTCCGTCCCCGTGAGCGACTTCGATATAAGGAACATTTGCTTCATCAAGTCCCCGGGCGATGCGCGTTACCTGATCGACCGTGTACTGATGGGCCATGGCATGACTGCCGTCCCGAAGCGCCACTTCTGTTATATACACATCCCGTTTATTCATACTTACTGCCTCCCCGCTGCTTTTGCTTTACCAGTGGATGTCTGACCCAGCTTGGATAAGGCAATTTCTTCAGCTACTTTTACGGCAGCCGCTGTCATGATATCGAGGTTTCCAGAGTAGCTTTCCAGATAGTCTCCAGCCCCCTCCACTTCAATAAAGACGGTCACTCTGTTTTCATCAAACACAGGTTCTGACCGGAGCCTGTAGCCCGGCACGTAGCGCTGTACTTCCTGAACCATGGCCGCAACTGACTCTGTTACTGCCTCTTTATCCATGGCTCCTTCACTCACTTCACAGTAAACCGTGTCCCTCATGATGATCGGAGGCTCTGCAGGATTTAAAATAATGATGGCTTTGCCTTTTCTGGCTCCGCCGATCGTTTCAATCCCTTTTCTCGTGGTGATCGTAAACTCATCAATATTTGCCCGGGTACCGGGTCCCGCACTTTTACTTGCGATCGTCGCTACAATTTCCGCGTAATCTACAGGTGCAACCCGGTTTACGGCATGAACGACCGGAATTGTCGCCTGGCCTCCGCACGTGATCATATTTACAACTGCCTCGTCACTGAAGTCATCCATATTCACCGGCGGTACCACCGACGGCCCTACGGCAGCCGGGGTTAAATCAATCAGCTGTTTACCGGACCCCTTTAACGCTTCCACGTGTTTCACATGGGCTTTTGCAGAAGTAGCATCAAACAGAATGTCTGCAAGTTCCGGCCTTTCGAGAAATCCGTCAATGCCGTTTACGATTACTTTCAGTCCGTTTGCCTTAGCACGCTTCAGCCCGTCCGAATGACGGTCGATGCCGATCATGGTCGTGACTTCCAGTATTTTTGAACGCATCAGTTTCATAAGGAGGTCTGTTCCGATATTTCCTGATCCTATGATGCCGACCTTCATTTTTTCCAAACAGGTACACTCCAATCTGTTATGTTTTCTATCTCTCATTTACGGTCCGAATGTAACCTTTACCGTCCCCAGCTGATCAAACTCAGCATGGAAGGTGTCTCCCGGCTCCATATCCACTGCCGCAGACAGGGCTCCGGATAAAATAATGTCCCCGGCTTTTAAGGAAGACCCCAGTTCATGCAACTTCTCTCCAAGCCATGCTACACAGGCAGCCGGGTGTCCGAGAACGTCTTTTCCGGATCCTTCATTTACAAATTCTCCGTTTTTATAAGCCCTCATCGTAAGTTCCTCAAGATTCACGTCGTCTGTGTTAAACGGCGTATTCCCGAGAACGAAAAGGCCTGACGAGGCATTGTCTGCGATGGTATCGGGGAGCTTGATTTTCCAGTCGGCAATCCGGCTGTCAACGATTTCGATGGCCGGTACCACATATGCGGTCGCTTTGAGAACATCGTCAACGGTGATCACTTTCTTTGCAAGGTCCTCTTTAAGGACAAACGCAACTTCAGCCTCGGCCTTTGGCTGCATCACATGTTTAAAGGAGACCACGCCTTCGTTTTCAATTTTCATCGTATCCAAAAGATGGCCGTAATCAGGCTCGTCCACACCGAGAAGCTTCTGCATCGCTGCCGACGTGAGGCCGATTTTTCTCCCTACGACCCGGTTTCCAGATGCCACTTTTCGTTTGATCGTTTCCATCTGTACCCCGTATGCTTCTTCAATACTGAGTTCAGGATGAATTTCCGTGAGCGGCTGGATGCCGTTTCTCTTTTTTTCCGCTTCCAGCAGGCAGTCGGCGTATTCCTTTACTTTCAGACTCATAGGTGAGTCACCTCATCTCTTTATAACTTAATCGTGACATTGGACAGTTCACTGTAAAAATCAAAGCTGTGAGCACCGCCCTCGCGACCTACACCGCTCTCTTTCATACCTCCAAACGGCGTACGGAGATCCCGCAGGTACCACGTGTTCACCCAGATGATCCCTGCTTCAATCCGGTGTGCCACACGGTGGGCACGTCTGAGATCATTGGTCCAGATGGAAGTACCAAGGCCGTACTTCGTGTCATTGGCGTAACCGATCACTGCTTCTTCTGTGTCAAAAGGCATGACTGTCACAACCGGACCAAAAATCTCTTCCTGTACACAACGGGCCGACTGGCCGAGACCGGTAATAATTGTTGGTCGGACAAAACAGCCTTTGTCCAAAGAATCGGGACGGTTTGTTCCACCGGTTACGACCATACCCCCTTCTTCTTTCGCCAGATCGATGTAACGAAGAACGTGTTCGTAATGCTCCCGGCTCACAAGGGACCCCACATTCACTTTTTCATCAAACGGATCACCGACTTTCAGCTCCTTAGTCCGTGCCGTAAACTTTTCCATGAATTCGTCATAGACGGTGCTTTCTACATAGATCCGTGACCCCGCGAGGCATACCTGCCCCTGATTGAGAAAGCTTGATTTAAGCGTAGTCTCGATCACTTCATCCAGATCAGAGTCTGCGAAGATGATGTTTGGATTTTTTCCCCCAAGCTCAAAGGAGACCTTTTTTAATGACGGCGCTGCCGACTGCATAATCGCCGTTCCTGTTTTTGTATCTCCTGTAAAGGTAACGGCATCCACTTCCGGATGCTTTGTAATGGCCTCTCCCGCTGAATCGGCACCGAATCCGTGGACAAGGTTTACAACACCGTCCGGAACCCCTGCATCTTTGCAGATTTCAGCAAGTACCGTTGCTGTCATCGGTGTCCACTCCGACGGCTTCATCACTGCTGTACTCCCGGCAGCAAGGCAAGGAGCCAGTTTCCAAGTGAGAAGGAGCAGAGGCAGATTCCACGGATTGATCATTCCTACAACACCGACAGGACGCCTGATCGCGTAGTGAAGCGCTTTTTCATCCTGCTGGTAGGCTTCAGTCCCCATGGAAGTGAGGTAGTCTGCGAAAAAGTAAAAGTTATGTGCTGCCCTTGTAATATCCATCTCGAGAGCAAGAGCATAGGGCTTTCCTGTATCCGTGGCTTCCAGGAAGGCCAGTTCTTCTTTTCGTTTTAAAATCTCGTCTCCGATTCTTCTGAGAATGGAGGAACGCTCAAAGGAGGACAGGGACTTCCATGGACCTGTTAAGGCCCGTTTGGCTGCCTGAACAGCTCTGTCTACTTCCTGTTCCCCGCCAATGGCAATGGTCCCGATCACATCTTCAGTGGCAGGATTGATGTTATTGACCTTTTTTTCTGAATCGATGAAAGCGCCATCGATAAAATGCCGGCAATCGACAGGCTTATATTTTTTTAACGCTTCGTGCTCCATCACTTTTGATTGCATACCGGTTCGTCCTTTCAATCTGGTTTGATGCAGCCCGATTTGTGCCGGTCTGTGAAGACCGGCACAACAGGACTCTACTCCTCAACTTCAACAACGAGCTCAATTTCAATTGCGGTGTTGTTCGGGAGCTGGGCCATGCCCACGGCTGATCTTGCATGTTTTCCTTTTTCTCCGAAAACCTCAACGAGTAAGTCAGACGCTCCGTTCATGACTTTGGGCTGATCCGTAAACATCTCCGTGCTGTTTACAAAACCAAGGAGTTTAACGATCCGCTTCACCTTACTCAGTTCGCCCACCTCGTGTTTGATCACACTGAGGAGGTTAAGCATGGACTGTCTTGAAGCAAGGTATCCTTCTTCCACATCCAGGTCACGGCCGAGTTTTCCGTGGTATTCATCGACTCCCTGTCCTGATGTATATATCAGGTTTCCTGTTCTCACATAGCCAACATAGTTACCGGCAGGTTTCCGCACAGGCTTTAGCTTCAGTCCGAGATTTTCAATTTTCTCTTCCGGTGTGAGGGTCTGATTAACCATTTTCGGTCTGCCTCTCTTTCACTTTAAGGAGACTTGCCGCTGTTTCTCCCATAAGTTTCGCCCGGTCTTCATGAGACAGGCTCTTCATCTGGCTGATCGTTTTACCCGGCGGTGATTCTTTTAACAGGAACGGATAGTCAGATCCCATAACAAGCTTGTCTACGCCGAACTTTTCAATCAGGTATTCCGTGTTCTGCTCATCGTACGTTAGGGCATCAAAATAAAAGTTCTTCATGTAATGACTCGGCGGATGCTCGGTTACTCTCAGATCCGGCCAGACATTCCACCCCTGATCGAGCCGCGGCAGGATGTATGGAAAAGATCCTGCTCCGTGGGCAAACCACACTTTCAGATCGGGGCATTTCTCAATCACACCGCCCCAGATAAGGCTGGCAGCAGCAAGGGCAGTCTCACTCGGCATTCCGACGGTGTACATAAAATTATGGCGCGGAGTACGGTCTTTGGCCAGCGTTTCCCACGGGTGGATAAACACCAGAACGTCCCATTCCTCAGCTTTTTGGAAAAAGGGCAGCAGTTCAGGAGAATCGAGGTTCTCACCGTTCACATTGGTTCCGATTTCGATGCCGGAAAGGCCCAGCTCATGAACACAGCGGTCCATCTCTTTAATCGCTGCCTCCACATCCTGCATTGGAACAGTGCCAAGTCCGATAAACCGGTCCGGACGTTCCTTTACCATCCCCGCAATAAAGTCATTTTGAAGCTGAATCATTTCAAGGGCCTGTTCAAGAGGCGCCCAGTATGAAAAGGTCACAGGAATCGGTGACACGACCTGCATGTCGATCCCTTCTTGGTCCATGTCTTCTACGATTTTTCCTGGTGACCAGACCTGTTCTGTTACTTTTCTGAACAGCTTTCCCGCCACCATAATGTCTGCTTCCGTTTCACTCGTTTTAACGACCACCGGCCAGCGCTCCTGTCCGTATTTAGCCTGAAAGTCCGGCATGTCAGGAGGCATGACGTGGGTATGGGCATCTATTCGCATTTCCACACTTCCACTTCTTCCGGCATTACATGTCCGCAGTTATCACACGTACGAAGCTCCTTGCTTCCGTTAAATTCTTCGATTGCCCCTTTTACCTGGGTTTCAATGTTGGTGAGCTGAACGGTCGCTTTATGCATAAGGTGATCACAGTTATCGCAAAACCATACGAAGTCCTCCAATTCACCTTCGCCCCGCTTTCTTTCAAGGACGATACCGTACGTATCAGCCACACGGTGCGGAGAGTGAGGGACGTTTGCCGGCAGCATAAAGACTTCCCCTTCTTTTACCGTAATCACTTCACGCTCCCCTTTGTCATTGATGCACTCCACGTAGCAGTCTCCTTTCATCTGATAGAAAAATTCATCAGACGGGTCCACATGGAAATCCCGGCGGCGGTTCGGACCGCCAAGAAGCATGGCAATGAATTCAGAGTCTTCCCAGAGAACTTTGTTGTTCACCGGCGGCTTGAGTAAATGCTTGTTTTCCTCGACCATCTGCATTAAATTAAACGCTCTCGATTTTAAATCCATTTTTCATTCCTCCTGGTATTTTGGCGGCGAGGATAAAGGGCCTCCTCCGCATTTTTAAAATTTGTAAACGCTTTCAAATCGAATTAATGTAACCTAGCTCTTTTGAAATGGACTGTGCTGTTCCCTTCACGCTTTGAATAATCTCGTTTCTGTGGCGTCCTTCCATATAGCTGACCGGACCGACCATGTTCAGCGCTGCGACCGTCTGTCCCGTGTAGGACTGGATCGGGGCTGCAATGCCGTACAGGCCGAGCTCGTTTTCGTTATTGCTGATTGAATAGCCCTGCTTTCGGATTTCTTTTAATTCCTGTCTGAACTTTTTCACACACGTAATCGTATTGGCAGCTCTCTGGGTCAGTCCCTTTGATATCGTTGGCTGGATGTACGAAGGATTGAAGGATAACAGTATTTTTCCGGTACTCGTACAGTACGCCGGTTTTTTTGCCCCTACATATGTAGGTACCGCTACAGATCCCTTGGCCGCTACTTTCAGGACAAACCGGACTTCCCCCGCATCAAACATGCCGATGTGAACAGTCCCGTTATACTTGTTTATCAGTCCTTCCACAAGAGGAATCGCCTCGTTGTATATGTCCTGCTGATACATCACATGATTACTCCATTCAAGGAGCTTCCATCCAAGGCGGTATTTCTTTTTGTTGTCCTGGATGAGCAGTCCTTCTGCACAAAGGGTTTTCACCAGGTGATGCACCGTACTCACATTCATTTCGAGCATTTCTGCAATTTCCTGATTACCAAGTACAGGTTTTTCATTGGTGAAACAATCCAGGATCCTCGTAATCTTCTGTACCGACGATATCATGCACTCCACCCCTTAAAGCCCCTTATTTTGCTTTGGTCACCTGTTTTTTTAACGGCGGTGAGGCGGCTAATGCCTGCTCCACTGACGTAAACTGCTTGTTTCTCTTGTACTGGTTATAGAAGATCGCCCGCTTACGGATCGGGTCTCCTGTGTAGTAACGCTCATATTGAAGAAGACGCTGTCCGAACGCTTCACCGCATAAATCCCATGCCAGCTTAAATAGATGAACTCTTTCTTCTGCCGATACTCCTTCTCGTCCGGCGTAGTATTTATCCAGGTGGCTTCTCAGCTCCTGATTTTCAAAATCGGCCGCAGTCGGCGACATGAGAAGGCCCCCCGCACCAATAATCTGCATGACTTCGATCGCTCTCGGATACATTTTCGGAAGCATCCCCCGGATCGTTTCAAGAGGTGCGGCCGCCGGTCTTACTTCCCCTGTCGGCATCGTCTCGTATTCCTGCTCGGCAACACGCAAGAGGGCACGGATCGTCTCCACGTTTTGAACGAGTTCCCCAAGGTCGGTCTGAACGTTTAAGTATTGATCGACCCCGATGGAATCAGCCAGCTTGCAGGCAACCTCGGTAGCAAACTCGAGCTTTACATAGCCCCGTACACCGGACTGATGGGCTGGTTGCTGATTGATTCCTGTTTTCGAGTAAAGGAGGTTCGCCGCTTCTACATTGTTATACATAAACACCCGGTTCCAAGGCACCAGAACATCTTCAAACGCAAGCACCGCATCCATTTCTTCAAAACGTGAGGCAAGGGGATGGTCAAACACCGATCGTGTCCCGTCCTGCATCTGCTCCCTGCAGAGAAGCTTCAGCCCCGGTGTGTCAACCGGCACAGCAAACGCAAGGGCATAACGCTCATCACCAGGCTGGAATCCAGGGAAAGAATAGATGATCACTTCATCTGTGATCGGTGCAAGAGTAGCAAGCATTTTTGCCCCCCGGACGATGAGCCCGTCAGGCTTCTCCTCCACCACCCCGAGGTGGGTAAACAAATCTTCCTGTTCATAGGATGCTTTGCTCCGGTCGTTTTGCGGATTGATAATCGCATGGGTTAAAAATAAATCGTTCTTTTTGATGTAGTTGTAATACTCGATCAGGTTTTTGGACCAGTCAGGATTATACTTGTCCAGAAACCATGGATTTCCCGCCATGTTGGTGACAACCGTATTTAAAAAGTCCGGTGTTCTCCCCATAAGACCAAACGTGGCTCTCGCATGAACCTCAAAGGCTTCACTCCGGGCTTTAATGTCTTCTGCTGTTCTCGGCAGTAAAAAAGAGTTATTCGCCCGCTCTCCGGTTTCGCTGCAGATGTGGGTAATTCGGTCCTGATACTCCGGATCGTGCTGGAGATCATATAGCTTTGCAATCTCCTTGACCGGCTGTCTGAACACATCGTGATTCACCACATCCGTGACTTTCTCTCCCCCGAGCCAGATCTCCGGCTGCCGGGATTTTAAGGCATTGATATACTCGTTCCCCGTTCTGATTCCCATTGCCTTACCTCCGTTTATTTGGTTATTTTCTTTTCTTCACTTTTATCTTTCAGGAACTGCCCTTTATAAAACATCAGCGGCGTTCCTTCATCGTAGGTATAGTCCGTTACTTCTCCGATGTAGAGAATGTGATCTCCGCCTTCATACCCCTGCCATGGACGGCATTCAAATGTAGCAAGCGCTCCTTTAATTTTCGGGCCGTGGTCTGTTTCTTCCCAGTCAATCGTCAGGCCTTCCTGAGGACGGCCGGCAAACTGCCATGCTATACTTTCCTGATCCCCTGCTAAAATGTTGACGGTAAAAGGATGATCCTCCAGCATGCTGCACGCTTTTGCTCTTTTGTCGATTGAAACAAGGAGCAAAGGCGGATCGAGTGAGACAGAGGTAAATGAATTCACCGTAATTCCGTGAAACTGGTCTTCTTTTTTCCAGGTTACGACGGTTACACCCGTGGCAAAATGGCCGAAGCAGTTTCTTAATTCACGAACATCCAACTGCACACACCTCCATAAAATGGTTTGCTGGTCCTGCAGTGACTTTTGACCTGGCTGAGGTCCTATGTATCATCAGCAACCAGCGATTTAACCATAGTATAGATAATTTAATATTCTAAAAAGTTAAACTATTTCACATTCTGAAATCCAAGAAAAAATTTCAGGTTTTTTATTTATTTAAGGGTTTTATGTATTCTTCTGTTCTTTTTTGTAATTTTCGGAATCATATTACATTTTACAGTCCGTGTATGAAATGGGCAATAGACCTATAGAATGAAGTGACTTTTTTCACTCAATAAAAATAGACTTCCGCAGAAGAGTGTTCTTCTGCAGAAGTCTTTTATTTGGGCCGCAATCCGTTTTGGCCGGGGTTATTTAAACACCTGTGCCAGCACCTGGGACGGGCGGGCGTTGCTTAAGTTTTTGTTTACAGACTTGCCGACTTTCACGCGGAGCTGGGACTCCATCGTTCTTGTCATTTCGGTTTCACCCACAAGGTAGACGGAATTCCACTTACGGTCCCGGTTCATCTGCTCAATGTTGGTCGCCATATCTTTATAGAAGCGGTTCAGGTTTTCTTCGAATCTCTGCTGAAATTTATCCACGTGGCTCGCTCCGGACTGAATTGCGTTCGTTGCACCCATTCCGTCTTTAAATGACCAGTTTTCCGTTTCCGGATCAAATGTGTACGTTCTTGTGTCGGTCACTTCCCCGAGTGCAGTATCGAGGATGGTAACTTCGTCCATATTCGTTAGAACAATTCCGCTCTTAGGATATTGTTTCGCCAACGCTTCGAGCTGGTCCACAACCGGCTGGTTTTCCCAGTGAAAGCTTGTTTCTACGGGCAGCTGCAGGTAATGAACCGACCAGAGATCTCCTTCTTCCGAGCCGAAAATCACGACACTTTTCTGCAGGTTAGTCTGGTTTCCTGTAATTTCTTTTTCCACTTTCGTTTTAATTTTGCGGTAATTTTTCAGCTGCTTCTCGTTACCGCTTGAATCTAAGTATTCATCGAGCTTCTTCAGACCGTTTTTCAGGCGGATCTTCCACTCGCCTTTTTGCTGATCCTGATTCGCTCGGTCTGTGTTTAGATAAACGCTCAGGACACATTTCCCCTCAGGACAGTGAAATTCTTTCAGTGACTCAAGTTCTTTTGACAATGCCATAAATGAACCTCCTTATTAAAGCTTGTAGTAGGTCTGTTTCCGTTACAAGCTCCGCTCAAACTTCCTTTTCGTCTCCCTATATGTACGCCCGTTCACATAGGGATATGATAGTTGTTTTCCTGATGATGGTGTAGATTTGGAAATTGGGGGAATTGCCGGTTCATTGGATTAACGGCTTTAGAGGCGGGATTAACGACTTTATGCCTCTGATTAACGGTTTGGTAAGTCCGATTAACGGTTTAGCCCCCTTAGCCGACAATTTAAGCAATTACATCAATATATCTTAAGACGCAGGATGCAGCCGGAATGTCCTTACTTTCCCCGTAGCTGCATCAACCTTCATTCACAAAGTAATATGGTAAATAAAAGATAATTCATTAAAGATTATTGTTGTTTTAAAAGTCGTTGATTGCAGCGAATGCGCGACACTCCTGCGGGAGCAACGAGCAGTTACACCAAGAATATACTGCGAGTTCTTCGACGCATATATCTGCGTAGCGTTACTGGCAGAGAAAGAAGCAGGTATAAAAATTCCAGGAGGCTCACCGGCGCCCCTCGCGGAAAGTGAAATGAGCGTAAATCACCAATTGCCCCCAAAAGAAAAACCCCCTTCCAATAGGAAGAGAGCTCTCCTGCAATTTAAATAACCCCGATTAAAAACGCCACAATGAGAAGAACAATGCTGAAACCCCATACCCAGAAAAAGGAGTAGCGGATATGTTTGCCCATCTCCAGTCCCGCAAGACCGAGGGCAAGCCACAACGCCGGAGAGAAAGGACTGACGAACGTACCGATGATGTTTCCGATAATCATCGTGTACGCCGCCGTTATAGAATCAACACCATGTGAAGTCACAATCTGCTCGACCACCGGCAGCAAGGCAAAGTAATAGGCATCCGTACTGAGCACGAGATCAAACGGTACGCCGAACACACCCATGATCACGTGCAGATAAGGCACGACAAACGCCGGTAAAATCATAACTAGATCTGTCGCCAATGAATCAAGCATCCCTGTTCCATTCATGATTCCGAGGAACGAACCGGCAGCAAGAATGATCGCCGCCATCATTAACGCATTCGGTGCGTGAGTTTTGATCCGTTCCATCTGGTCATTCACTTTCGGGTAATTGATCGGAAGGGCAATACTCAGCCCGAGCATGAATACCAGTCCTGATGGAAGGATGTCCCAAACAAGGACAGTGATTACTGCTAAAGAAATGAGTAAATTCAGCCACAGCAGTTTCGGCCGGGCAAGGGCCGGATCCCTTTCCACCACGGCAGGCTCTGCAGTTTCGCTGGTGGCAGCAACCTCTGCCTCAGCATCAGCCTTGGCCACTTCATCATCTGACATCCTGGAAATCCGACGCTTTTCCCGAATCCCCAGGAATGCGGCTAAAACAATCAGCAGCAGCATAGCCGAAATCTGCACCGGAATCAGCGGACGCCAAAGCGCAGACGGATCCACACCGAGAACGGCACCGG
The DNA here is from genome assembly GCF_003710255.1 of Alteribacter keqinensis. Lineage (NCBI taxonomy): Bacteria > Bacillati > Bacillota > Bacilli > Caryophanales > Bacillaceae > Alteribacter > Alteribacter keqinensis. The sequence goes on along the minus strand of NZ_RHIB01000003.1, from coordinate 513,794 downwards.
CTCTGCCGATCGGCCCCGCCCAGGGAACAAGGTTCATAATACTGGCACTCAAACCGACCAATAGTAAAAGTAAATAAGGGCTCATCCGTAATTTCAAATAAAGCGGCAGCAGTGCCGGAATGGTAATGAGGAAGGTTGACGCTCCCGACCCGTCCAGGTGGGCAACGGCACCGACAATGACAGTCCCCACAGCAACGGCAACGACACTTCCCTTTGTAAGGGCAATCATTTTGTTGATTAACGGGTCAAACAGCCCCGTGTCCTGCATAATGCCGAAGAATAAAATCGCAAAAATAAACATGATCACAACACTGATAACCGAATCGATACCTTCGTTAAAGAAACCGCCAATGTCTACGATGTTAAAGCCCGCAAGCAAGGCCCCGCCCACAGGAACAAGGACAAGTCCCATAATCGGGGTAATTCTCCCGCCTATCAGCAGCACAACAATGGTGAGAATGGTTAAAAAACCGATAATACTGAGCATTCTTCATCCCTCTTTTCATAGAGTCTTGATCAGGAAGCGCTTTCAAAACCACGGCTCTTCCTTTGTTTGTTAAGGCTAAGAGTACTACGAAAGAAAAAAGGAGTGAAGATTACTCACATAAGTTCTATTTTGTTCATTTTGTTCACCGGGTTGTCACATAACGCCGTTCCGGCCGTCCCACATCGCCGTACTTGAGCCTCGCTTCCACTTCATTTACTGAAACCAGGTATTCAAGATACCTCCTTGCTGTTGAACGGCTCGCCCCGATTTGTTTTCCAACATTCACAGCAGTAATCCCGTCTTTTTCTTTCATCAGAAGCTTTTTAACCTGCTCGAGTGTAATCGCGTCAATCCCTTTCGGCAGATCTGTTTCATCAGACAGACTCCCTTTCCTGCCCACCTGCAAAAGATCGTCAATTTCCCCTTGATCAAGCTCCTGTTTCATCACAAGCGTCTGCCGCTGCGCTTTATACCGCTCCAGGGTCTGGGCCAGCCGCTCCAGGTCCACCGGCTTCACAATGTAATCAAAGATCCCGCCCTTAAGCGCTTCTTCAAAAGTAACCACTTCCTTTGCAGCCGTAACCATGACCAAATCAACGGCCGGATACTCCCTTCTTATTTCCCAAAACAGACTCAGACCGTCCACATCCGGAATGTACACATCAAGCAGAATAAGATCCGGCGCCGGACCCTTTTCCAAAAAATCACGAGTCTCCTTTGCCGTCTTAGCCGCCCCCGCAACAGTAAAACCGTCCACTTTATTTACAAACCGCTTTGTAATGTCAGCCACACGAAAATCATCTTCTACTATTAAAACAGCAACAGATTGTGTCATCATCATCCCTCCCCTTTGTTTGGAATCGTAATCACAAAGCACGTGCCCTCTTCCCCGGCCGCTTCCGTACTCATTGTGCCGCCGACATTTTCAAGAACCCGTTTGGATAAAGCAAGGCCGAACCCTCTGTGCTCCCCGTCCTTTGTTGTAAATCCCTGCTCATAAATCCGCTCCACGAGCTCCTCCGGAATGCCACCGCCCTTGTCTTCGATCTCAAACAGCACCTCATCCCCGAGATCCGTAAAGAAAACCGATACCGTCCGCTCGTCTTTCGGCAGATGCTTCACCGCATCAATGGCGTTATCGACCACATTTCCAAGAGCTGTAACAAGGGCATGCCGCTCTCCCTTAGGCAGCACCGACGAGAGCGTACTCTCCGGATCGATGATCAGCCGGACACCTCTCTCATGAGCTTCGTTGAGCTTTCCGAGAAGAATCGCACTCACCATAGGGTCCGCCACCTGGTCAATAAGCTGATGAATCCACTTCTGCTGGCTGACCGTCTCTTTTTTTATAAAATCAATGGCCTCCTGCTTCTGATTAAGCTGCAAAAGTCCCGAAATCGTATACAGCTTATTTGAAAACTCATGCGTCTGTGCCCGGAGCCCCTCCGCATACTCTCTTACTTTGGTCAGCTCCTTGGTGAGCCGCTCAATCTCCGTTTTGTTCCGGAACGTGGAAACGGCCCCCGCCAGATGCCCGTCATCATAGAGGGGAACCCGGTTCACCACAACAATATGCTCACCAAACTCCATCTCCTCATCGTACTGGCTCTCCCCGCTCTGAAGCACTTCAGGAAGCTTCGAGTACGGCAGGAGGTCATGAACAGGCTGACCAATATAGCGCTCCAAAGGCTCATTTTCCACATTCAGCAGACGCTGCGCCGCTTTATTCAAAAGCGTAATGTCCCCACTGTTGTTAACCGCAATAATTCCTTCGTGAGCCGACTGAAGAATCGTTTCCTTCTGAAGCAGAAGATACGAGATTTCCTCAGGCTCAAGACCGAACAACACCTTCTTAATGTAAATAGAGATAAGGATCGCTCCCCCAAGCCCCAATGCCATAATAAGGGCAAGGGCTGAGACCAGCTCGTCCCTGTAATTGTCCACCACTCCCCGGACATCTTCTACAAGGAAGCCGACCGACACCACACCGATAATCTCGCCGCTTTCGCTGAAGAGCGGCGTCTTCCCCCGAATCGACGGCCCGAGGGACCCTTCTGCCTGGGAGATGTACGACAATCCTTCAATTAATGCCCCGTCACTGTCCTCTCCTACCATCCGTTCTCCAATCTGACCGGGGTTGGGGTGAGAGTAGCGGATCTCATTGATATCTCCCACCACGATAAATTCAGCCCCCGTTGACTGCCGGATCGGTTCCACGAGGTTTTGGACGGTCCTGTCACCGGGATCGCCCTCGGCAACGGCATCTCTTACTTTAGCAATCTCAGCCACACTTTTTGATACCCCGAGTGCCCTCTCCCCCATCTCCTGCTCAAGGGAATCCGACAAAAGAAAGTAAAAGAACACACCGATAATGGCCAGCATCCCCACTGTAAGGAGCCCGATCAGAAGCGTCATCCTAAGCTTCAGGCTGATTTTTGCCGGAGACCGGCTTATGTATTTTTTCATCTGGGTCCGATCAAATTCCGCCATGTTGATTCTCCTTCTCCGTTCATCTTTCGTCATTATACTATAGTCAGTAAATTCGAAATAGAGCGGGAAGTCTGAGGGTAGTGTGGCAGGCTGTTATTGGGGTTTGTGTTAAGAATTGGGGTGTTATTGTTAATAATTGACCGATCTTTATTAAGCATTCAGCCGCGAAAGTTAAGAGTTAAGCATCTGTTCCCATATTAATGGTAAACAGGAGATTTCTCGTGCAAAACGAGAGCAGATACTCATTTGCGCTCATTGCACTTTTCACGGGGGCGCCGGTGAGCCCCCTGGAATTTTTATACCTGCTTCTTCCTCTGCCAGTAACGCTACGCAAATATGTGCGTCGAAGCAACTCGCAGCATATTTGTGGTGTAACTGCTCGCTGCTCCCGCAGGAGTGTCGCACATTCGCTACAATCACTACTCTCTTATAAAAAATATTGAAATTAACGGTTATTAATTGTGACGGTTTTTTTGTGACAATAGAAGTTAATTTCTGTGATTGACTCTTCAGAGACATCCACACAGCCTCCTATCCTATATAAGAAAAAAAGCCCCCTAAAAAGGGAGCTCTGTCTGTTACCGCTCTGGTGCGTGATAGTTGTTTCGTCCGTTGGCACTGCTGCTTGTCTTGTTGTTTCCGTGCGGACGGTGCTTGTTGTTGTTCTTCACATTATGATTCTGTTTGTTTTTACTCACTCGTAACGCCTCCCATAATCATAATCCAAGCGGTAACAAAAAAAGGGAATCACATCGTGAGAGTGCGATTCCCCTTCTTTTCCTGCATTCTATCCACTTCCCGTCAACAACCAACGCTTTTCATTTGCAGCCGCAAAAGAGATACGAATGATCTAAAGAAGCTTCATCTTCAGAAAACAGGGCCGGAATGAGAACCGCTGAGTTCCCCTTCCGTACTTATATCTTTAGCTTTTGAGCTCGTCCGTATCCACATCAGAAGGAGGTAATTGTTTCCGTTCACCTTCAGCTGCCTCCTCAAGCTGGATCATCTCTTCGGGTCCTTCGCTTCCCCGGAGTCTGGAGGAAAGCTCTTCAAATTCTTCTTTCGCTTCCTGGATCGTACCCAAAATGTCAAAGGTATGTTCCTTTAGCTGCTGGGACGTTTCCACAATCGTCTGAATGTCGTCGGACGCTTCCTCTACGATGCTTGCCACACGGTCCGCAGACACTCTGATGTGCTCCACAAACGACTCCCGGTTTTCTTTAATAAATTCCACCCACTCGCCTGTCGTCCGCGAAATGGTCTCAAACGTTGTTGTCACTTTTGTCCGTGCCTTTCTATTCGTGGCAAAAAAGATGAGTCCTGCTGCCAAACCCGTTGCAACTCCGCCATAAAGCCAGCTTTTGTTCGTTTTTTTCTGTTCCATGGTTTAAGCCTCCTCGTCTCTATAAAGGCACTGAAAAAGTTCGGTCTTTTACTTTTTCCAGCGGCCTATTCTACACTGTTCCTTCTATACATTTTAACAAGAAAACGAGGTCGCAAACAAATTTTCGCTATTTTTACGCAATTTTTTTACGTTGAATTTTGAGTGAACATTCAGTCGACTTTGCAATACCGGTAAACACTGTTTTCATTTACCGCCTTCACTTCGTTCATTTCCTCGAGAAGATCAAGATGACCAAGGGTCTCTGATAACGTCAGACCCGGCTGCTTTGTATACATCTGTGGATAAAGCCGTTTGCAAAGCTCAAAGGACGTGAGTGTCTCTTCACCAAGAAGATTTTTAATCGCTTTCGCTTTCTCGATTTGCTTTTGAAGGCGTTCTTCGATCAGAGCTTTCGGATCTTCCACCGGCTTACCGTGACCTGAGAACGCACGCTTAACATGAAGACATTTTTTCAGGGAATCACGGTATTGAAGCAGCGTCTTCGGCCGCTCAGTCTCCCCTTTGTAAGGAGCCTCAATGATGGCATTGGACGAGATGTGGGCAATTAAATGATCTCCGGAAATGAGAACACCGTCACGCTCACGGTAAAGAGAGATCTGCGACTGTGCATGCCCCGGTGTCTCAATTACGGACCATCCAGGAAGACCTTCAATCCGGTCGCCTTCAGACAATGTTACATCTATGCCTATTCTGCTTGTGTACTTTAAATAATAGGCGTTTGATTTTTCTATAAGAGCGACAATGTTTTCGTCTACACCATGGGCTGTGTATAACTCCCGGAAGAAGTCATTCTTCTGCTCAAAAAAACGCTGATCTCCTTCAAGCCACGGCTTTGTTTTTTCATGAGACGCAATCGTGGCGTGGTCAAACTCTTCTACAAGACCAATATGGTCGGGATGGTGGTGGGTTAAAATAACGAGCTCAATGTCTGAAAATCGATAATCAAGCTCCAGGAGCTCTGCCTCGAGTACCCGCTTCGCTTCTTCTGTTTTCACTCCTGTGTCGACTAGTGTCAATCTTTCTCCCTCAATAATATAGACGTTTACCGGCCCTACCAGAAAAGGAGTAGGGATGGTAATGCCATAAACAGAGGGGGCAACTTCTTTCGTTTTTACCAACATGGCGCCTCCTTAAAATGAATGACCATTCAGTTTTATTTTCTTTATTTTATCCAATCTTAAGCCATTTGTCAGCTAAACCGGCTTTATTTTTTTATCATCAGGATTTATCCACAGATGTGAATAATTTTTCGTATGTTCTTTTATACCAAGGTGTGAACATGTGGATAGATTCTGTGGATAACAAGGGATCTCCTTGTGGATTTTGTTGATAACTCTTTTCCGTCATGAAATATCAGCTATGGAAATGTGTATAACATTGTGGATCACCGAAAAAAGCGCGAAACGTTATTATAAGCAACATTTCCTGATAAGTAAATAATTAATCATTTGCATGTGCGTCTGCTCTTCGGACAGAAAAGGATAGAGGATACTCTGGTATTGAAGAGGACTGTGGATGTACAAATGAACATACAGTTTCATCATCTTTCCTTTTCGCTGCAGAACTTCACCGAGACCGGCCTCGTAGCTTTCGGGAATGCTTCCTGACGGGGTCTGAACGTTGGAACGCTGCCCGCTTATGTCTGTATAGATTTTTGCGAGGGTATCGTAATGGTTTCGTTCATCCTGACGCATGTCATAGAGAATCTGCTCCGCTCCGGGATCCTTTGTCTGCCCGATGAGGTAGTCAATCATCAGCTCATCAAAACTCTCCCACCCCATGATCTGCCGGATGAGCCGAAGAACCATCTGATTGTTATAATGTTGTCCGAAAGCCTCAGACTGAGGCGGGTATCCGCTGTCATACATCCTAAAACCTCCACATAAAACAGAGTCTTCTCTATGTATATGAGGACAGCCGGAGGAATATTTTTCAACAATGTTCGCAAAATTGTAACATCTTTTTCATGTACTTTTCCCCTTTAACCTAGTAAACTTAATTTATCAGAAAGTTTAGAACAAATAATTAAAAGGATGTGTAAAATTTATGCGCAAGCGCTTCCATAAAACATTTGAAGAACTCGTAAATGAAAATAGAGCCCAGCTTTTAAATGATCCAGAAGCGATTCACCAGATTGAAAAGAAAGTTGAAGACAAGCACGCGTTAGAAAAACAGGACTCAAAATAAAAAAAGGAGCGGCACCCTGTAGGGGCCCGCTCCTTTTTATGCGTATTCGCTCAGCAGTGTCTGAAGTTTCATGGCTTTGCCTAGGTCTCCCCTCACTTTCAGCTTTCCGCTCATATAAGCCATCGTCGGATTGAGGTTCCCTTCCGAGAGCTTGAGGAAATCTTTATCCTTCATGATCAGGGTAATGTCCTCGTCCTCTGTATCCCCCAGTGTGTAACGGGCAGCCTGATCTTTAATGTGAAGCTGATAAGTCCCTGCTTCGTCCCCGCTGAGCTCAAACTTATAAAGAACGCTCATCGTTCCAAGGTGCGCCGGATTTGCGTTCATTCTCTCCGTTAATGTGTCAAACTTCTCTTTTACAGCCATAAAAAATCCCCCTAAGTAAAAATGAATAGTCATTCACTTTACTAAATACGACACGATTCAGGGGATTCCTTTTATTTTCATAAAAAACTATACGGTTTCTTTTACCGGCGGCTGAACGTCAAGGTTTTTCTCGATCTCTTCCTGTACGATGCCGGCAAGGGTAATGCCGTCAATATCCTTGTTCTGCTGGTGAATGCGGACCGGCTCTCCGATTGTGACTTTTACATCCGCCGGCTTCATCAGGTTGTTGTTGGCTTCCATTATTTTAAATGAGCCGTTAATGGTAACCGGCAGAATCGCGGCTCCTGATTTGGTGGCAAGCTTAAAGCTTCCCTGTTTAAACTGGCTTACAGGCCCTCCCTTGCTTCTCGTTCCTTCCGGGAATACGACAAGGTTGTGACCATCCTTGAGCTGTTTTGCTCCCTGAAGGATCGCTTTTACGGACTGGCGGCGGTTTTTCCGGTCCATAAACACGCAGTTCATTTCTTCCATCCATGATGCAATGATCGGCAACTTTTTCACTTCCACTTTGGAAATAAAGCCGATTTTTAAATCGAGGTAGCCGAGAATAATCGGGATATCGAAGTTCCCCTGATGGTTGGAGACGATCAGCACCGGTTCGTCTTTCGGGATTCTCTCTATCCCCTCGATTTTCACCCGTGCTCCGGTTAATTTTACAAGTCTTTTCGCCCACTTATTGGACTGCTGTTTGACGATCTGGTCTGCCTGCTCGTCATTTCCGTTTTTGCGGAGCTTTTTCACTTTCCGCAATGCGGGAATGGTGGTGGGAAGATACAGCCAGAAATACGTAAACCATACGATTGTTCGAATCATGTTCTTTCTCCTCATTTTTTCCATTCTTTTATCCAGCCCTATTATAACAGAGGCTGCCGGGATCGTGGTGAAAATACGAGATTTGTGTGTGACTGAAAAAACGCACGGGTAATACACTACTAATGGCTTTATTGGAGGTGCTTAAGTTGAAACGCATACACGGAATTGTAAGCGGACGAGTGCAGGGAGTCGGGTTTCGTTACTTCACCATGCATGAAGCGGTAAACGCTGATGTAAAAGGGTGGGTAAGAAACCGCTCTGACGGTACAGTGGAGTTTGAAGCAGAAGGAACAGAATCAAACCTGAAAGCATTTACGGAAAAAATAAAGAAAGGGCCAAAGCGCTCCCAGGTGGAAAACGTCGTAACTTACGACATTGAACCGAAGAAAAATGAAACGAAATTCCGGAAGAGAAAGACGAAATAATAAAGAGACACCTGAGGTGGCATTTTACCTCAGGTGTCTTTGCAATGAGCGGAGCTATTGCCAACTGCTTTTGGACTTTTAAGTCAGCCTCTTATTCTTTATCCGTCCCAAACCGCTGGAAGACGGTTTCCTCTGATTCCTCGTAAACGCTTCGGCCGGCAATTTTATTAATGATCGTCACATTCCGGTGGACGGCGAGGCCTAGATTCGTGGCTCCTGCACCGTGGGAATGTTCGATGTTTGTGACTGTGAACATGTTGTGGGGACGTTCGTCTTTAAAGGCGAGGCGGTAGTCCCGGTGCACTTTAAAACGTTTATCGTCTTCCCAGACGATCTCCTCTTTCATTTTTTCGAGCCACTCCGGCATGTTCGGCTTGTACCCGGTAGCCAGTACGATCTTGTCTGCTTCCACGTGAAAATTCTTTTCCTCCATCCACTGATGGCAGGTCACATCGTAACGTCCCTCATCTGTTTTATCAATCGTTTTCACATCACTTGCAGAGCGGATCGTCACCGGCGCATTGCCCGGATGAATGGATTTATGGTAAAGAAGATCGTAAATTTCGTGAAGGGTCTTCTCCTCCACGCCGTTTCGGAGGTGATAGAGGTTCGGGAGCTCTTCTTCTCTTTTTTCAAAACTCAGTCTGTGAAAGTAATTCACATAATCCGGGGAGAACACTTCCTGCCCTACTTTGCCCGATTCAAGCTGAAAAAAGCCCGGAGACCTCGTAATCCAGTGAAGATGATAGCCGCCGCTCTCCTGACGCTGGAGAAGATCAAGGAACACTTCGGCTGCACTCTGGCCCGATCCGACGATAAGAATGTCCTCGGAGTCTTTCATAATCCCGTCTTTATGACACATATACTGGCTGGTGTGAACCACGTCTTCCACCGGAAAGGCATCAAATCCTTCAGGTACGAGAGGGATGCTCCCGGTTCCCATCACCACATTTTTAGCATAGTACCGCTCTGTGACCTTTGCTTCCCGGTCTTCAACGACCACTTCATAAAACGGATCTCCCTCTTCTCCCCGGTTAATCACATCGGTGACCCGTTTCCCAAAGTGACAATAGTCAAGCTGCGCTGCCACCCACTGGGCATAGTGATTATATTCCGAGCGGGGGATGTCGAAACGGTTAAAGAAAAAAAACTTCTGTATGCGGTTGTGCTTGTGTAAGTAATTTAAAAACGAATAAGGACTCGTCGGGTCTGCGAAGGTGACCAGGTCTGCAATAAACGGAACCTGAAGATCAGCTCTTTCAATGAGCATTCCCGGGTGCCAGTTAAATTCAGCTGATTCGTCAAAAAAGATGGCATTCACATCGTCAACACGATCCAAAAGGGCTGCCATCCCCAGGTTAAACGGTCCGATTCCGATCCCAATTACGTCATATGAAGCTGGATTTCCCATAGTAACGCCTTCTTCCTCTCATCTGGTTCTATTAGTTTTTCGACAAATATTATTCTCATTCCCATTACCCTCTTTTTTCCCATTTAAAGCTTTTGTTGACGCCTCTGTGCGCAGCGGATAAACTAAGTAAAATTACAGCGGAACAAGAGAGGGGACTCCCATGCTTGAAAACCAGATTAAAGCAGCCCGGAAGCAGGAGCTGTGTGACCTTGTGATAAAAAACGCCACGATTGTGGACGTGTTTAATAAAACTCTGATAAAAGACCAGGATGTTGCGATCCAAAACGGAATGATTGTTGGGACCGGCCTTTCTTTTAAAGGACGAGACGTGTATGACGCCAAAGGGAAAATCATGGTGCCGGGTCTGATTGACGCTCATGTACATATTGAATCATCCATGATGACACCGCGGCACTTTTCCGATACCCTCATTCCAAGAGGCGTAACGACGGCGATTACTGATCCTCATGAAATCGCCAATGTCTCCGGGGAACGGGGGATCCGTTTTATGCTGGAGGAAGCGGAAAAAGCAGACACAGATCTTTACACAATGCTGCCTTCTTCTGTGCCGAGTACGCCATTTGAGACTGCAGGCGCAAAACTCACAGCAACGGATCTTGCTCCCTTTATGGATCACCCGAAAGTCCTCGGCCTCGCTGAAGTCATGGACTCATCGGCTGTGACTTCAGGAGATGAAGACATGCTGGCAAAACTGGCTCTTGCAAAGAACGCCGGGAAAAACATTGACGGACATGGGGCAGGCCTCGGTGTTGATGCTCTGAACGTCTATCGCACTGCGGGTATTGAAACAGATCACGAATGTGTCACAGCCGAGGAGGCCATCGAACGGGTACGTAGGGGGTTTTATGTGATGCTCCGGGAAGGCTCGGTTGCCAAAGACGTAAAGAACCTTCTCCCTGCAGTCAATGAGGCTAACAGCCACCGGTTCATGTTCTGCACGGATGATAAGCATCCGGACGACCTTCTCACAGAAGGAAGCATTGACCACAATATCAGAATCGCCATAAAAGAAGGCGTGCATCCGGTTACAGCGGTACAGATGGCAACGATCAATCCCGCTGTATGCTTCGGACTCAAAACCAAAGGAGCGGTGGCTCCGGGATTTGAAGCCACGTTTGTTCTCACAGAGAGCCTTGAGGAATTTCATGCTGACGAGGTGTATATAAAGGGCGTTAAAAAAGCGGAAAAAGGTAAGCTCACGAGGGACACTGACTATACAGTGGACCTGCCTGAAGAATTGAAGGAGACCGTTCACCTGCCAGCGCTTACAGAAGAAAGCTTTGCGATTTCAATGAACGGGTGTAACAGAGCAAACATCATTGAAGTGCAGGCAAACTCTCTTGTTACCAGACACGCCGTGGAACATGTAAACGTAAAAGAGGACGGCACGTTTGCTCCTGATACAGCAGCGGATCAGCTCATCCTTGCCGTTGTGGAGCGTCACGGGAAAACAAGGAATATCGGCCTTGGGATTGTGAAAGGTCTCGGTCTGAAAAACGGTGCCATTGCGACTACCATCGCCCACGACTCCCATAACATCATTGCCGTAGGAACATCGGGTAGAGATATCCTTCAGGCAGTCCGGAAGATTGAAAAAGATCAGGGGGGCTTAACGGTGGTAAGCAGCGGTCGGGCTGTGTCCTGTCCTCTTCCATGCGGCGGGCTGATGGGACTGGTGCCGGTAAAAGCTGTTGCAAAGAAGCTGGATGAGCTTCACGAAGCTTTGCACAAGACCGGATGTGAAAATATCTTTAATCCATTTCTGACTTTGTCGTTTCTCGCTCTTCCCGTAATCCCATCGCTTAAGTTAACAGACATGGGGCTGTTTGATGTAAAAGAGATGAAGCATGTAAGTGTTCCGGTTAAAGAATAGAGTCCCGAAAGCTGTTCCCAAAGCACGTATGGGGCAGCTTCTTTTAATGGGTTTTTTTCAGACTAGAACCAGCGTATTTGGAAACTTGAGTTTCTCGATTCATGAAAGAAGTTATGTAGATAATAGGAAGTTATTTTCACAAATATTCTTGGGTCGCAGATAAAGGAATGCAGCCGGAATGTCCGAAGACTCCTGCGGTAGCAGAGGCCAGGAAAGACCCCGCAGAGCATTGCTCGAGGAGTCTTGCCGGCACCACCGCGGAAAGCGAAGGACATGCAGGCGGCATCAACAATCTCCATCAATGAGAAAATATCTTTTTCAACAGCCGGTACCTCTTTTTAAGCGTTTGTTTATTGGAAATGACAAAAAACCAGTTTGGCTTTTACATATTTTTCTCCTTTATATATAACAAGGCTAATCGTTTTCATGTTACATATTGCTATGCTATCATTATGTTAAGTAACTTGGAGGTCAATATTATGGAATATGTTGAACCAATTAAAGACATCAGTAAAATCAATGAGATTAAGGAAATATTAAAAAAGCAGTCTCCGAGGGATTATGCCCTGTTTACTCTCGGCATTAATACCGGGCTGCGCATTTCAGAGATTCTCTCCATTAAATTATCTGATATATCCGATTCTTCCGGCAGTATTAACGAGTTTTTCAGCTATACAGAAAACGAAAAAGCATACTGCCACTTCTATTTGAATAAGCAGGTGCACGAGGCACTTCATCTTTATTTATCCAGCAGGGATCTTAAACCCGGGGATTACTTATTCAAATCTGCAAAAGGAGACTTTCCCCTCTCCCGCCAGCAGGCCTACAGAATTATCCACCAGGCAGCCAGGGAAGCCGGGATTACCAATAAGATCGGCACCCACACGCTGCGGAAAACCTTCGGCTATCACGCTTACCAAAAAGGAGTTGCCATTTCGCTCCTTCAAAAAATACTGAATCACACTTCCAAGAAGAAAACCTATGAATACCTGGGAATCGATCCTGAACAACAGGCACCCTTAAAAATAGACGTGAATTTGTAGAAAGGCGGTCATGAATACAGGATGATACAAGACATCATCAATACCGATTATTTCATACTTATATTAGCCCTCTTTTTCATTATCGGGGTTGTAACGACAAAGTTTTCCTCCCGTTTTGGGGTTCCTGCTCTTATTTTATTTATTGTCCTTGGCATGGTTGCCGGAAGTGACGGGCTCGGCCTTATTTATTTCGACAATGCTTCCTACGCACAGGTAATCGGAATCTTCGCACTCGTGGTTATTTTGTTTGAAGGGGGACTCTCAACCAAGTGGTCAACAATAAAACCCGTAGCGGTCCCTTCTCTCCTTCTTGCCACTGTTGGAGTACTGGTGACCAGTTTTACTGTCGCTGTGGTTGCAACGTTCCTTCTTGGTGTTACCTGGCTTGAAGGACTGCTGTTCGGTGCCATTGTCGGTTCTACAGATGCAGCAGCCGTTTTCGCCGCATTAAAAGGGCAAAACATTAAAGCACGGCTTGGAGCCACACTGGAAGCGGAATCGGGCACAAACGATCCGATGGCCATGTTTCTGACGCTCGCTCTTATTCAGTTAATTACAATTGAAGAAACAAACATTTTGCATACGATAGGGATGTTTTTTCTCCAGATGGGGCTTGGCCTTATCTTCGGTCTGGCACTCGGCTGGATTGCGTCGTGGGTCATTAACCGGATCAACCTCGATTCAGGGGGGCTGTATCCGATTATTGCCATGGGATTTGCTCTCTTGACCTACAGTGTAACGGCAAGCCTTGGGGGAAGCGGACTTCTGGCTGTGTATGTGGCTGCCCTTTATATCGGTAATTCAGAATTGACATACCGGCATACGATCTTCCGTTTTAACGAAGGATTTGCCTGGATGATGCAGCTTCTCATGTTCGTCATTCTCGGATTACTCGTATTTCCCGCGCAGCTGTTTACATTTGAAGTCATCCTTCACGGGTTAATTTTATCGTTTGTCTTAATCTTAATCGCCAGACCACTGGCTGTTCTTTTGTCTACGATCGGGTTTAAGTACTCCTGGAAAGAGAAAACCCTCATTTCCTGGGCCGGACTTCGTGGGGCTGTTCCGATTGTACTGGCCACATTTCCCATGATTGCTGGCCTTGAGAATGCACAGCTGTTTTTCAATGTCGTCTTTTTCGTTGTTTTAACATCAGCCTTAATCCAAGGCTCAACCATTTCTCCTTTTGCCAATAAGCTTGGTCTTACGGGACCGAAAAAAGTCACACCTCTGCACTCCCTTGAGCTCGTGTCCATCGGTCAGGCAAATGCTGAGATGGTCGAGTATGTAGTGAATGAAGAGACAGCCATTATTGGGAAGAATCTGGCTGAGATCGAATTTCCTCCGGATGTACTGATCAATGCCATCATTCGTGACGGCGAGCTCGTGACACCATATGGGGAAACGATCATTGAACAAAATGACATCCTCTATATTCTCGTTTCAAGAAAAAGCAAGAAGCAGCTCACCATCCTTTTAGGAGAACGTGAGAGTGTTCCGGAAAAATAAATGATGGTAATGAAGTCACAACAGGAACTCGTAAGTTTCAACCGCTCCTCTTTCGTGAATAAAGAAAACGTAAAGCAGTACAGAAAGGATGATAGATAATGCAATCATTACAAGGAAAGAAAGCACTGATTACTGGAGGCAGCCGGGGAATCGGCCGGGCCACCGCGATTGCTCTTGCAAAGGAAGGCGCACACCTTGGTCTCGTCGCCCGCTCAGAAGACAGTTTCGGCTCAGTAAAAGACGAACTCACCGAGCTTGGTGCCACTGTTGTCACAGCCGCCGCAGATGTAGCGAACGAAGCTGAAGTCCGGAAGGCGGTAAAAGAAATCGAAGACGAGCTTGGCGGAATCGATATTCTGATTAATAACGCCGGTATCGCTGCCAGAGGAACGTTTCAGGAGCTTACAACCGAGCAGTGGCAGAACGTCCTTGATGTGAATGTGATGGGAATTGTCCATGTAACAAAAGCAGTGCTGCCTGGGATGATTGCCCAAAACCGAGGCGACATCATTAACATTTCATCTATGTCCGGTCTCAAAGGTACAAAAGGCTCAAGCGCCTACAGCGCATCAAAGTTTGCCGTGATCGGCATGAGTGAAGGGCTCATGCAGGAAGTAAGACCTCACAACATCCGCGTAAGCGTCCTTACTCCAAGCCTCGTGGAAACAGACCTTACCCGGGGGCGGGACAACAGCGAACGGGATCCGGAGAAATTCACCCAGGCGGAGGATCTGGCGGAATTTATGGTAAGCCAGCTCAAGCTTGATCAGCGCACCTTCGTGAAAACCGCGGCGCTATGGGCAACCAATCCATTTTAAATGTGTCATTTCAGGAAACAGCTCCAGGAGGTCTTTACGCCTTTTGGGGCTGTTTCCTTGATTTTTACCCCTTTAATCGATTTATTTCTCAAACCTCCCCTCTTTCGATATGATAAGAATGAGGTGATCAACATGACTGAAACGTATGCCGTCTGGTTTCGAAGCGACTTTCGCCTGGACGACCAGGTAGCTCTGTATCATGCCATTGAAACCGTGAAACGTAATGATGCCCGGTGGTTTGCTTTTTTCCACCTGGACCCCCGTTTTACAAAAGAGATCGACCTTCATCATGATTACTTTTTTCAGACACTGAACGACTTTCGCAAGTTGTGCAAAGACCACGGTGTTCACCTGCACCTTGTATACGGAGAGCTTAAAGAGGCACTAAACCGAATAACGAAAAGGGTTTCGTCCCTTGAAGCTGTCTTTTTTAACAGAGACGATGCCGGTGAAAACAGCGTCCGGGATCAAGAAGCGATTGATTTTTTCCATAAAAAAGAGATTGAAACCTATGCATATGAAGACGCCCACCTGCACGGCCCTCACGAGGTGACAAAGCAGGACGGTGATTATTACAAGGTATTCACCCCCTATCACAAAGCGTGGAGCAAAGAGGAAAAGCCTAGATCCTATCAAGTGGACACAAAAACACTGGCAGATTATCAGGCTGAGCTAAAACCTCTCCATGAAAAAGGGGAAACGTTTTTTGAGGAAGACGTCCTCTCCCGCTGCAAAGGAGACTGGCAGGCAATCGGCCGTGAAGCGGCGCTCGACAGGCTGGAAACCTTTGTAGATGAGCGTCTAAATTACTATAAGAACGAGCGGGACATTCCTCTTAAGGCAGCCACGAGCCGGCTCAGCCCTTATTTAAAAACCGGGGTTCTTTCACCGAGGGAGGTTTACCACCATGCGGCTGCCCGCCGGGAAGAAGCCGGGGCCGGTGCTGAAACATATCTCTCAGAGCTTGCGTGGCGGGACTTTTACTATATGATTCATGCCCATCACCCTGACTCCAAAAACAAAGAACTTACGGAGAAATATACGGCCCTCAGCTGGGGGGAAGATGAAGAGTGTTTTCAGTTGTGGTCCGGAGGCATGACCGGATTCCCGATTGTGGATGCAGGGATGCGGCAGCTTAATCGGATCGGCTGGATGCACAACCGCCTCAGAATGATTACCGCTTCCTTTTTGACGAAGGACTATCTCCTCGACTGGCGCCTTGGTGAGCGGTATTTTCAGAAGAAGCTCATCGACTATGATGCGTCATCCAATATCGGAGGCTGGCAGTGGGCTGCCTCTGTTGGAACCGACGCCGTTCCTTACTTCAGGGTGTTTAACCCGACAACCCAGGGCAAACGGTTTGATACTGATGGCGACTTTATCCGCAAGTACGTGCAGGAATTAGAGAACGTGCCAAAGAAATTCATTCACGAGCCTTGGAAAATGCCAGAGGACGTGCAGAAAGAAGCAGGCTGCCTGATCGGAAAAGACTATCCTGAGCCGTCCGTTGATCACAGTGTGCAACGAAAAAAAGCGATTGAGATGTTTAAGGGAGAGGGTTAAGTGAACATTCGAAAATTAAAAGAAGACGAGCTAGACACAGCCATCCGAATGTCAGAATTCGCGTTTCAGTATGAATTAACAGAAGACGAGAGAACAGAAAGAAAAAAAGCAATGAATCCTGCGGAAACGTGGGTCATTGAAGAAGAAGGTGACATTCAGTCAAAAGCCACAGTCCTTCCTTTGAATGTCTACATTGGAGGTAAACCGTGGTCCATGGGCGGTGTTGCCGGTGTTGCCACGTGGCCCGAGCACCGCCGGTCGGGACTCGTCCGCGAATTGCTCGGGGCTGCTCTTAACGAAATGAAGGAAAAAGGACAGACCGTTTCCTTCTTGTATCCGTTCTCCATCCCTTTTTACCGCAAATTCGGCTGGGAGCTCTTTGCCGACCAGACCGTAATTACGATTCCCAGGGATAAGCTCCCTGTTCGTCGGGCGACAAAGGGAAGCGTACGCCGTGTGGAAAAGAATGACACGATTGTCGGGCCTGTTTATGATCAGTGGGCACAGAAATTCAACGGTCCTTTAAAACGTAACAGCACCTGGTGGGAGCGCTCGGTTTTTAAACGCCGGGACGGTGAGCTCGCCGTTTATTTTAACGAGGATAAAGAAGCACGGGGTTATCTTTACTATCAGGTAAAAGATGAAGTTCTCACCGTTCACCAGATCGTCTGGCTTGATCATGAGGCTCGGACAGGCCTGTGGACGTTCATCAGCAACCACGATTCCATGATCAAAGAAGCGGTTGTCACACTTCCCGGGGACGATGGAACCGTGTTTTTACTGGACGACCCCCATGTAGAGAAAAAGGTCAGTTCGTATTTTATGGCGAGAATCGTGGACGCGAAGAGCTTTCTTGAGGCGTATCCTTTTGTGACAGCGAACGAAGATGACGGGCCAGTTTTCATTCATCTGGAGGACAGCTTCTGTGAGTGGAATAATGGCACGTATGTGATCAAACCGGCTGCTGGTGGCGGTGAACCGGTCCACGTGACCCATCATCATAAGCCGGAACAGGGGGCGAGCTGTGCACACCCGCCAAAACGTGGTCTTACAATGACCGTCAATACCCTGTCTGCCCTGATGCTCAATGCCCAGCCTGCCGGCGTTCTTTACGATGCCGGCCTTATTACCGGGCGAAAAGAAGAAGTGGTGCGTTTAGCCGGCATGATTCCGGACCGTAAGCCGTTCTTTTATGATTTTTTCTGAAATTAATTTCTTTTGTGCCTCATCCTAAGAAAAAAACGACATGGAGAAACATAATCTCCATGTCGTTTATCTATGATTGATCAGCAGGATAGAAATTCCAGTTTTACTAACACCTGCATTGGGGTCATCTTTTCAGGCCTCCTGAAACGTCTTTGATTAACCTGCCTTCCCTCTGCACACAACGTAGCCTTTGGCTTTGAGTAAGGAATACAGGTTTTTAACGGTCTTTCTGTTTCCGTCCCGGTAGTTGGTATTCTCCAGCAGGTCCTCAACCGCTGCAAGTTCTTCCCACGGAACAAGAGCTGAATGAAGCTTTCTGCCATTATCCTTGGCATCATTTTTGTTTTCAATCGTTTGTTTCGTATCCCAGTTGTTCGTAAAGTGAAAAGCGCACCAGCGGGCATGTTCTGATTTTGCCAGCTGTTCCATTACCCCCTCTAATGCTTCATGGTACTCTTTTTCATCAACGATCTCGTCTTTTTGAGGATCAATCTTGTCTCTTCGTTTTTTATGAAAGTTTAACTCATTGAGCTTTGTTTCAATGTGATCCGCCTGGGCACGGTTGGAATTCTTGTGAAAAAGACTGAGTTCCTCCCAGGAGGGGCCTCCGCCTTCGTTCGTTTCGCAATAATAGTCGTGTATTTCTTCTGCCAGTTCATCGAGGCGGTGGTTAATAATCACATCCTCACTGGCAATGTTCTGCAGGTCTCCGAACCGGTACATCGTTTTAAACTGCTTCACATTCTGGTCCACCCACTCAGCAATGTTCACATCACGCTCCATATGGATCGCAACCGGAATCGTGTGGTACTGTTCCCAGAAGAAAAGGCCGTTAATAAAATCAATATGGTCTGAGGATAAGCTCACTGCGATGTAGGTGATCGGCTTCGTTTCCTCTAAACGCAGTTCGGTGAGATCCGTGATGGTCTCAACGTCTATTGTAATCACCTTCATGGTGCACACGCGGTCAATAAACTTATACCGTTTACGAAAGCTCTTAATCTTATAATCTGCCTCTTTATCAATGATCGTCACGTGGAGTTTTTTTCCGTCCATAAAATGACTCAGCCTGGCTGCCTGGAGGAGGATGTGCTGGCCGGTCTTTCCGAATCCCACAATGAGGAGGTGGACAGCCTCGCCTTTCGCTTTATGCTTATATAACGGGTGATGACGGAACAGTACTTTGGCCGTTGTTTCATAGAGGTTGAAGATTTCCAGATCAAGGCTGTTTTTCGTTTTGCTGTGGTTGTTAATTTCCTTTTCGAACTCTTCAATCACTTTATGAAACTTAGGGTCAACGATGTGTATGCAGCACCTTGTTTTTCTTGTTGTGAATGTTTTACGCTGTTTAAAAATCGAGGTGGTCTTGATAAGTGCTTCAATGTTTAACGTGTCGTTCTTTGTCATCATCAGAAGATGTCTGCAGTTGATGACATTTGCCTTCTCCAAGGTCCTGTAATCAAGAAAGTCCCCTTCGATCACAACCGCCCCGTTTCTTCTAAGCACACCGATAAATTCATTTTGATGGTCTTTTTCGATCACAATAACCTTTTTGTGGTCTTTTCGCAGGTCTAGTGCCAGTTCTTTAGCAGCCTCATTCAATCCGCAAATGACGTAGTGATTACCGACAATACCTATTAATCTGCTTTTGAACGTTTCTGTTGTAATGTTATAGATTTTGTTCAGCACAGCAGAAAGAATAAAGAGAACGGCAAACCAGCGGGCGATCTCGAGGGAAAACGGAACTTCCGTGGTATCCAGGTTAAGGAAGAATAACTTCACTGTGGCATACAGACTCTCAAAAAAGACGTGAAACCCATTGCCATCAATGAGTTCGAAAAAGCTCGGCACTCCTGTAAGAATGACAACCGCAAAAGATATTTTCTGAAGTCGGTTGTGCCGGGGCACTTTTAACCAGTTCAGGATAATGATAAATGTAAAAAGCAAACCAAGAGCCAGTATGTTTGCATAAGGTCCCTCACTGTATTCAGGGTGAAACAGAAAAACAAACGCAGCTCCGCCTGAAAGGAAAGCGGCAGTGCTGAGCAGCCATACGTGCAACGTTGTTAATTTTTCATTAAACAATCTTCAATCTCCCCACATCGTCTGTTCAATTCTTTTTATCGATTGTATACCCGAGTGCCATAATGGCTTTTAAGGTATTCATTGCTGTGATCCGGTCATACCTTTTTTCTGAATCTGACAGACATTCATATTCTATAAGGCTCGGGTGCTCCAGTTTTTCGTCGTCCCGTTTCGGTCCATAGGTCCAGCCGTTTCTCATTCTTTCTTCCGCCCACAGGTCATGGGTATTTTTTGCAAGTTCTTCGGTCAGTTTTTCTACATCTTCAGGCAGCGTAATATGATCGGTATTGATCGGCTTTGGCTTATAGGTCATGATTTAAACACCTCTGTTTATGTATGTTCCAATTATACCTTAATTTGTATTATTTACAAATTGGCAATGTTAAAAAGCTCTGGTAAACTTTCCTGTTGAATTCGCACTTTCCACGGGCGGTTCGATTCGACGTTTGCATCTGCGGGGCCTCCTCGAAACCGGCTTCTACTATCGTGCTTTCATTCCACTTTATCAATAAAAAACCGGAGGCTGGGACAAAAGTGTTTTAGTCAACGAGAATCCGAACGAATCATATGCGGTGCAAATAAATCGCTCCTGAAATATACTTCGCTTTCCGCGGAAAGCAGGTTACCCTCCTCCAGCATACCTGCTTCTTCCTCTGCCAGCTAACCTTTGCAGCTGTCTGCGTCGAAGCAACTCGTCGCATTTTCATGAAGTAAATGCTCGTCACTGTGGGGTCTCACCTTTGCTTTTCATCCCGCAGGAGTCTGCGTATATTTCATCCGCTATGTTAGCGCATTGTTCGGATTATCAGCTAAACCCTTTCTTTATGTCCCAGCCTCCGGCCACTTACGGGAGTGTGTTACTCCCACATCTTCCTCATCGCTTTAATCGAGCCTTCACTTTTGCTGTATCGGAACGGCAGGTCAAATTTATTTGTCTGCTTCAGGACGCTTTTCTCATGTGAGAACGTTTCAAAGCTCGACCTCCCGTGATAGGCACCCATGCCGCTTTCCCCGACACCGCCGAATGGAAGATGAGGTGTCGTGATGTGCATGAGTGTATCGTTGACACATCCTCCGCCGAAGCTCAGGTTCTCAAGAATAAGAGATTCGGTCTGTTTTTTCTCCGTAAACAGATACAGAGCAAGAGGGTGCGGCCGTTTGCGTACTAAGTCGATCACTTCGTACTCATCTTCAAAGCTGATCAGCGGCAGAATCGGTCCGAAAATCTCTTCCCCCATCACATCGTCATCAAAGGTAACGTTATCCATAATCGTCGGTTCGATGAACAGCTCTTCTCTGTTATGAGCGCCGCCGTAAACGATTTTATCAGGATCAAGAAGTGCCGTAATCCGGTCATGGTGTTTTTCGTTTACAATACGCGGGTATTCCTTGTTTTCTTCGACACCTATGCCGTAAAATTTCTTGATATACTTCACCAGGTATTTATAAAGCTTTCGCTTCGCTTTTTCCTGAACGAGGATGTAATCCGGTGCCACACAAGTCTGCCCTGCGTTGATAAACTTGCCCCAGACGATTCGCTTGGCTGCCAGCTTCACATCCGCGTCCTTCATCACAATAGCCGGACTTTTCCCGCCGAGTTCCAGCGTCACCGGGGTCAGGTGTCTGCTCGCCGCCTCCATGACTTTTCGGCCTACGTCAACACTTCCCGTAAAGAAAATGTAGTCCGTGTTTTGTTCGAGAAGGCCCTTTGCAACGGACGCATCCCCTTCTCTTACGGCGATGAAGTCTTCTTCGAACGTGTCTTCAATAATCTCCCGGACCACGGCGCTTGTGTGAGGCGTCATTTCTGAAGGCTTCAAAATAGCTGTGTTTCCCGCCGCAATGGCTCCGATGAGTGGTGCCATCACGAGGTGAAACGGATAGTTCCACGGTCCGATAATGAGCGTTACACCATATGGCTCTTTATAAATAAAGCTGGTCGATCCCACATGGGTAATGGCCGTCTTTTCTTTGCGGGGCTTTACCCAGTCATCGATGTTTTTTGTCGCATCCTTAATTTCGCTGTACAAAAAGCCGATCTCAGAAAGAAAAGCTTCCCTTCTCGATTTGCCCAGGTCTCTCCATGCGGCATCCATAATGTCGTCTTCCCGTCTTTTAATCGCGCTTTTCAGCTTCTGCAGCTGTTCTACGCGGAACGATACTTTCCTTGTTGCGCCTGTATAAAAAAAGCGGCGCTGCTTGTCCACCAGTGTTTTGAATTCCCCACTCATCGTGATTCCTCCTACCTTCTTTTCCGCTTACGTTCATTGGATTTTTTCATTTTCACCGACGCTGTCGCCGGTTGCTTTTTAATCCATTTTAAAAATTTCTTTATCTTTTCATCGTCACGGAGACGCTCAATGGTTCCGAGCCGGAGTGCGAGTTCCTGATTGGTGTAAAGGTTATGAATCTGCCTGTGGCAGGGGGAGCACAGCATCCCTGTTTCCAGATGAGTTCCTCCCTCTTCTTTTGGAATGAGGTGGTGCTCCGTCAGCCTTGCCCCTTCCCGTAAACATAACTCACATGTACCAGTCTGCCCCTTCATCCAACGCGCTCCTTTTTTCCAGCATGCTTATTCTTATATTATGTTAAAAAGCCACTGATCTACAACTTTTTCGTTTTTTTCTACTGTAGAGGATCACGTGCGGTTCCATGCTTAATCACATCATAAATCGCTTTTCCGTCACTCGGGTTTCCGTCTCCGTAGTCGACGGGCAGAAGAGAGAAAAAGGTAAAATACAAGGAGAAATAGACAAATTGATAAAAGAGGATATGCGGCTCCAGCAATCCCATATGAATGGAAGAATTGATTACGATCACGGTTGCAATATTAAAAAGGGGCCCACCGAGATATACAATTGTATGGGACCATTTGTTACTTACGCTTAACTTATCGATCTGGCACCAGGAATCAAGGAAATAAACGCGCCTGACTTCGATCCCGCCTAATTTAAACAATATTTTTCCACGGCCGAGGCAAAATTTTATTTTCCCGCCGAACAAACGGGTAAATAAATAGTGGCCAAGCTCGTGGATCAGGGACACGAGAGGTAATATGACAAAAAACGCCCAGATCGCTGTGGGAACATCTGACCAGCCAAACACGGTGCTTTCACCCTTTCACATATAAGTACTTCTCCTATTTCCAATACGTTTACCTGTTAAACGTGCGTTATGTGGAAAAATCTCAAACCAGGATTGTTGTTAAACAAAAAGCTGCTTCCGGTTTTTTTCCGAAAACAGCCTGATTACTCTATTTATCCCTTGGTTCTGAAAAGAAATACTCGACTGCCTGCTTCAGATTCTGGTAAACTTTGATCCGGTCAAAATCCAGATCTACCTGGGAAAAATCAGCGGCAATTTCATGACGTACACCTGTAAGAATCACGTCTACACCGAGGACGCGGAGCACTTCGATGAGGCGGATAATAATATCGCCGAGTTCTTCGTCCAGAGTCCGGATCGCTGACAGGTTGATGGCAAGTTTTGAGAATCGCTTCTCCCTGCAGATCTGGGCTGTTTTTTCCACAATGACCCACTTCTGCTCATCTCGAAGAATCGGTGGCAGGGGCAGCACGCCGATCGTATCGGAAAGAGGCACCACATTCACCGTCATGTCGATAATCATTTTCTTCAGTTCTTTTTCCTGTCTGGCGTGCTCCGTCAGATCCTCAAACCTGGTCATCACATATTTCTCGCCTTCATGCTCAAATCTTTTGGAAACAGAGTCTAGAAAAAGGATCTCTCCTCCGAGCTTGTGTGTTACTTTCTTACTAAACTTCCTGAAGTCATTGTCGATCATTTCCGTTACAACTTGGTTCTCCTGCGGGGTGTCAGTAAACACGTCGTGGAGATGCTTTCCTACAATGTCTTCGCTTTTGAGTTCAAAAAGCTCCTCGTAAGCATCATTTACATAGCTGATTATATAATCTTCAGTGTTAATAATAACTGGTTGCTGCATCTGATTAAGTGCTTCCTTGAACATGTTATTAGCACCCTCCTGGTTTCAGTTCCAATCCTTGCCTATTAATCTTCTTTCCATTGTAAAGGAAATAAAGGCACAAGAGAAGGAAATTGATAAATTCCCATAGTTTGTGAGGTTTGATTTTGGTTCATTTTGTTGACTATTGAGGTTGGATTATGTAAAATCGGGTTATACTAACGATCGTTCGTTTTTTGTATTGACCACATAAGGAGTGACGATAGATGCCATCTCGGACAGCGGAAAAAATTAAACAGGTGTCCCTCCGCCTTTTTGCCCAGGAGGGGTACGATGGAGCCAGCCTGTCAAAGATTACTGATGAAGTGGGAATCCGCAAATCTTCCCTGTATAACCATTTTAAAAATAAAGAGGCGTTGTTTTTAACACTTGTTGATGATGTTTATGCCCGTTACGTCGCCGAGCTGAATGAGACCGTCCATGAAGGGGCGGATGATGAGAGTGTGGACACCACCCTTCACAAGGCGTTTATCATGACCACCGATTTTTTGCGGAAAGAAGAGGTGGGAAGGTTTTATATGCATTTTTTACTGTTTCCCCCAAAGGATCTGAAGCTTTCTGTCCATGAGCGTTTTTTGCGTTTTGAAGAAGAACTCAACCTTGTCCTGCTTCCGGTTATTACCCGTGGAATGAACGACAGGGCAATCGAAAAAAGCAGTCCGGCTGACGTTTTGGACGCTTTTTACTGCGTGTTGGACGGGATTTCAGCCCAGATGTTTTATTATGATCCGGATACGGTCAACAGGAAGCGGCAGCACGCATGGAACGTGTTCTGGCGGGGTATCCGGGCTGATTAAGAGAGGTGCTTGATGATGTTTGATCTGCTATGGCAGTATATACTGGTTTTCTTGATGGCCGCCCTCCCGTGGCTTGAGATCCTTTTTGTTATCCCTATCGGTATCGGGATGGGGCTTAACCCTTTTGGGGTGGGCATTGTCTCCTTTGCCGGCAACTTTATTCCTGTGGTTCTGATTGTGTATTTACTCAAATGGTTTCAGACGACCAGGCTCTATACGAATTGGAAAAGCAGGCGTGAGGAGAAAAAAGCCGTAAAGCTTGCGGCACAGACGGAGCAGGACGAGGAGCAGCTGATGAAAAAGCAACGGAGGGCAGAGCGGGCACACCGGATTTTTGAAAAATACGGTCTTCCGGGCCTCGCTCTTCTCGGCCCTCTTCTTACGGGTATTCATCTGGCTGCGGTTATCGCTTTATCGTTAAAAGCGAATAAGCACGCCACCACAGTGTGGATGGGGGCAAGTCTCGCGGCATGGACCGTGTTTCTCACCATTGCTGCATACTATGGGTTTGATTTTATTTTGTAGGGAGCCTGTTGGACGGTTTAAATGACCGCATGCCTAAGCGTAAAATTCGTTGCTCTAAGTGTAAGATAGTTGTCTAACCGTAAAATAGATTTGCATATGTGTAGAATACGTGAATTTCCCACGCTAACTGTAAAATACGGCTGTCTAAGTGTAAAATTCGCTGCTCTAAGTGTAAAATTCGTTGCTCTAAGTATAAAATACGTTTGCCAAACCGTAAATTAAGCTTCCCTAAGTGTAAGATACGTTTGCCCAATTGCTTAATTAACAACTTGGCTCTGGTTTCATAAATAATCCCGGGAGAAGAAAGCGTCTCCCGGGATTATTTTACGTGTTGCATCCTCTTGCATCCACCGGCCAACGGTCGGCGATCGTATCCCCTTCCACCACTAGATAGTGGTCGTAGAGATTCACGGCTGTACAGGCATGATTGGGGATGATGCGGATCACCTCATCCGTGATGGCTGGTGCTCCGTCGGGAAAATCGAGAATACCGTGTTCCTCGGATAACCGGGTCAGTGATTTCCCCGCCAAGGTTACAGGTTCCACAATGGTCCCGAAGCCGGTTACCGAGGCGTTGCCGTGAGCCCCTTTTTCAAGTGTGAGGGATTTGCTGCCGGCATCGACGATCAGCCTGTCTTTTTTCCCGCTCACCACCGAGGCGGTTACAGTAAGGGCACATTCATCCATTGTGCACACGCCAAGCCCCTCCTGGACGCCGTCGAAGAACACGGCATTCCCGGGTCTCACTTCTGTAATTCCATCATAAGCCCCGCTCCATTCATAGGTGGGGGTGCTTCCAACACTCCGATTCTCGATGGGAAACCCTGCGTTTTCACACGCCTCTGCCGACCGGACAACGGCCTCTGCTTCCTCTTTCGCGATCCGCTCCCGGTCTTCCTGTGCGCCGGCGCCATAGGCATGACCTGCGTGGGTGTAAAGACCGGTCACCTGGAGCGCCTGAAGCGGGGCAATGTCTTTTACAAGGGAGACGGCTTCTTCTCCGGGGTCTACTCCGCACCGGTTCAGTCCGCTGTTTACTTTTACCCACACTTCAACTCGCATGCCAGCCGTTGCTGCCGCCTCATCAAGTCTCCCTGCCTGTACAATGTCATCAATGGTTGCAATGAGCCTGCCCCGCTTTGCAAGCGCAACAAAACGGGCAATTTTCTCTTCGCTTCTTAAGGGAAAAGCAACAAGAAGATCGTCAAAGCCAGCGTTTTGAAATACCTCTGCTTCGGAGAGCGTCGCAACGGTGAGTCCAGTGGCACCGGCGTGGATCTGCCTTTTTGCCACCTCAAGGCTTTTGTGGGTTTTGATATGCGGCCTCAACTTCACGTTGTTCTTCCTGGCTGATGCAGCCATTCTTTCGATGTTCCGGTTCATTTTCTCAAGGTCGAGGACGAGAACCGGCGTAGGAGCTTCCTTCCATGTTTTCATAAAAAACCCTCCATTCTTTTAGTAAACTATGTAAGTTTCACTGAACGCATTGACATGAGTGCGTTTCTTTAGTAGATTTTTTCGTTGTACTATCGGAAGTGCTAATATAAAGGAGGCAGGTCCCATGCAAACCATCACATACAGCCAACCGCCCCTCGATTCAGACAATCAGGACGTAACCGTGCTTTTGGACGGTGACCATACAGGAAGCATGAAGCGTTTTTTCCCGACGAAAGTTCATGATGTCATGAACCAGATCGTTCCGAACCAGTGGGCACATCTGACGTTCACGACCCTGTCAGGGATGGAGTTTACCATCGTGCAGTCGAACGGGTTTATCCCGAACAAGCCCCGTCACTGGAATGTTCTTGACGGGACACAGATTGTGGGAAAAATTAAGGAAGAAACGACCCACCAGGCTCAGGTTCACACCCTTACCTACACGAGCCATGATCGTCTGATTACGATGAAAAAAGGGCACATAGCCGGGTCATCCAAAAAGGGCGTCCTTGAGGTAAAAGACGGTGGCGGGTCCGCGGACTTGACTTTTAAAGCCGAAAGCGATTTTATCCGCAACGGCATCACTACTGCCCACACCGTAACCGTTCAACAACAGGCGGACGATCCCCTGCTCATTGCAGCTATGAATTATTTATTAAGGTTAACAGACAAGAACTAAAATGGGAAAGCCTGACCCGGCGCGGGTCGGGCTTTTTTCGTTGGCTGTTTTTTCGGCGGGCGGGGTCGGTGGATAGGCGGTGCGGTGCGTTTAAACACGTTAGGTGCGGCTTTACACGGGTTAGGATGCGATTTAAACACGTTGTTAGCGGTTTTAAACAGGTTAGAACTCCTTTTAAACAGGTTAGCCGGTTTTCTCCCCCAACCACCTCGCTTTCCCCCGGGTTGCGCTCACGCATTAACACCTTAGCCACCCTATCCCACAAAAAAACAGGCCTCCCGATCAGGGAGACCCGCGCTTTATTATGCTACTTCTTTTGACACCATATCCACTTCGAACGGCTGATCTTTTCCGAGTTCTTTACGCAATTTCAGCGAGAAGAGGACAATGATGATAACGGTGGCGATGGCGGCTCCGATCAGGGAGACGTTCATCGGAAGACCGAAGCCGATCTCGGCGTTCAGGATATAGGTTGTCGTAACCATTGTCATAAAGGTTGCCGGAAGACTGGCAATCCAGTGATTTTTCTTTTGAAGGGCCAGGTACATGGCGCCGATCCAGAGGGCGATCATAGCTGTACTCTGGTTTGCCCAGGAGAAGTAGCGCCACAGGAGTGTGAAGTCAATCTGCGTCAGTGCAACAGAGATCACAAACATCGGCAGGGCAATGAACAGACGGTTCATCTTCTTGATTTGACCAATGTTGAAGTAGTCCGCGAGAATCATTCGGGCACTACGGAAGGCTGTGTCACCGGATGTGATCGGAAGAATGATGACCCCGATGATCGCAAGTGTACCACCGATGGCACCGAGCATCACAAGACTTACTTCACTTACAACAGCAGCTGGTCCGCCTTCTGCAATGAGGGCGTTCAAATCTGTGCCGTGGAACAGGGCCATGGCAGCGGCTGCCCAGATCATGGCGATGACGGCTTCAGTAATCATCATCCCGTAAAAAATCTTACGTCCCTGTTTTTCATTTTGAGTGGTACGTGAAATAATCGGCGACTGGGTTGCATGGAATCCACTCAACGCTCCACAGCTGATTGTGAGGAACAGCAGCGGGAAAATGGCCAGTCCTTCTGGGTGCATATTTGAGAAGCTTAATTCAGGAATCGGAGCACCTGTAACCACAAGTCCGCCTCCGATACCCAGTGCACTCAGAACAAGGAGTGCCCCGAAGATCGGATACACGCGGCCGATGATTTTATCGATCGGCAGCATCGTCGCAATGATGTAGTAGATAAAAATCAGAGTGATGATAAGCCCCATCGTTACCCAGCCTGGCGTGAGGTTGTCGATCAACGCAGCCGGCGCTGTGACGAACACCGTACCTACGAGAAGCAGCAGCAGGACCGCAAAGCCGTTTACTACATGCTTCATCACTTTACCGAGAAACTTCCCGGCAAGCTCAGGCAGGTGGGCTCCTTTGTTTCGAATCGAGATCATTCCGGTTAAATAATCATGGACTGCTCCGGCAAAAATCGCCCCGAGGACGATCCATAAAAACGCAACGGGACCGTATAAGGCACCGAGGATTGGACCAAAAATCGGACCGACGCCGGCGATGTTTAACAGCTGAATCATAGAGTTTCGTTTCGTTCCCATCGGCACGTAGTCGACACCGTCCTGGTTTGCATAGGCAGGAGTCGGACGCGCCTCCTTTACACCAAATATTTTTTCAACAAACTTTCCATATGTGAAATAACCAATCACTAATATAACGATGGAGATTAAAAATGTAATCATGAGTGCTTCACCTCGTGCGTTCATTTTGAATACGTTTTCATTATAGCGCGAAAACAATAAAGAAAGCTGTTTTCGTCGTAACATGTCGAAAACGGCTCTTCACGTGTCGTAAATGACGCTTCAGATGACAGCGGTTTCAGTACGGGGATTTTTTTGCTTCTCGTTTCGTTAACAAAAGAGCTTTAACGGAGTTCGTCCGTCAAAGCTCGAGCTTCTGCCGCAGTTCTTTTACATAGTTCCGGCTCACGGGAATGTCGCCCGTGCCCCCGCGCATTTTCACCTGGTAGGCGCCGTTCAGCCAAGGGGTGAGGGACTCGACCCGCTCCAGGTTTACGAGATACCCTTTGTGTGTTCTGAAAAAGGAATGGGCGGCGAGTTTTTCTTCAAGTTCACGGAGCGTGAGGCGGCTGGAATAGCAGCGCTCGCCTGTGCACACTTTCGTTTCCTTCCCTTCCCGGAAGCAGTAATCGATCTCTTCCGGGGTCAGGTAGGTGATGGTTTCATCGTGTTCCACGGCCAGGCGGGACACCTTTTTTGACGGCATTTCGGATGCCGTTTTGTATAAAGAACGGATCCGCTCCACCGTTTCTTCGAGCTGTTCTTCGTCGAAGGGCTTGAGGAGGTAGTCAAGGGCCTCCAGGCGAAAGGCGTTGACGGCATAGTCCGGGTACGCTGTAGCAAACACAACTGCGGGGACTTTTTTGAGCTGCTGGAGGGCCTTGGCCAGTTCCACGCCGCTCATCTCGGCCATTTCGATATCCAGAAAGATCACGTCGGGACTCAGCTTCAGGCTGAGCTCCAGACCTTCTTCTCCGGATCCTGCCTGTCCGACTACCTCCATATCTTTATACTCCGATAATAAGTGAGCGAGTTCATCTCTGCTAAGAGGTTCATCGTCTACGATTACGACACGGATCATTTCCTTTCTCCTCCTTTCACCACGTCAAACCAGACGCGTGTGCCGTTTTCTTCTCGGCTTTCCACGTGAAGTTCGCTTGCTTCTCCGAACATGAGAACGAGCCTGCGGTTGACGTTGTACAAACCAAGTCCGGTTCCTTCCTGTGATTCCACCGGCTGCTTTTTGACTTCCTTGAGGCGCTCCTTGCCTATGCCGGCGCCGTTATCTGTTACTTCGATACGAAAGGCTCCGCTGTCCTGGATTTTGACGTGGATACCGAGTTCGAAAAAGCCGTTTCTTTTTTTACCCTCAAAGCCGTGTTTCATGGCATTTTCCACCAGGGGCTGGAGCGTCATGGACGGGACGGTGATGGTCATGGCCGTTTCGTCCAAGTCGTAGGTGACTTTGAGGCGGTCCTGAAAGCGGGCTTCCTGGATGGCCATATAGGCTCGGACGTGGTTGAGCTCGTCTGTTAGTGTGGCCTGCTCCCGCTTCATGCTTGTCAGGTTCTGCCTCAGGTAACGAGACAGGTGGAGCAGAAGCTTGCGGGCGTTTGCCGGGTCGATGCGGATCATGGAGATGATCACGTTCAGGGCGTTAAAGAGAAAGTGCGGGCTCACCTGGGCCTGGAGCGCCTTCACTTCGGCCTCACCCGCGAGAGCCTTGAGTTCGTCGACCCGGGCAAGTTCGAGCTGGTTGCTTAAAAATAAGGACACGCCTTTTACGAGCTCCCGTTTGGTCGGGGTGATCTCTTTTTCCGAGCTCACGTAAAACTTGAGGGTGCCGATCGTGTCCCCTTCCTGCTTGAGGGGGACGATGATGCCGGACCGGATCGGGCAGCGGGGTTCACTGCAGGCAATGTCCTCTTCTTTTGCTTCGATGATGCTGCCTGTTTCGATCACCTCTTTTGTGGCGGGCGTCTGGATCTCGCTCCCCACCGGATGGTGATCTTTGCCCTGGCCTTCGAATGCGAGAATCCGGGTTTTGTCGGTGATCGACACGGCTACAGCGCCGACTTCTTTTACTAGAATGGCACATGTTGCTTTTGCGGACTCCGGTGTGAGGCCTTTCCGGAGGTGGCCCACAGTCCGGTCGGCAATACGGAGGGCGCGCTCGGTCTGGGCGGCGCCGATCCGCTCTTCTTCCCGGAGGACGCTTCTGATGATCAGGACAAAAATCATCGCTCCCACACCGTTGGCAAGGATCATAGGCATGCCGATCATCTGAACAAGGGCCAGGGCCTGGTCAAAGGGTGTGGCCACGACCAGAATGATGCCCATCTGGATCGCTTCGCAAAGAGCGCCGACGCCGAGGGCTGCCGGGAGTGAGACGATCCGTTTCTTTTTTACAAACCGGTGGACGAGTCCGGCGAGCATGCCGGCGACCACAGCGGAGATGCCGCACGCAAAGGCGGTGTAGCCACCGAGGGCATAGCGGTGCGCGCCGGCGATGATGCCGGCTCCTGTACCGACTCGCCAGCCGCCTAGAAGTCCGGCCACGACGATCCCGATGACCCGGGAGTTGGCGAGGGCTTCGTCTTCATTGAGGTCCCACGTCCAGACGGAAAAGGTCTGCTGGTTCGGGCTCACGGCGAGTCCGGTGTAGGTGCCGATGATGCCGAACAAGCCGAAGAGGATGGTGATTTTCAGGCGCTGGGTGAATGTGACATCGTAGCGGTCCAGTATTTGGCGAAAGTATGAAATCCGGGTCATGATGAAGGCGACCATGACGATGATGCCAAGGCGCTCCAGCATGAGGACGAGCAGTTCCCACATAGGCGGTCTCCTTTATGTATTTTTCTTACTATGTCCGATTATCCACAGTACATGATAGAGGATTTGGCGCGGGATGGGAAGAGGTGTGTGGGAGCGGGGGGCGGTGGCTTTGATCGAGTTAGACGGGCATTTAATCAAGTTAGCAGGCCGTTTAGACGAGTTAGCACTAGTTTTAAACAAGTTAGCATCACATTTAAACAAGTTAGGTCGATCTCAAATGATCCAGTATATATTTCTTCCCCCTTCCGCTTCCATAGCCGGTCAGGTTTAAATTTGAGATGATTGCTGTTGCCCTGCGCGAGTCAGGTATTTTAAAGAATTCTTTGAATTCCTGGTGGGATAGAGAAGGAGAAATAATATAGGAGTAATCAATTAGCGTTTTTAAAACAAGCAGCCGTCAATTAGATCGAAAGTGGCATTTGGGACATTTCCAGCTTCGTTGAGCGCGGTACATTGAGGTAGGGGTTATGCACTCGGTACATAATATCCCTTTAAGCAGTTGATTTTTTTCAAGGTCGTATTTTTCTAACACATTAAACGGTCTTTCTTGATGTGAATTTAAGAAGATCTGATCTAATTGGGTCAGTTTTTCAATGCAAAGTTTTTTCTCGGTATATTTCTTATCCATTTCCACTAAAAAATAGTCTAAATAGGTGCTTCTGAAAACTCGGTCAGTTTCTTTATATCCTTCGCTAAAGATAATTTCAGGATTTTTATTTGACATCACTACACCGTACTCTACTGGAATATATGATAATCCGTATTTTTTTAACATGACGAGGAGCTTTTTTCGCTGGGTCTTTACTTGTAAAACAGGGTCGTCATGGACCTCCTTTCGTCCATCGTGGTAGATCTGCCTGACTTGTTTCGTTTCCTCATTAAATTCGAGTGAGGCGCCGCCCCAGTTTTTTATTTCGATAATCATTAAATAATACGGGGTGACCAGTAAAGTGTCCATTTGAAAAGCTGTTTGAGAGGCCGGCAGCCTCAGGTTATGGTACAAATAGCTGGTGGGGGAATTGCTGATATTCTCGAGATAGTAGTCTACAGATTTTTCGCCATTAAATCCAGATTGTGTGATGCCAAGGTCTCTTTTAAAGTTTTTATATTTCGGATGGGCTTCAGGAAACCTCGGTTCTGTGGCATCGAGTGCGAGGAGTTCAAACGTAGGTTTTCGGGGTTTTCTTATCACGGGTCTCTTCCTTTCTTTTTTATAAGAACTTATGTTCTATATCAAAGAGAGGAAAACCTTTAATTTTCGAGTTTCACCTCTAATAAAGCCTCTTCCTGGTCTTTTTGTGGAAGAGACTTCACTAGCTGGCAGTGGGGTTTAATCAAGTTAGATGCAGATTTAACCGAGTTAGGATCCGATTTAAACCAGTTAGGAACTGCTTTAATCAAGTTAGCCTCACCTTTAAACGAGTTAGCTGGTTTCCCCTAGCCACGCCGCCATCCGCTCGATATCCTTTGAAAAAACCCGGTCTTCTTTAATAGAAGGAACGACTTTCCGGCCGGCTTCGTAAAACGCGCGTGTCTGTGCTGCCATGTTATCCACCCCGCGGTACTCCACGGCCTGCATGGCACAGATCGCTTCGATGGCGATAACACGCCGGAGGTTGCCGGCAATCATCCAGGCATGGCGGGCGCCGGTCGTGCCCATGCTCACGTGATCTTCCTGATTGGCAGATGACGGGATCGAGTCCACGCTCGCCGGGTGGGCGAGGGTTTTGTTTTCCGAAACGAGTGAGGCGGCCACATACTGCATGATCATCGCCCCTGATTCAAGACCTGGGCGGGGGCTTAAAAAGGCCGGCAGATCGTTCAGCTGTGGATTGACGAGGCGCTCAATCCGGCGCTCTGAAATGTTGGCCATCTCGGCCATGGCGATGGCGAGGAAGTCCATTGCAAGGGCGATCATCTGACCGTGAAAGTTCCCGCCGCTCAGTACTTTTTCCCCGTCATCAAAAATAAGGGGATTGTCTGTGGCCGCGTTCATTTCCGTTTCCAGCTGTTTTTTTACGTAGCCGAGTGCCTCTCTGCTCGCCCCGTGGACCTGAGGAATACACCGAAGCGAATAGGCGTCCTGCACTCTCAGCTCCCCCTGCTTCGTGACAAGTCTGCTGCCGGCTAAAACAGACCGGATGGAAGCGGCTGTCCGGATCTGTTCCTCATGACCCCGGGCAAGATGAATCGACTCGTCAAAGGCATCGATGATTCCCCGGAGTCCTTCCATGGTCATGGAAGCAACCCTGTCGGCATGATCAAAGAGCCGTGCCGCCTCGAGCCAGGCAAGAGCACCGACACTCGTCATGGCCTGGGTGCCGTTGATCAGGGCGAGACCTTCTTTTGCCTGAAGTTCTAGAGGCTCGAGTCCGGCTGCATGAAGAGCCTGGGGCGCGGCAACCTTTTGTCCTTTCGCCACCACTTCCCCTTCCCCTAAAAGGCCGAGTGCCAGATGGGCGAGCGGGGCCAGGTCGCCGCTTGCCCCGAGAGATCCCTGGGACGGGACGACCGGATGAATTTCTTCATTTAAAAAGGCAATAATCTGATTGACCACATCCGGGCGGACGCCGGAAAATCCTTTTAGCATCGTGTTTACCCTGAGGAGAAGCATCCCCCGGGATACTTCTTCGGGAAACGCCTCCCCTACTCCGCACGCGTGGGAAAGAATCAGATTCCGCTGGAGCTTGACCACGTCCTCTTTTGCGATGGCGATGTCGCTGAATTTTCCAAATCCTGTATTGATGCCGTAGACGGTTTCTCCGTTATTGACGATCCGGTCCACAGCACACCGGCTTGCCGTTACTCTTTTCATGGCTTCTTTATCTGCGGCCACGCATTCTTTTCCCTTAACCACCCGCTCAAAAAGCGTGAGTGTCATGTCGTTTCCTGTTAAAATCACCATTTCTTTTCCCCCTGCCTTTCTTCATGCACCGAAATAAAGCACGAAAAAAGAGACCTGGTCAAAAAATCACATCCGATTTTTTGTCCGGGTCTCTTTTGTTATTTTCAGAATGAAGCCTTCCATGGCTCATCACCTTTTTCTGTTTGAATAGTTAATTTCCGCTCATTGCACTTTCCGCGGGCGGCTCGATCCTCAGCGCTTTGCGCTTCCGGGGTCTCCCCGGAACTCGCTCCTCCCGCAGGAGTGTCGCGCATTCGCTTCAACAATTTTATACAACAAGACCTTAACACAATCATTAAACCAAGCCCGTTTCTACCTCTTTAATCCAGTGCCTGGCAGAATATGAGCTCACCGGCACCCCCACGGAAAGCGAAGAGCATGGAGGCAGCATCAACACCCTTTAGTTTTGGATATCTCCTTTCTATTTTATTAAACATTCTGACATTTAGTCAACCTGAAGCGCTTTCTTTTCTTCAATTCTGTTTGCCTGTGCTATACTATTCCGTGAATCGACAAAACAGGAGGAATGACACGATGATTAACGTTACGTTAAATAACGGACTTGAGATGCCTCAGCTTGGTTTTGGCGTGTGGCAGGTTGAAGATGACCGTGCTGTGACGGCTGTGACAAACGCCCTTGATACCGGCTACCGCTCCATCGATACCGCGATGATTTATCAAAATGAACGAGGTGTTGGAAAGGCGCTGCGCCAGTCCAGTGTTCCACGTGAAAATATCTTTCTGACTACGAAGGTCTGGAACTCGGACCAGGGGTACGACGAGACCCTGAAAGCATTTGACGATAGTCTTGAGCGTCTTGGCACAGACTATGTTGATCTTTACCTGATCCACTGGCCGACACCGGAATATGACGACTACGTGGATACATATAAAGCGATGGAGAAGCTCTACCACGACGGCAAAGTGAAAGCGATTGGCGTATGTAACTTTGACATTGAGCACCTCGAGCGTCTTCTTGATGAGTGCGATGTGAAGCCTGTGGTAAACCAGGTGGAGTGTCATCCGTACTTTGCCCAGAACGAACTGAAGGCGTTCTGTAAAAAGCATGACATCTTCGTGGAAGCGTGGAGTCCTCTTATGCAGGGCGGTGACGTTCTTGAAAATGAGGTTGTGAAGGAAATCGCTGACGCACACGGCAAAACACCGGCACAGGTGGTAATCCGCTGGCACCTGCAGAACGATTCCATCGTCATTCCAAAGTCTGTGACACCTTCACGAATCAAGGAAAACTTCGATGTGTTTGACTTCGAACTTTCGGCTGACGATATGCAAGCCATTGACGAGCTCGACCGCGGTGAGCGAAAAGGTCCGAAACCTACTGAAATGAATAGAAGATAACGTTAAAAGACCTAGAGAGCCCCTGTGGTTCTCCAGGTCTTTTATTTACGCTCTTTTAGCAAGGTTGTTGCTCTTACAATAGTAAATTTTGCTACAGGCGGACTTTTTCCACATTAGGCATCATTTCAGCCTCCTAGTGGAAAACACCCGGACCACAAAAAAGTCAATTTGTTCAGATAAGTACTCCGAAACCACCATACGGTCTTCAATCGATACTATTCCAGCAGGGGTCGCCGCCTTTCGATCCAATTTTTATAGCAACAATTTATCCGAAAACAGCTTTAATTTAACTTTACTAAATCGGAAGTGTAACGAAATCCTTTTAGTATTATGCTCCGCTGGACGCCAGCAGTGAGACTCCTGCGACTGTGGGGGCCAGGCGAGACCCCGCAGGGCATAGCCCGCGGAGGCTCACCGGCACCGTCGCGGAAAGCGAGCGGCTGGCGTTCAGCGGAGCTCAGGTAAACTGACTTAAGGGTATATTCATTTGAATTTATCATGAAAGATGCCTCGTTTTCTGCATATACTCTACTACTCGGAATATGGGGAGGTGAAAGGATGGGCGTCCGCTTTATTAAAACGGCTGTTGTCTACTTTGTCGTCAGTATCGCTGTTCTCACGTACATGACGCTGGCAGGCGATCAGGCTGCGGGTCCTCTCTTCATTAACACTGCCGTTCTCGGCTGGTGTTCCCTTGCGCTTACGGGTATCATTTATCACTTCTTTCCGAAGGCTGGCGAAAACAAGCTGGCACACCTTCATTTCTGGCTTTACAACACGAGCCTTCCTCTGTTCCTCACAGGACTTCTTCTTGAACTCACGAACATGAACATCATCTTCCCTCTTTTGCCGGTGAGTGTCACTCTTTTATCCGTTGCCATTTTTGTGTTTATGTATAATGTTTTTTCACATGTGAAAAAGAGGCGGAGGTTATAGGTACCTGGGAGAAAGTGCTTTTACAGTATGAATCGCATTTAAAAAGGGGCCGAAGAGTAAATTCTTCGGCCCTTTCACTTTATATTTAGAGCAAAAAAGGACGGCTATTGTAACCCCTCCCCATTAAAAAAGAGCAATCCCTGGTTGTTCAAGAACTGCCTATGCATCATCACTACCCCAGTAGTCTTCAGATTCCGGGTGCATCGTTTTTTGTTAAAACAATAAATTTTTATTGATAAACAATAAATCAAGGTATATGATAAAAATTACCATGACAGATGAGGTGAGGGTGTATATGAAGCGAGGTTCCATTCCCTTTTTAAAGAGTGCACTTGTGATTATCGGCTTGATCCTACTCGCCATGTGCGTGTTTGTTCTGCCGCCTCTTGCCAACAGCACTGCAGCCATGAACCCGGAGTTTTCTCATTTGAAGTACCCTGTTCTCCTTGGTCTCTATGCTACCGCGATCCCTTTTTACATTGCACTGTATCAGGCATTTAGCCTTTTACGCTGCATTGACAGAAACAACGCCTTTTCAGAGTCAGGGGTAAAAACGTTAAACCAGATTAAAAACTGTGCCACAGTCATTATGGCGCTGTATATTTCAGGCTTTGTTTTTCTTGCCCTCCAGGGGGCCCTTCATCCAGGGATTATCCTTATCGGGGTGACTATTCTCTTTTCCTGCTTTGTCATTTTCGTGTTTGCATCGGTCCTGCAGGAGCTGCTTAGGAATGCACTGAAAATAAAGTCAGAAAACGATATGACGGTTTGAGGTGAGAGCGTGGCAATTCGAATTAACATTGATGTAATGCTGGCAAAACGGAAAATGAGTGTGACCGAGCTGTCCGAAAAAGTCGGCATCACCATGGCCAACCTGTCAATTTTAAAAAACGGGAAAGCAAAAGCGGTCCGCTTTTCCACATTGGAAGCCCTCTGCAGAGCCCTTGACTGCCAGCCTGGGGATATCCTTGAGTATGAAGACGATGGAGATGAGTAACACAGAAAGGGTGAGGAGATGTCACTGCTTTTGCTGACCGGCATATTCGGTATCGTGCTGGTTCTTGTTTGCAAAAAACCGTTAATGAACAAGATCGGGACAACCAGCAAAATG
This sequence comes from Alteribacter keqinensis, assembly GCF_003710255.1. Classification (NCBI taxonomy): domain Bacteria; kingdom Bacillati; phylum Bacillota; class Bacilli; order Caryophanales; family Bacillaceae; genus Alteribacter; species Alteribacter keqinensis. The sequence continues at coordinate 475,901 of NZ_RHIB01000003.1, read as the reverse complement.
GCACAGAGGCTGAGCCAGGCAACCTGGTTTTACAACCACTGGCTGGCAGGACTGTTCCTGTTCGCACTGAATACCGCCTTGTTTTTCACCACGGGCTTTCTTCTATATCTCCTTACCCTGGTCCTGATTCCATTCGTCCATTTGTTTGTGATGACCGGGGCCGTCATCGCAAGCATCCTTTTGTGGGTCGTTCTCAGCCAAACATGGCGCGGAACGAAAGAAAACCGTCTTAAAATGAGCGCAACGGGAAGCAGCGTTTATCTGATTCTTACCTTGCTCTTCGGGTACTTTTTCGTGACTCTTGAGCCGTCTTATGAAGGACAGGACACCTTTATGGCTGCAATCGGACTGTTGTTTGCCGCCATTGTCACCACCGTGGCCTTTCTCACGTGTCTTACAATTACAGGACTGTATGGAAAAAAGAGCACCGGTGCATAACAAACGTGCTGTGTGACGGCGCTTCTATAAAAATTCTAGATAAACCAGAAAAACACGCTGATCACAAGCCCCACAATGGCTGTGTTTCTCTTATTCTCTTTATTTACAGGCGCATTCTTCGCAATCATCAGGGCAAAGACAATTCCCACCGGAATGGGAATGAAAATCCAGAAAATAAAGCCCCCAAGCATCGTATGAAGGCACTGGTAAGGTAAAGATCGACCTTTTTCAGTGCCTTCTCGTATACCCGAGCATCTTCAGAAAACCCCAGTCCTCCCCCTCGCCCCTCTTGTAAAACAAAAACGCCGTAAGGAGAAGCAGACCAAAGTGCAGAAAGTCAATCTCTATATTCAAGACCATCCCCCTCTTTCCCCTATTGTAGAAACGATGGATAATTCATACAAAAATACCCGGCTATCTCCCCCCAAGCAGGACATCCCTCCCCCAATCTCGAAACCCTATTTCAAGGAGAGATCATTATGCCGACACTTCTCATCGCCGACCGCGACCACGCCGAATGCCAAGGGCTCAAGTGGTTTGCGGAGCGCTCATCACAAAATATGAAAACCATTACGCCCGCCCACAGCTGCGGGGAGCTCCTCGCCGCACTCGATGGCACCACACCCGACGTGCTCATCCTTGAACTGGACCTCCTTTCAGATCCCCGTGCAAAGTCACGGATTATGGGCCTCAGAGAAACAGCCATCATCGCCACCACCGCCGAACCGACCTTTGAAAAAGCAATGCAGGCCTTACATATGAATGCTCTGGACCTGCTCATCAAGCCCCACGCCCCCGCAAGGCTTCAGGCCCTCCTCGCAGCGGCAGCCAAAACGGGGCACTATGAACCTCCGGCTTCAAATGCCGCCACACTTACGTACGACGACCTGTTTGTGAAAAAAGAGCCCAAGGACCGTGCGTACAACGCCGTCGCCTTTGCCCCGTCAAACAGCCGGAGCCGGGAGCGGCTCTCCCGTTTTTTTAGGGAGCAGTCTTTTTCCAGTACGTTCTTTACCCTCAGTGACTGGACGATCGCCATAAGCGACCGGGGGGCTTCTGATTTGGCAAAAGAAGCGAACCGCCTGTTGGACGTGTGGAACAGCAATCAGCCCTCCACCGCCCTGGCAGCCATTTTGTATACACCCGGATCAACGGATATCCATCACCTATATCAGGAGACAAAGCAGTTGATCCCCATCACCTTTTACAAAGGATACAGACAGCTGTTTTCCTTCGAAAGACCGCTCCGTTGGAAAAAAATCGATCCGTTTTTAACACCAAACGAGCAGCGGGAATGGGTGGACATGCTCGCACACAGGGAGCTCGACCGGGTCAAGGACTGGCTCTACTCGAACCTTCTTCATTCCGACGCGCCGTACCCCGAGCCACAGCTTATGAGAACCCGGCTCACGAGCATTCTCGCCCAGGTGAGGCGCTACATGCGTACGTACCGCCTGGACAGAGGTGACGATGAAGCGGCTTACGAAAAACTTTACGGGACAATCCTCCACGGGCCGACCCTTCACGGGATCGTCCAGGATCTGTACCTGTTTATTCAGGACACCATCACCCACGTGAGCCGGGAGCCTGGGAGTATGGACGCAGTGGAAAGGGGAATTCTGTATATAAACGCACAGTATCAGGACCCGAAGCTCAGTCTGTCCAGGGTAGGACAGGCAATCGGCCAGAGTCCCGGGTATTTCAGTGAGGAACTGAAAAAGCGGGAAGGGATGTCCTTTCGCCCGTACCTCATCCGTGTGAGGCTGAAAAAAGCCGAATCCCTTCTCAGGGATTCCACATTATCCATAAAGGAAATCGCCGCGCAGTGCGGCTTTCTATCGAGCAATTACTTCGCCCGGACGTTCAGACAGCACCGCGGTGTTTCACCGAAAGCGTGCCGGGAAGCCTACAGGAGGGAAAACCATGATCACCATACGCAAAGCGGAAACCAGTGATGCAAAGGGCATCGCCCGGGTTCATGTGGACAGCTGGAATGAAACCTACAAAGGCATCATTCCGGATGAAGTCCTGGACGGAAGAACGTATGAAAGGCAGGAAAAAATGTGGAAAGGTGCCCTCGCCGCTGCCCTGGAAGACCGGGCCATTTTTGTCGCCGAAACCGATGGCGGTGAAGTGGTCGGCTTTATTACCGGGGGACCGAACCGGGAACCGGATAAATTTGACGGCTTTGACGCTGAACTTTACGCCGTGTATGTATTAAAAAATGCCCAGGGTCAGGGTGTGGGACGAAAGCTTACGAACAGCCTCACGTCCTTTCTTGGGGAAAAAGGGTACGATTCGATTATGGTCTGGGTCGTGAAAGACAACCCGGCGGTCCGCTTCTACGCCCGGATCGGCGGCCGCCCGATCGGAAAACGGACGGAAACGATGGGCGGAAAGGAAATTGAAGAAATGGCCCTCGGCTGGGACATTTCCGAGTAGGCTCCCTACTCGGTTCCCAGCTTCATCGTTTCAACGAAGTTTTTCGCAAACCGGTCGTAAACAAAATCCATAGCCACCCGGACAAAGGGCGTCTCTTCCTCCCACTCGGCGCTTGGGCGAAAATCGGCGATGCTCTGACCCCGCGTTGCCGGATCGGCGGAGACGCTCACGGGCTTTTCAACGTAATCAAACATGTCGGGCTCCACGAGGGTCATGAGCGCCACCACGTCATGAAACGGCGCCCCTTCAATCTCCGGCACAAGAACGGCGTAGGCATCGGCATAATACGAATAGACCGGCTCAATGAGCGCTGTAAAGCTGTTGAACTCCTCCTGGGTAACGTCGGTGATCATGCGATCAGTGACGATGGCATAGTTTGTGACGTTCAAAGGGACCAGGGTCACGCGCTCCCCTCTTGCCATCACCAGGTTTGCCGCGATCGGATCGCCGTAAAAGTTGGCTTCACTTAGTGGCGTCACGTTTCCCGGGTTGAGAAACGAACCACCCATGATTACGATCTGCTTCACTTTTTCCATCACTTCCCCGCCGAGGATAAACGCCATGGCAAGGGATGTGAGCCTCCCTACATCCACAATCGTCAGCTCACCTTCGTATTGTTCAATCACATCAAACAGATCGGTAAAGTTCAGCAGGTCCCCTTTGATTTCGTCCGGCGGCTGAATCGGGCCGAGCCCGTTTTCCCCGTGAATTTCCGGGTAAAACACTGCCACTTCCCCTGACAGAGGAAAGCGGGCACCGGCATAAATCGGAATATCTTCCCGTCCGGCAAGGGACAGAAGATAGGCGGCGTTGTTGGTTGCCTGTTCCTGGTCCACATTTCCGTAACCGGTCACAATGCCCACAAGCTCAATATCCGGATGCAGAAGGGCATACATAATCGCCACTGAGTCATCAATTCCCGGATCACAAAACAGCAGTACTTTTTCCAAAAATTCCGCACCTCCCCTCACCTCCAGTTTATGTTAACAATTCAGGCAGGTGCCCGTCTGTCAGCAGGATACTTACAACGGCTTGGTTTCCGGCAAAAAAGCTATGATTCTTTGAAAATTGAACCAATTTGTTATTTCCCAGGTGAAATATCAGGGATTTGTCCTTGTTTTCTGTGAAGATCCGTCTGTTTTTACCCGCCCTCCCTTTCTATACTGAAATTATTAAATGGTCAGGATGGTGAAAAGATGAAACAGGTGAGAACAATTCGAAGTAAACGGGGCACTGCCCTTGAGACGAAAGGCTGGATTCAGGAGGCAGCGCTCCGCATGCTTTCAAACAACCTGGACCCGGAGGTGGCGGAAAATCCGGAAGATCTCGTTGTGTACGGCGGGATCGGAAAGGCCGCAAGAAACTGGGAAGCGTTTGACGCTCTTGTTGCGAGTCTGAAAACCCTTGAAAATGACGAAACCCTTCTCGTCCAGTCAGGAAAACCGGTGGCAGTGTTCCGCACACACGCCAACGCCCCGCGGGTGCTCATTGCCAACTCCAACCTCGTTCCGGCGTGGGCAAACTGGGATCACTTTCACGAGCTCGATGCAAAAGGCCTGATGATGTACGGTCAGATGACCGCCGGAAGCTGGATATACATCGGCAGCCAGGGCATCGTTCAGGGCACATATGAAACATTCGGGGAGCTTGCCAAGCAGCACTTTAACGGCTCACTCAAAGGAACGATCACTCTTACTGCCGGCCTCGGAGGCATGGGCGGCGCCCAGCCCCTGGCTGTGACGATGAACGACGGGGTCTGTCTTGCCATCGAAATTGATCCTTCCCGCATTGAAAAACGGATCGAAACCGGCTATCTGGACCGTTCCACCAACTCCCTCGAGGAAGCAATCCGAATGGCCAGACAGGCGAAAAGTCTCGGGGAGCCGTTATCCATCGGGCTTCTCGGAAACGCTGCCGAACTTTTACCCCAAATGATTGAAGACGGCTTTATCCCTGATGTACTGACAGACCAGACCTCCGCTCACGATCCGCTAAACGGCTATGTGCCGGAAGGGTTCAGTCTCGATAAGGCTGCCGCGCTCCGTAAACAGGACCCGAAAGCATACACCGGTCTTTCAAAAGCGAGCATGGCGACCCACGTAAGGGCCATGCTGGAGATGCAAAAACAAGGAGCCATTACTTTTGACTACGGCAACAACATCCGTCAGGTGGCCTTTGATGAAGGTGTCCGGCACGCCTTCGACTTCCCTGGTTTTGTACCGGCCTATATCCGTCCCAAATTTTGCGAAGGGAAAGGGCCGTTTCGATGGGTCGCCCTCTCCGGAGAGCCTGAGGACATCCGGAAAACCGACGAAGTGATTCTCCGTGAGTTTGCGGACAACGAGCATCTGTGCAACTGGATCCGGATGGCTCAGAAGAAAATTCAGTTTCAGGGGCTGCCGTCAAGGATCTGCTGGCTCGGATACGGTGAGCGGGCGCGGTTCGGGAAAATCATCAATCAGATGGTGGCGGACGGTGAGCTCTCGGCCCCGATCGTTATCGGGCGGGACCACCTGGACTCGGGCTCTGTAGCCTCCCCAAACCGGGAAACAGAAGCGATGAAAGACGGCAGTGACGCCGTGGCCGACTGGCCGATTTTAAACGCCCTTATTAACAGCGTCGGCGGTGCGAGCTGGGTGAGCGTGCATCATGGGGGTGGTGTGGGGATGGGGTACTCCCTTCACGCCGGAATGGTGATTGTGGCGGACGGAACGAAAGAAGCAGAAGAACGCCTCGAGCGGGTTCTCACGACCGACCCGGGAATGGGTGTGGCCCGCCACGCCGACGCCGGGTATGAGAAAGCGATTCGTACCGCGGAGGAAAAAGGAATTCACATTCCCATGCTCAAACAGAAAGGAGACGCGCGCCAATGAGCTATACGTTTATTAAACACGCGAACGAGCTTTTGACGGTAAAAGGACATTCTGAAACGCCTGCTGTCAAAGAACAGATGAACAACCTTCATATTATTGAAGACGGAGCTGTGCTGATCGAGGACGATACGATCATCGACGTGGGAACAACCGACAAGCTCAAACGAAAATATGCGGACATTCTTGATGATGCGATTGTGGTTGACGCATCGAATAAAGTGGTGGCACCGGGACTCGTGGATCCCCACACCCACCTCGTGTTTGCCGGAAGCCGGGAAAATGAGTACAACATGCGTCTTCAGGGGGCCAAATATATGGACATCATGGCCAAGGGCGGCGGCATTCACGCCACCACCCGGGCTACTCGCCAGGCGTCCGCGGAACAGCTTTACACCGAAAGCTTTCCCCGTCTCGATTCGTTTTTAAAGCACGGGGTTACAACCGTGGAAGCGAAAAGCGGCTACGGTATGGACTGGGAGGTTGAGCGGCGCCAGATGGAAGTGGCCCACCAGCTCAACCGTGATCACGTTGTGGACATCGTGAGTACGTTCATGGGAGCCCACGTGATTCCCGAGGAATACAAGGATAAACCCGACCAGTTCGTGGACGAGGTGGTAAACGAGATGATCCCCGCCACGGCGGAGCTCGGGCTCGCCGAATTTAACGACGTTTTCTGTGAGCGGGGCGTGTATACACCTGCCCAGAGCCTGCGAATTCTGGAAGCCGGGAAAAAACACGGTCTCATTCCGAAAATCCACGCCGATGAAATCGAACCGTACGGCGGGGCGGAAATTGCCGCGGAGGTGGAGGCCGTGTCCGCCGATCACCTTCTGAAGGTATCCGACCGGGGGCTCAGCATGATGGCCCATAAAGGGGTTGTGGCGGTTCTCCTCCCGGGGACGGCATTCTTTCTCATGACGGAAGCCGCAAACGGACGGAAAGCGATCGACTCGGGTGTACCGGTGGCCCTGTCCACAGACCGGAACCCGGGCTCGTCCCCCAGCACATCGATGCCGTTTATGATTAACCTTGCGAGTCTGACGATGGGCATGACGCCGGCCGAAGCCATTGTGGCGGCCACCATCAACGCTGCCCACGCCATCAAGCGGGCCGACCGGATCGGCAGTATCGAAGCGGGGAAAAAAGCGGATCTCGTTATCTGGGACATTCCGAACCACATGCAGTTTACGTATTTGTACGGTGTGAACCACACAGAAACGGTCATTAAAAACGGGCGCAAAGTGGTTGATAAGGGGGTTCTCGTGTGAATCCATACGAAGGACTCGAACGTCCCCCGTTTGTCTGGAACCAGCACAAAGACGTACCTGAAAAAGTGCACGAATGGATCAGGCCGGTTGGGGAAAAAAGGCCGGAAGATGCTGAAGCCGTCCTATACGGCGTCCCTCTTTCCCGCTCCTCTATCAGCCCCTCGGCGGCTTCCGCGTTTCCCGAAGCCTGCCGCCGGGCATGGCGGGGATTTACGACGTATAACCTCGATGAGGATGTGAATCTGAGCGGGCTTCGTTTGTATGATCTGGGTGACGTGAAGCAGCACGTCACCGATATTCCGCAGTGTCACCAAAACATTGTGGACGCTTCGGCGGATGTGAAACGGCACCACCCGGGGAGCGTCTCCCTGGCCATTGGCGGGGATCACTCGATTACGGCGATGATTGTAAAGGGATTAAAGGAAGCGGCGCCGGATAAGACGATCGGAATTGTGCAGTTGGACACCCACTTTGATCTTAGGGATATGCGGGAGCTCGGTCCGGCGAACGGTACACCGATCCGGAACATGGTGGAATCGGGTCTTGTAAAAGGCGAGCATATTCACAACATCGGGCTCCACGGATTTTTTAATACACCTGATCTCAAAGACTACGCCGACCACCACGGCATTCACTACACCACGCTTAAACAGGCCCGCAAAAACGGCGTTGCCGAGACTGTGGCACAGGCTTTGGAGAGCCTCGGCGGGAAAGTGGATTGTGTTTATTTCACCTGCGACATGGATGTTCTGGATATGGCGTATGCTCCGGGAGTGCCGGCCACGACGCCCGGGGGGATGCGTACCGATGAGCTGTTCGAGGCGGCGCTCGTGTGCGGGCGGCACCCGAAAGTGATGGCGATGGACATCGTCTGCCTCGATCCGGAGAAAGATGTGGCGGGGATGACGGTGAAGGCCGGGACGCATGTGATGCTGTCGTTTCTGACGGGGGTGGCGATGCGGTAGGTTTTAGGTGTGGTTTTGGGCACAGGGGAGGTTTCCTCTGTGTCTTTTTTGAGTGGGTTTTGGGCTAACCTGTTTAAATGGGGAGGCAATCTGTTTAAGTGGTCAGCAAACCTGTTTAAAGGACCTGCTAACCTGTTTAAAGGACGCCCTAACCTGTTTAAAGCAGATCCTGTCTTGTTTAAAACCACGGATGGGACGCTCCTCCTTACTTCCGCCCTAGTAAACTTCTCCTCCATTTGCTACTCCAACGTCTATCTTCCTGATTCCAAGGGATCAATTTCCAATTCTTGATGCGGGATGGATTGTTTTTCTCTATGGTTCAGCTATGATATACGTCAGATTACATATGAAGGTACTGAGAAAGTTGTTTTGTACTTTTTCAGTGGCCTCACATTTAAGGAGGAGACAATATTATGAAGAGAAACCGATGGCTTCACACCTTTTTGGGTGCCGGGGCGTTATCCTTGGCGCTTATGGGGTGCGCTGAAGATGTGGATCAGGATGTGGAGGAACCTGAGGAGGAGCCGGCTGAAGAGGAGGCTTCTGATGAGGGGGAATCGTTTGAGCTGACGATTTTTCATACGAATGATACCCACGGCAGGACGAATATGTATCCTCAGCTGATTACGACGTTGAATGAAGCGAAAGAACAGTATGGTGAGGGGCTTTTGCTTGATGCGGGGGATGTGTTTTCCGGTACGCTCTATTTTAACGAATTCAGCGGCCAGGATGCCCTGGAGTTTATGAATCTTATGGAATACGACGCGTTTGTCCCGGGAAATCACGAGTTTGACCTTGGGGACCCGGACACGGGCCACCAGGAGCTCGTTGACTTTATTAAAGGAGCGGAGTTCCCTGTTGTGGGGGCGAATATGGACTTTTCCGGCGATGAAGGTCTGAGCGCTCTGGCAAATGAAGGGGTCAGCTTTGAAGCGGAGAACGGGCAGATTTACGACGGAATTGTTCTGGAGCATGACGGTGAGGAAATCGGTGTATTCGGTTTGAATACAGAGGATACTGAATCGATTTCCAGCCCGTTTGATGTAGCGTTCACAAACTATGTGGAGGCAGCCGAGGGTATGGTTGAAGCCTTTGAAGCGGAAGGCGTCAATAAGATTGTGGCCCTTACCCACCTCGGGTATGACAGCGATCCGAGCGTCGGCAATGACCTCCTTTTAGCACAGCAGGTTGAGGGGATTGACGTGATCATCGGCGGACACAGCCATACGGAAATCGCTCCGCCGACGGTCGTTACCGAAAACGCTGACGGTGAGGAAATGGATCCGACCGTGATCGGACAGGCGGGTGAATACGGCCAGTACCTTGGGGTGATGAATGTCTCCTTTGATGAAAACGGTGTTGTGCTGGAGGCTGATGGAGAACTTCTTGCCACCGAGGAACGTGAAGCGGATCCTGAAGCCGCTGAGATGCTCGCTCCGTACACCGAACAGATTGAGGAGCTGGAGAGTGAAGGTGCCGGTTCGTCAGTGGTAACCGAGCTTCCAAACCCGCGTCATGGTGAAGGCGATGAGAAAAGTGTTCGGGCAAACGAGACGGCTCTTGGCAATTTAATCGCCGATGCCCAGCTTGAGGCTGCATTATCGGCTGATGAAAATACGGTTATGGCCTTGCAAAACGGGGGCGGTATCCGTACGTCACTTCCTGAAGGAGACATTACGATCGGTCATTTAATTGAGGTTCAGCCGTTCGGCAACCGCCTGACACTGCTTGAAGTTTCAGGAGAGGAATTGATCGAAGCCTTTGAGGTGAGTGTCTATGATGCCCCTGAGGAAAGCGGGGCGTTCCTTCAAGTATCCTCCGGAACCCGACTGACCTATGACAGCAGCCAGGAGCCTGGAGAACGTGTCGTTTCTGTTGAAATTGACGTGGACGGTTCCTATGAGGAGATTGATCCGGACGAAACGTATACGATTGCCACTAACAACTTCACGGCTACTGGTGGCGACGGCTTTACCGTTTTCGCTGATGCGTATGATGACGGCCGCGGCACGATTGTCGGCTTCACTGACTGGGAGATGCTTCGTGATTATATGGCTGACCACGGTGAAGTGGATTATGAGACGGAAGACCGGATTGTGGATGTGGCTGAGGGAGAATAGAAGATTGTATGTTTTGGCATCCCCTGGTTCTTTTTTGGGCCGGGGGTTTTTTGCTGAGTTTTTTGTGGGCGGGGGGCCGGGCTAACTTGATTAAAGCAGTTTCTAACTTGATTAAAGAAGATCCTAACTTGTTTAAAAGGATCTTTATGTGTATTTTTGTATGAGTTCACCTACAGAGTAACCAATAAAATCCTCATGGCTGCGAAGTTTTCTGTCTTCTGATACGAGATTGATTCCCAGTTTGGAAGATTCATACATTATCATCAGATCATAAATGGTTGAGAGTTTTTGCTGCTTGGAGAATATTTTGAGTATACGCATGAGGCTTTCTTTATCAGGGTGTACGAAGAAGTCTTTTTCAAAGAAGGGAATTAGTATGTCGGTGATCTTTCGAACAGGCAAAGCGATACGGTTCTTTGGCTTACCCTCCTCATCATATGCAATGAGTCTTTTCGCTCCGAAAAACACGACTACTTCTACTAAAACATGATAGGAGAAGTAAAAATCTATGATGCCTTTTTCGGCAAGGCTGAAAACGCCTTCAGCGTTTTCGAGATTTGAATCTGCTGTGAGGAAACTGATAATGATATTGGAATCAAGAATGAGCTGTTCTTTTTCCATAGGCATTAACGGTTCTTTTCATCAATAATGGTTTGAGCATAATACTTATGCGCTGATTCAATTCCTTCATCACAAATCTTTGTGGAGATGGAGAACACGCCTTTGAATTCATTTAAAGGGGTTTCTTTCGTCCACTGCTGACTAGCACCTTTTTTCAGTACACATGTTTCATCATTCACTTGACGATTGGCAGAAATGACATGACGGCCGGACACTTGAGGATATAGATGACCTCTTCGCCCTCTGGTTACACGTCTAGCTTTCATTACAGACATTCTTTTCCCACCTTTCATAAACCTTTTTCTCATCATAACACTTCCCCCTGAAATCTAATAGTAATCAGTATACGCACAGAGGTAGTTTTTTAGCCTTTATTGCCGGCTTGTGCTACTCCTCTCCTCCCCCCGCTTCTGCCAACCGGTTAATTCCTGGATATCCACCACACGCTTCGGAAATGCAGATGACTCCTTTGCTGTATCTTTCGTTTTTTGAGAAGTCAAAAGCACAACTTTTGCACAAAAGAACAATTGACCTGCTTCTAACCTACCAGTTTCTGTGACAGAAAAGGAAGAACTTCTCATGATAAAATCTTTCGACTTCCTCACAATTAATTTATAGAATATTTAGATAATAACTTTAGGAGGAACGTTATGAAACGGTTACGATCTAAAAGTATGATTGTTTTTTTATGTGTTGTTTTACTGGGTTCCACCTTTACGACCCAGTTTCCTGCGTCAGCACAACAGGCGGCCCCGCAGCATTCCATTGAGGAAGAACATTTCCATCATGGAAAACCAAGCTCTCTACCTGCACAGGTATCTGCTCCTGCATGGTCGAAGGCATGGGACAGAGCAGGAAAACCAAACAGAACTATCCGTGAAGGACATCCCTCCCAGGTTAATATGAACGGGGATTATTTAGAAAACATTGATGAGGTTGTTCTTAGGGGAATTGAGGAAAACAAATACCCGGGTGCTGTTGCTATGGTAGTAAAAGACGGCCGTATCGTGAAACACGAAGCATATGGAAAAGCGTCCGTTTATAAAAACGAAACAGAAGTTTTACCAGAAGAGGAACAGTTGGCGATGGAAAAAGATACGATCTTTGACCTCGCGTCTTTAACGAAGATCGTCACATCCATTGCAACGATGCAGCTGGCAGAAGAGGGCCACATCTGCCTGGATGATTCACTCGCAGCATACATACCTGAATTCGGTATCCTCGGTAAAGAGGAGATTACAATTAAACAGTTATTAACTCATACATCCGGTCTTGCAGCGTCTCACCCTCTTGACAACTACGACACAGAGGAAGAAATGCTTGAAGCTTTGTATACATTAGAGCTTCAATACGAGCCTGGAAAAACCATGGTATACAGTGATTTGAGTATGATTCTGCTGGGGCTTCTAGTCGAAGAGGTATCCGGGGAGTCATTGGATCATTATATTTACAATCACATCACCAGCCCTCTCGGTATGGATGACACGATGTTTAACCCGTCAGAGGAGTATCTGCCGAGGATCGCACCAACGGAGCACTCTCCATGGTCAGGCAGAGAAATGGTATGGGGTACAGTGCATGACGAAAAAGCTTATGCCATGGATGGTATTGCAGGACATGCAGGCCTGTTCAGTACGGCTGAAGACTTTGCGATTTTATCACAAATGATCTTGAACGGCGGCAGGTACGGAAATGTCCGCATTCTGGAACCTGAAACGGTTTCTCTTATGCTCACAAACCACATGACAGATGAAACAGATTTAGGTCAGGGCCTGGGCTTTAATTTAAACCGTGGCTGGTTTATGGACGGACTCTCCTCTCCGGTGGCAGCCGGTCATACGGGTTTTACGGGCACGTCCTTTGTGGTTGATCCGGTCAATGACACAATTGTTATCTTTTTTACAAACAGGGTCCATCCGACACGGTACGGTCCTTCCATTAACCCTGAAAGGCAGGATGTAGTCCAACACGCAGCAAGAGCATTACCGGTTCGCCCTGCAGCCGGGCAGAAAGCCTGGTTCAGCGGAAATGGCAGGGACAAAAATCATACCCTTACCCTCCCTGTCACTCTTGAAGAAAACAGTGAACTTACATTTAAAACGTGGTTCGATATTGCAAATGATATTCCACGGGATTTTGGCTACCTTGAAATTTCAATGGATGAAGGAGAATCATGGGAACTTCTTGAAGGCGAACTTTATGCACGGCACACGACAAATGAGCACGACGGTGTTTTCACTGGTTCCACAGGCTGGCAATGGGTGGATGCAGCCTATGACTTAGGAGATTACGAGGGCGATGCACTCGTCCGTTTTCATTATGAAACAGATGCCTCTGCAAACGGCCGCGGCTGGTACATTGACCGGGTCAGTGTAAAAGGAGATAACGGATATGTGTTCAAAGATGGTCCTAACCCCGATCCAGAGAGCTGGCAGGCAGAAGGCTGGGAGTTAAGCGGGGATTAATTCTGATGCTCCGTGATTATATGTCTTACCTTGGTAAGTGGATTATTGGAAGGCAGGACTGTGGATCTGGCTGAGGAAGAATAAGCAGAGAGTGTGTTGGCGGGGATCCCCGGTTCATTTTGTGGACCGGGGGTTTTTGTTGAGTTTAGAGAAAGCTTTATATCTACTTTTTTTGGATGGACCTCGCCTCCCCCGTTAATGTGCGGGTCGAAACCGCGAATCGCGTCCACCAATCCGTTAATGGCAGGATTTCCGCTTCCTTTTTATCTATGAAGCTCTCTTTCTGACTCCAAGCCACGTTGAGGATCCAATTGCGAGGCCCATAACCACTCCAAACAATGTGCTGTCAAAAATCGGTGTGAAAAAAATGATCCCGATCGTAATCCCGATTGCCATCCAACCTAGGTAAAGGAACGTTTCCTTGTAATCAATGGTCATTTGTCTCCACCTCCCTGGTGATAAATGTTGTCCTAAACATCTTAAGCAATTTCGAATTTGATTCTTTTAAGCTCTTCGTTTAAAAACCAGAACTCCAGCGTTGCTCCCCGTTCTTTATCCGGATAGCCGACGATGTGGAATGACTGCTCTTCTCTTATGTAATGCCGGTCTCCATAGGCGCTGATCACGTCCTCAAGGGAGCTCCCCGTGCGAATCAATTCGTTCGTTGCCCATCTCCCCGTTCCCGACGGTCACCCTCCAGACAACGTCATCTTTCACTGACAGGTAATCAATGGGGTTTATAAAGTACGTCCCGGGATTCAGACTGTCCTCTTTCAGCTTCAGGCGGCTTTCCACTTCGTACAGATCTGCCCTCCCGGCTACATAAATGTTGTACAGGTTCTCCCCGGACAAATCATAGTGCGCTGCTTTTTTAAAGGAGCGGTCTTCCTTTACCTGCTGCATGAAAATAGTGGAGGGGATAAATAACAGGAAAACGATGAATATGGTTATGAAAAAAATGATGTTTCGATTCTTCAATTCAGCCTCACACATCCTTATTGTTTTTCACTCTGAAGTAATACATCCACGAACGCAAAATCATGCTAAAAAAGGTGAGTATAATGAAAGGGTATACCGTGACATTGAACCGTTCGAGGCCGGTTAGTGAAAAATATCCGTTTTCCAGCACATCAGGCAGCATAAACCCAAAGAAATTGAGGCTGAAAATCACAACGACCGGTGAAACAAGGAGGGAGTTTAATGTGGCCATCCTCTTAGCGGCGTGCTGCTTTAATTCAGTGACGTTATTCACTCCCGGGTTCTCCTCATGCCCGGAATCACCTTTTCTCCAGATGGTCCATTGCTGCCAGGAAGTACCTGTGGCAGCGGCCTGCTTCCACCCGGCATTCCGGTAGGCAAGATAGAGATGAATGTCCCCTTTTCCTTCATTAACCACACTGAATGTGCAGAGCACCGGATCTGCTTCTTCAAAATAAAACGTGAGGCCCCGTTTCGAAACCTCAACCAGATTATACCCTTCAGCTGCTTGTTTCTCGAGCCACTTCTCAAGCCTGTCAGGTGCATACATCCATCCGAATTTATACCGTTTGATTGAGGTTGTTATGTCATCCATCCTCCTCTCCCCTTCTATAAATCTGTTTCCAGCTGGATATCCCGTACTTCCCGCAGATAGATCTCTTCGTTTGTTTCTTTGGCAGGAACACATCCCATTGACCGGTAAAAATGCTGGGTTTCCACTGCAGGATGGGCTCCGATATAAAGCTTTTCGGCACCGGATGCTCTTGCTTCTTCCTTTGCTTTGTGGAACAGTTGTCTGCCGATGCCCTGCCCTCTTTTTCTTCTGTCAGAATGAAGGTAGGAGAGTTCCTGATAGACTGCGGTTTTGCCGAAAAGGCCTGGCTCCAGAACGGCGAAACCTGCAATGTGAGGACCGTCTTCAGCTGTGATTACTGTTCCCCCGGATTCAATAGTCTTATAGAAGTGGTCTGTGATCGTGCGCTTTTCCTCCGGAGACCATGCGTCTTCAAAGTAATCGGTCTTTTCTTGCCATTCTCCTTTCTCATACGTCAGTACCCGGGATGTGTGCTGGGTGCGGTCAAATGAATCGAGCATGGTCAAGGTGAGGTCATTTAAGGATAAAACACGTATTTTTATCATCGGCGGCCTCCTTTCTACAGGAACCAAAGTCCTGTTTTTCAGCGGTAGGAAGGAAGAAGTCTTCTTCCCGGTGAATAAACAAAAATCAATATGAAAACAAGGGTGATGGTATGGACGTGGAATTGATTTTATGCGGAATGATTGTGTTGGGTTTTATCATGATGGCGGCTGCATTTTTCACGAAGGAAAAAGACATGGATGAGCTGTCTTTTTTCGGGGCAGCTGATTTATTTGCCTGGATTTATCAACTATTCTTTAATGCTTCAGACATTTTTGCAAAGCGGTTTCTGATTTTTTCCCTCGGTCTGGTATGGTCGGGGGTGTTTATTGCTGTGCTCGTTTTAGGTCTTTACTGAGTTTTTGCCAGCTCTTTTGTGAGGGCATTGATGGCGCTCCTCACCTCTTTCACTTGTTCCTCGCCGTTCATGTTGTTTCTCGCATGAAGGAGCACCGGTCTCACGGACTCAACCGAGCGGCCGAACGCGTACATCCACTCATAGCGGGGTACCATCCACGTGTGAAAGAGTCGTGTCTTCGTTGTAAAAATAATAGACGTGCTCAATCCCCAATACTTTCGCTGTGCTTTTCGAATCGTGGCCATGAGGTTGATGTACTCGTACCGCTCCTCTTCTGTGAGTTCATCCAGGCACGTGATATGACGCTTCAGGCGAGAATGACCAGCCCTTTGACCGGATACGCCACGTCCTGGTGGGCATGAAAGTGCCCGGTCTACAATCGTGCCTCCGTCCGGCTCAATCAGGCCTGTAGTGATGGCGCAGCTCAGGCACGTCATTTCTACTTGTTCGCCGTTTGACAGGGTCACTTGCTTCATTTCTGCCTCCTAAAATTGCACACTGATTCTGTTAAAGCGGTGAACGCCGGTTCCGAATTCAATCAGATTGTGTTCCTTCAGATACGATACGAGTCCTCTGACATCTTCCAGAATGTCCGGGTCGAGACCGAGGGAATTGTGGCCTCCGTAAATCCTTTTCACACCATTGAGATTCGTCATTCTCTCAAGGGACCGGATCAGGTCTTCGGGACTTGTGCTCGGAAAAAAAGCATAGACCGGTGTTTCGTCATAGATGAGGTCGCCGGAAAACAGAAAGCCGTTTTTCACGTCAAAGACCGCAATATGCCCCGGGGAATGACCGGGCGTATGATAAATCGTGAGTTCTCTGTCTCCAAGGTTGATTGTATCCCCATCTTTCAGCGTCCCGGCAGGCTTTCCCTGATAGGGCGTGTACATTTCAGGATTAAAGGAAGCGGGAACCGGCAGCGTAATATCCCGGGCAACGTCTTTTCTGATCTGATCGATAGGAAGTCCCTTTATGCCGTTTACAAGCCAGTCCTCTTCCTGTTCATGAACGAAAATGTCCCCGTACTCGCCGTGACTGCCGATGTGATCCCAGTGAACGTGGGTGGTGAGCACCATGACCGGCAGTGATGTGAGCTGATCGGTGATTTTTTTCATGTTATCAATGCCAAGCCCGGTATCGATGAGAGCCGCCTTGTCTTTTCCGAGTAAAAGATACGAGTGGACTTTTTCCCAATGGCCGTATTCGCTGATGCCAAAGGTCGCGTGATCGAGTTGTGTGACCGTAAACCAGTTGTCCTCTATGAAGCTCACTCTGCTCCCCCCTCTAATATTCTCGTATAGCAGACAAACGTCAGTTTCTGCCCGTTAAGTTCGACCGTTTCCTTGTTCGTTTCCACTTCCCTGAAGCCGTTTTTCTCCAGCACTTTCCGGGAGGCCGTGTTGTCCTTGGTTGTTTTTGCGTGGAGTTCGGTTATGTGTTTTTCTTTCAGGTTCCCGATTAATAATTTGAGGGCATCCTTCGCCACACCTTTCCCCGTATGGCTCTCGCCGATCCGATAGCCGAGATGGCCCCGGCCCTCTTCTATATCCGTCACATTGATCCGCCCCAGAATCGTGCCGGTGCTGTCTTTGATTAAATAATAAAGGGCCTGTCCCATGGCCTGTTCCCGGAGCCGTGTTTCGAGCCGGCTTCTAAACGTGTCGCTGTGGTAGAAGCTGTTGCCCCGGCTTGGGACGGACTGCTCAAAATAGGCTCTGTTTTCAAGCTCAAATTGAAGCAATGGTCCGGCGTCTTTTTGGTTAAGCGGTTCAAGATGGATTGGCATGGTGATCATCCGTTCTTTTATAAACTTTTTGTGGTTGATTTCCGCTATTTGCGTTCGCTTCTATCAACCTCTTTTTTAAAACACTTTTAAAACAACAGCTTTATTTCATATCCGGATAAAGCCAAGGTATCACCGGCGGGATCCCTGCTTCGGGCAGGAGGTAGGCAAATATGAACCATGCCCCCATGAGGATACCGAGTGCCGTTACCCAGCCTGACATGACGGGACGGTTGCCTGAAAAAGCGCCGATCGTTCCGAGAATGGTTGTGAGAATTGCTGTTACCATCATTGAAATGCCAAATTGATAGGCTGTGAGAGCTGTTCTTTCGATGAGAAACAGAAAATCGACAGCCATGGTGAAAAAAATATAGGTTATTTGAATGATGAGTCCGATAAGAGCTGCGTGCTTCAAGATGGTGTCACGTCCTTTATGCTTATGTATGACTGCCTTAAGAAGCCCCCGTTTCTCCGGTTCCTCCGTCAATAATCTTTCGCGTCTTTCAGCTCATCGATGATTTCGGTGAGGCGGGTTCTTACTACGAGCTGGGCTTTTCGGGGCTGATCGTCCAGGTGTTTGAGATCTTCTGTCTGTTCCTCCCACGAAAGCTTTGTTTCCCGTTCCAGCGCTGAGACTTCTCTTTCAACCCAGTCGGGGTTTGTGTGGTAGAGGCGGAGCGCAGGCTCTTCGTCTGCCAGCTCCCCGGGAACCGTATACGTGAGCTCCCCAAGCCACGCCTGAAAGTCCTTGTCCCCGAGGACGGTTCGTTTCTCTTCCAGTACCTCTTCAATCAGACGGGCCGCCTTCGGATCGAACCCCTTTTCGTCCATTTTTCCCGTAACGGTCTTGATCGTGAGCCTGTTGAGCTGTTTGGCTTCAGCCCGTTTGCCCGACACGTAAAAGTACAGCATCACGCCTGTGGCGAGAAGGACAATCACCGCGCTCCGGTCGATCTCGCCGTGGTTGATCCAACCGGTGACGAGGGTGAGGCCGCCGTAGCCGAGAAGGATGGCGGTGAGGATGATGATGAATTTTGATAGTGTGGTCATTGCTTCTCTTTCATCTCATCGAGCTTTTTTGTGATTTCGTCCAGCTGGCGCTTGTTTCTCACGGTGTGCCTAATGAACCAGACGACCAGTGCCGCCATTCCGACGAGAATGCCGAGGCCGGCGACCTGATAGAGAAAGTCTGTGATTGAAAACATTTGTCATTCCCCCGTACATGAAATTTTTGATAATTCTATTTTAACATATAATACCATCGCGACACCGCCTTACATTTTCCCCGGGGGGCGTGTAGGATTGCTCCTAACTTTGCGGAAAGGATTTAGGTATTTAATCCTACCGGTTCGTATATCCATGTTCATATACGAGAAGGCACTGAAAAATTCGATCTTTACCTTTTTCCAGTGCCTTCATACTAACGTTGGAGGCTTTATGATGGAAATGGTGAAAAAGGGATGGGAAAACGTGTGGGTGTGGCGGGTTGCGGCGGCTGTTTTTCTTGTGTTGTTTTTCGTGAGTCTGGCGTCGTGTAATGGGGCGAGGTCTGAAGCGGGTGTTGCCCGGACGGTGATCGGAGAGCTGGATAAGGAGCGGGACCGAGTGTCGGAGCAGTTTGAGGATGCCCGTGACAGGGCTGATGCTCTCGAAGCGGAGAATGAGGAACTTGCCGGTGCCGTTGGGGAACTGGAAGCGACGGTTGCGGAGCTGGAGTCGTTTATTGAAGAGAACAACGTGGAAGCTGCGGTTGCTGAGCGGGATGATGCGGAGAAAAAGCGGAAGGCCGCTGAGAGCAGGGCCGAAAACCTCGAAGGCGATCTGGCAGAAGCAGAAGGGAATCTTGAGAAGAAAGATAAGGAGATTTCAGGGCTGAAGGCTCAGCTTGAGGAAAAGGAAGAGGAGATTATTGCGCTGAAAAATCCGCCGCCGCCAAAAACAGAGAAGCTCGGAGCCGGAAAATGGACGGCTGGCGAGCATATCGCCCCCGGCCGGTACACGGTTAGAGCTGAGAGCGGATCTGGTAATTTTATCGTCTATGACAGCGCGGGCTGGCTTGAGGTCAACGAGATTCTCGGTGGTGAGTGGGGCGTGGACGATGTGACGTTTACGCTTGCTGATGGGGATGAAATCGAGATCATGGGGATTACGGTGATTTTTGAGGAAGCGGATTAACCAAACGACTAAAAGTGCCCGAATGCGAGCAATCGTCCGGGCATTTTGTATGGGTTGGGGCGGGGTTTTGCAGGACACTTTTTTTGATTATCACCTGGTTCTCACCTATTTCATTTTCCCTGCTTATTGCATTGCTTGCGGTCTCCAACGCCAAATTATTATAGAAAGTGTAATTATTCAATCCTTTTATCGTTTAAAAAAGCTGTTAAGACCAAAGTCTCAACAGCTCTCCAATCACTTTTTCCCGTTGCCGTTCCCTGTTTTCTGCAAGACCTTTAATCCCGTTTCCATATCAGACGCCAAGATATAGTTTCTGTGTACAAATACGCCCCAAATATTGGACTTTTCAGGTACATAAGCTCCGATTTCTTCAGGATTAGATGGGCTGGTAATGTCGACAATTCTCACTCCGTCAAAGTAGTGAGACAAATAAAGCGTATTTCCCAGCACTTTAGGGTCGTGAACGGTGAATCCCGGGTATCCTGTAGTCATGTTTTCTGCATTATCCGTTTGGAACGTGCTGATTAATTCAGGATTCGCTTTATCTTTAATATCATAGATACGAACATAGCCAAACCCTTGCTCGTAGCCGTGGCGGACCGGGTTAAAGACTTCACGTGTTTCGATTAACACATTGCCGCCCTTTGCAAGAGCCGCAGAGTGGGCTGCCCCTTGAACCTGCTCTTCATAAGAAGTACGTCCTACAAATTCTGCTTCTTCCGGGTTACTGATGTCAAGAATGACCGTGCCCATGTCCCAAGCGGATAAATACGCATATTTTCCTGTAGTATCTGCAATCACGCTGTGAACGCTGATGGATCGTGTTTGATTATGTTCATCTACAAAGCGGTAAGTCTGATCGACTTCTGGAATCACCGTTTTTGGATCGAATTGATAGATTTCCTGAGGTTCAGCCGGATTACTCACATCAACAATCACAAAGTCATGAATCTCCCCGCCTGAACGCCTGTACGATCCCGAGTTAGCCGCAAGAAGCAGCGCCCGGTTTCCTTGAGTAGTTAAATAAAGCTCGTGAGTCCCGCCGCCATTAAGATGAGCTTCAGGTGTTTCCCAGAACCCTAACTCTATCGGGTTAACAGGGTCTGTTACGTCATAAATAACAGTCCCCACCTTTTCTGCATCACCATTAAATCGCTGTACACTGACAACAGCCAAGTCTCCCTTAAAGTGAGGTGTATTGACAGACTTTACAATGATTTTTTCCTGCCATGTACCCGGGAGATTATCTGCGAATTTCGCCACCTCTACAGGATTGGAAGGATCTTTCATGTCGAACACTCTTATTCCTTCATTGGAGCCCGATCCGAGGCGGTGGGTTCCCATGTAGGCATAACCTTTATAAGCGTATACGTCAGCCCCTGTAACGGGGAGTCCGCTTTCTGAAGCGTTTAACGATACAGCCGCTGTTTCCTTTAAAAATGACACGTTTTTACTGCCTTCCATCACAGGAATTTCATTCATTCCTTCATCACCGTACCGGTAACTGCTCCCAGCATCGTATTCATAATCTCCTTTTCCCCAGCCATCAATATCACACGCTAAAGCAGGTGTTGCAAACATTAATGTAGCCAAACTCGTAATAGCCCCGACCTTCAATTTCTGTTTCATTTCTTCCCCTCCGTTATATGTAGGTTTTAAATACCAACAATTAACTAAATATTAAGATAATTACATCGTATTTAGCAACACTAAATACCATCTTTTTCAATAAATAGGTAAATAGTGTATGATTCCACCATCATTAAACAAAATTTTACTGTGGTTTAAGGAGGAATAAGGTCTGCAGTAGCAGGTTAATAGTCATAGAAATATAAAGAAATACCTCTTACACATCACATATGGATAATATTTCAATTTGTTCAGACATGCTCATTAAGCAGGGGAGTGATTGTAGAGTGATGAGGGAGCATTTAGGTTAAACTCAAACCTAACTTGTATCTCTTTTTCAAGCTGCCTTTCAAAACGAATACCGTAAAGGTATCCAACAAACATAATTTTAAAAAGCATCACAGAATCAATGGGAGGGCGGCCGTTGTCCTCTCTATAATATGGATTTACTTTGTCATAGATAATGGAAAAGTCAATCGTGGCATCAGTCTTACGGAGTAAGTGATCTTCAGGGACGAGCTGATTAATGGAAACCATCTCTAATTCAACTTGTTTCTCTCGAATAGGACGTAACATGTCATCCTCCGAAAATAAAATTTTATCCTTATTTATAAGAGTAGACAGGAGCGGGAGACGGCGACTCCAGCGGGAAAAGCAACAGCTGCGAGTTGCTTCGACGCATGTACATCAAAGAAAATAGCAGAGGAAGAAGCAGAAGGCGACTTCAGGAGGCTGAGGCGTTGCCCGCGGAAAGCGTCCGTCTGTAGCGAATGCAAGATCTCTTTTTTTAGGGAGTACATATGCTTGTGTTTTACCAGCCCCTGAAGAACCAACAATAAATAACTACATAATTAAAGCCGATAAAAAATAAATAAAACCGATAACTTTTTTCTAACTACGATAATGACCCAATTAAATCCGATGAACATAGCTAAATCTCGTATTCTTTTTCTGTATCCTTTGGCATGACCCAGTCGGCGATGATGTAGACGATTACGCCGGGCATGATTGATGTGAGGAGAGTGGCGATGGCAAATACAAGCCGGACAATTGTCGGGTCCCAGTTGTAATACTCAGCGATCCCCGCAAGGACGCCGCTCGCTTTCACGTCAGTGGTGGATTTGTAGAACTTTCGGTTGCTCATGGTTTCACCTCCAGTTGTGTGATGCAATCAATCTGCTGCTTTTCTTTCATAAACCTCGAGGGATAAAGCTCTTCTGCTTCCACGACAATCGCCGTCAATCATTTTACCGACCGGGTTTCGTGCCATTCACCACGCTCCCAGCAGACGGCGTCGCCGCTCGTCACTTCAACCCACTCGTTTTCTTTTCCCATGACCGTTCCTTTACCGGAAACGATGAGTAGAAGCTGGGGTACGGCAGCTTCATGGGCTCCGATGACGCCTTCTGCCCCCAGATGTATACAGCCGATGCGGGTTTCCGTGTCTATGACAGCGATCCGGAACATAATGAAGTCCGATTTAAACCGGGTCACCTGCGTTCCTGTTTCTTTTGTGAATGTATAAATGACCATCTCTCCACCTCCGAATCTCTGTGTTCATTCTAACAAATATTCCATTTTTATCCTACGCAAATTATAATAAAGGAAAACAGTGGGGGGATGCCGGGTGGACTTTTATATGATTGCGTTCGTTTTCTTCATCTTTTTCGCCATCAGTTCCGTGTTGAATGTGCTTTTAAATAAGAACATGACGAAGAGGCATTGGGGATTTTCGGTTGTTGTATGTGCCGGTTTTACCCTGATTACCGTTGCCGTTTTGGGGATGTAGACTGAGCGCAGGGAGATGTTTTGAAGGGACCTCTCCAACCCGTTAATGGAGAGGGGAAACCGTTAATCAGACTTACAAAGCCGTGAATAGGGTTATACGATCCACAAAAAGAACCGGAGCGGGTGCGTCCGGTTCTTTTCTATAGAAATATGTGCGGTTATTCCGGGGAAAAGGTGCGTTTCCCGAGCTCGCTTTCAAGCATGTAGAAAGCATTGCTGTCATTTTCGATACGCTTGAGCTTTTGAATGATCGAGTCGAACGTGGCCTCTTCCTCCACCTGCTCTTCGATAAACCAGTTTAAAAATGTCATGGTGGCGTGTTCCCTCTCATCCAGGGCGCGGTCAGCCAACTTGTAGATGCGGGCGGTCACGTCTTTTTCGTGCTGCAATGATTTTTCAAAGGCATCCAATACAGAAGAAAAGTCACGGTTTGGCTTTGGCAGTTCGTCCACTACCGCCCGGGCTCCCATATCTATTATGAAATTGTAGAATTTCATGGCATGATACCGCTCCTCTTCCGCCTGCGCCAAAAAGAAATTTGCAAACCCGTCGAGACTTTCGTTCGAGCAGTACGCTGCCGTTGCCAGATAGATGTGGGCGGAGTAAAATTCGTAATTCATCTGCTCGTTCAGTTCTTTGACCAATTCTTTGCTTACCATAGTAATCATCCTTTCCCGAAGGAGTACTCAAAGATTCATGTAGTCATACTATACCCTTTCCTACTTCAATATAACTTTCAAGTTTCCTTTATTTTGTTTTATCGAAAGTAACACTTGCGACGGCGTCATGGAGATGTATGGACTCTTCATTCCGGCATTCCACTGTAAATTTGATGATGCCTTCTTCCTCATACAGGTCAGCTGCCACAAGGCGTACCATATCTTCTACAAATCGCGGATTTTCATATGCTCTTTCTGTGACCGCCTTTTCATCAGGTCGTTTTAACACAGGGTATAGGAGAGAGCTTGCGTTCGTTTCCGCAGCTGTCAGAAAAATCTCCTTCCAATCTCTGCTTAATTGCTGAAGGTCCAGGTGTGCCTCTATCGTTACATACCCCCTTTGATTATGGGCGCTGTACTCGCTTATCTCTTTTGAGCATGGGCAAAGGGTCGTAACCGCCGCCTTTAGTCCTCCCCTGACAGAAATCCCTTTCTCTTCATGGTAGGACACAGTCAAATGGGCATCCGCATGCATCATGCCAGGTTTTTTAAGCACGGGACTTTCCCTTGTAAAAAACCACGGAAAACTGACTTCCACTATGGCAGCCTCCTGTTCCATACGATCGGCCAGCTCTTTTGCAAGAGCGGATAATTGTTCAAGCGTCAACCGGAGTCCGTCCTTTTCCTGGTATTCATGAAGAACCTCTGTCAGCCTGCTCATATTGATTCCTTTCTTATCCTGACGAAGAGACGTAGTCAAAGAAAAGGTTCCCACCGTTGCCTGCTCATATGGTGCACGATTACTTATGACCACCACAGGATGCTTCACACTTGCAACACCAACCGCGTCCAAAGAAAACAAAAAATCTTCATCTTTATTCTGCAAATCAGCCATCTCTTCTTTACCCGTTGGTTTTACGCCTTTTACCGGCGGAACAGAACCGAACAGAACGTGCCTTTCCGGTTTTGTCAGCCATGTATTGGTTATTGTCATCCTTGCATCTCCCTCCCGCAAATAAGAACGATTACGCTTTATAATTACGTCGTCTATTGTACGTGCAGCGCTTCAAATAATCAAACAAACGTGCCCTCTTTGACAGATTTAACGTATGTAAGTATGATAAGCTACATAAATAGTAATGATTACGATTTAAGGAGTTTTACTATGACTGCAACTCACTATGATGTGATTATCGTTGGCGCAGGTCCTGCCGGGGTGGGACTTGGGTCTCTTTTCAAGCAAACTGGACTGGAGAATTTCACGATTTTGGAGAAAAACGAGGTCGGCAGCACTTTTTTAAACTGGCCGAAAGAAACGAGACTGCTGACTCCCTCATTCCCGGGGCACGGATTCGGGCTTCTCGATTTGAATGCTGTCGTTCCGAGTACATCTCCCGGCTATGCCTATGACCGGGAACATCTGAGCGGGGAAGATTATGCTGATTACTTGAAGCGGATTGCCGATCACTTTGAGCTTCCTGTTCAAACGGGAATCACCGTTGAGCGCGTTCATAAAGAAAATGAGAGGTTTTTCGTTGAAACATCCTCTGGTGTTTTCCAGAGTGAGTTTGTGGTGTGGGCAGGAGGAGAGTATCAATATCCTGAACGCCATCCTTTTCCAGGGGCCGGACATTGCGTTCATTCAAGTGATGTGGGCAGCTGGACCTCTGTTCAGGAGGGACACCACTACATTATCGGTGGCTATGAAAGCGGAATTGATGCGGCTTATCACCTTGTTTTAAGCGGAAAGGAAGTTACCGTTCTTGCCAAGGGAGAACCGTGGAACAACGACGATCCTGACCCGAGCGTCTCATTATCTCCTTTCACGAGTGAGCGGCTTGATGAGGTTATTGACCGTGATGAGCTTACCCTGTTAGGTGACGCCCAAGTCGCAAAGGTAGATAAAAAAGGTGAGCGTTTTTATATTCACTTACTTTCAGGGGAAGTGATCGAATCAGAGACCGTGCCTTTTATTGCTACAGGATACAAAAGCAGTCTCACCCTTATTTTTGAGCATTTTTACTGGGAAGATAACGGTAATGTCCGTCTTACGGAGTCAGATGAATCCACGGTCACAGATGGTCTGTTTCTTACAGGTCCCCAGGTAAAGCATGCTGAGGTGATCTTTTGCTTCATCTACAAGTTCAGACAGCGATTTGCCGTAATTGCAAAGGAAATTCTTGTTCGTCTCGGTCTTCCCGTTAACGATGAGGTGTTTAATGAGTACCGCAAAGCCACCATGTATCTTGATGACTTATCCTGCTGCGATAACAGTTGTCAGTGTTAGGCCATGAGATCTCACACTCAACAACATCTACAGCCTGTGCAGCTTCCACCTTTCTTTACACAGGCCTGGGTGCTGCTCGTCATTATTTTGATTTATGGGATCCCGATTTTTCTTGCCTATCACTTTGCGTCCTTTATCGAACCTGTCGTTGAATCCTATGTTCTCGAACCGTTGAGTGGCACACTCACAAACATGCCTGCTTTTGTTCAAACACTTTTTATGGGCGACTACGGACTAATCTCACTCGGTACCTTTTCTTTTGTCTGGGCTTTTCCTGTGGTTCTTTTTGTAGGAGTGAGTATTGCCCTTGCTGAAGAAACAGGGCTCCAGACTAAATTAGTGCGGGGAAGCGATCCTCTGTTAAGAAAGATCGGTCTTACGGGGTCGGATTTAGTGCCTGTTTTAACGGGATACGGATGCAATGTGGTGGCCATTATGCAGACAAAAGGCTGTCATGCCTGCAGTCAGAAACACTGTGTTTCCATGGTATCTTTCGGCTCTGCCTGCAGCTACCAGATAGGAGCGACCTTGTCGATTTTCAACGCCGTCCATGCACCTTGGATGTTTATTCCCTACATTGGGGTCCTGTTCGTTGCAGGAGCATGCCATACCCGGATCTGGTACGGGAAACCGCGTGACATGCCATTGATATTCCCGGGGGGTTCACGGCTTCGCAAACCTGCTAAAAGAAGGGTGGTAAAAAAACTGACCGGCATGCTGAATCAATTTTTTTACCAGGCTATGCCTGTTTTTCTCCTGATTTGTTTTATTGCTTTCATGCTGGATAAATTCAAAATCATCGCTTTTGTGATTGGAATACTTGAACCTGTCTTTTCGTTCTTTTCCCTTCCTGTAGAAGCAGCTGTGGCCATTTTCTTTTCTGTGCTGCGTAAAGACGGTATCCTCCTGTTTAACGAAGGGGGAGGCGCCATGCTTGCCACATTCTCTATTCTTGAAATTTTTGTTCTGGTGTACCTTGCGTCCACCCTTTCCGGCTGTTTGGTTACAATCTGGACAATCGGGAAGCAAATGGGGGGGAAAGCAGCCCTTAGTGTTACCGGAAAGCAGGCAACAACCTCCGTTCTTTCCGCACTGGTCATGCTCGTGCTGGTCCGGCTCATAACAGGAGATTTATAGGGGCATTTCCTTATCACATTAACTGAGGTTAAGAAAGGGGAGCAAAATGGAAGACCGGCAGCAAGGTTCACTTCTGCCGGTCTTTTTAAAGGGGATTCGGATATGCTCAAAAGCTTTAAGATTGATTCAAAAGGTAATGACCGGCCTAAATAAATCTGTCAGTCGTAGTCGGACTGTGCAGCCTGAATAAGTGCCTTCGTATAGGGGTGCCGGTGGTGTGAGTACAGCTCATCCCGCCTGTTCCTTTACCAATCACACACGCATATAAGGCAGATCCTTCATATGCACTTACCCGTCATTCACTCCAAGCTCGTTCCACCTCCTGACAATGTTGTCTTTATCTAATTCCAGACCGATTAAGATGAGATAACTCTCTTCTTGAGCCTGCGCTTTCTCCCAGTAGGTTTTCTTCATCACGTGCTGAATGAGGTGGACGTCTGCCTCTCTTTTTACACTGATATACCCTTTTGCCCGAATCAGACCCGGCTTAAGTTCCTTAAATAACGCCTCTGCCGCACGTTTGGATTTAACCGGCTTGGTAAATTCAATTTTCAATGTTTGAATGCGGGAATGGGTGTGTTCATCAGTATTTTTTTCTTCTTTTAACAATGAAAAGGGCTTTCTTTCCCCTTCCATGTTAAATAACAGGTCGTCCAAATCCACCTGGCAGTAACTTGTAAACGTAACCGGTGCAACACTGTTTTCTTTTGAGATCACCCGCTTGATTTTCTTCCTGTTGCTTTCATCCATTTGATCTTCTTTATTGACAATCAGGGCGTCTGCAAAAGCGATTTGCTTGCGCGTTGTCTTCACCATCGCCCTTTCGGCTGTAAAAATGCTGTTGTAGTCGAGAATATTTTCACCATCAAGAACGGATATAACTTTCTTAAGTTCGATATGTTCCATGAGTTCCGGTTCAGCCAATGCATCTGCCACTTCTTCAGGGTCGGCAATACCAGTTAACTCCATTACCATCATATCCGGATTTGTCTCTGCCAATTTCATCACGGCCCCGGACACTTCACTCTTTTTGTTGCAGCACATACAACCATCAAGAAGCTTTTCTACCGGGAGATCACCATCCAGTTCAGAAATCAGCCTTCCATCTGTATCGGTTTTACCGGCTTCATTCATAAGAACACTTAAACTCAGCCCCTTATCCCGGGCTTTTTTAATGATGTCAACCAGCAGGGTCGTCTTCCCGCTGCCTAAGAAACCACTCAGCACAAATACAGGAATTTTTTTCATGATAATCCTCCTCTCCCGATCACAAAACGTAATCATTACGATTCGAATTATGGAGGAAAGGGCCGGCTAATACAAGGGGGGATTGTCCTATTTGTGGTCTCTAATAATCTGATCGCTCAAAAAAGAGACATTTCTGGTGTTAAGTCGTTTAATTGTGTTCCTAACCTGATTAAACGAACGACTAAACTGTTTAAACGAGCAGCTAACCTGTTTAAACGATCGACTAACATGTTTAAACGAGCAGCTAACCTGTTTGAAGCTCACTTCCACCCATAAAAAAACCGCCACCGAAGTGACGGTCCACCATTATTTCATTAGAAAAGCGGCGGCTTCTTCCGCGAAGATGTTAAAATTCTCCGGGAAATCATGGCCGAGTCCTTCAACGACGACGAATTGGCATGGCACGTCGTAATCGAGAAGGAGCTGGTGAAGGGCCCTTTGCTGCTGAAGGTACGGATCGTTTTCGCCTGTGAGGATGTACCCTTTCACTTTGCTGCAGACTCCTTCCTTCAACAAGGATTCATAGGCTTTAAGGTCTTTGATGGACGGGACGACTGCGAAAAAGCAGTGATGGGGAACGGGCTGGTGCCTGAGGGCCAGGTCGATGGCCAGTTTTCCCCCCTGGGAAGCCCCGCACAGCAGGGTCTCTCCTCCGCCCACACTGATCTCGTCAAACGCTTCATATGATTTTTTCAAAACCATAAGAGCTTTTTCCTCATCATCCCAGCAGAAACGGCTGTATCCGTGAACCTGGGACGACTGGGGGAAGCCCATATGCCAGTCTGCAAGTCTAGGTGTGGTTTCGAAATACTCGGAGAAACTCTCGGCATCGTCACCGCGCCAGTGAATGGCGAACAGCCGCTGGTGGCTGAGGGGATTCCCCATGGAGACGAGAACCGGGTCCCTGGTGTCTCTTTCCTCATTATACTTTACCCGGCATCGCGCCACGAACGTCTCAAACCGCGGGTCCTCCTGCAAATCGGCTAGACCCGGCTCTTCTTTTATCCGGTCCGGGTTCCACCAGATGCCTTCGTCCAGGGCTTCAAACCCGATTTCAAAGGCTTTGTCCCTCTCCCCTTCCAGGGCGAACGAACACATTTTCCACATAACCGTACGATGCCTCTGTTTCGGAAAAGCACCGTCGATTTTCTTTACCAGCTTACGTACACCTTCGTAATCCTTTTGTTCAAACGCAGAGAAAGCCTCTCTTTGAAGATCCACAAACCGTCCGTGAGCCTGACTTTTCATAAAGACCCCTCCTGTTGAAAATGAACACTCTTCTATACATAGTTCGGCAGAGGCGAAAAAATCCCCTTTATAAAATAGCCGACAAAGGCATACACGTTTCACCCTCCGGCTTCGTCCTTTGGTCCTATAAACATCGCCCAGATAAATCCAGATGCATGTATTCCTGTTTTACCAGTTCATACACGTCATGAATGAGAGCTTCCATTTCATTTATCGCATCTTCAGGGCTGCCAAGAAGAACGGAGTTAAACCGCTCCACTGCCCTCTCAGGCTTCAGGGCCATTCCCCTAAGTGTTTGGTGCTGCCATTTGAATGCAGGGTGATGAACATACTGCCGGTTCAGTGCAAACAAGATGCCCATCAATTTCGTCTGTACAGACACCATTACGCTAAAAAGCATAAGCCAGTCCTGCCGGTAAAGAAGGGCTTCACGATTATTCCAGCGGCTGCCCAGGTCACTATTTTCCCGGAGCATGGCTTCCCTCAGTTCCGGAGGATAAACCGCTGCTTTTTCTTTCAAGACCGCAATCACACCATCCTCTTCCCTGAGTGTAATCCCATCCCGAACCGTTGCCACCACACACTGCTTATCCAGGCCAGTATCAAACGACAGCGTCACATCCCGGATGAAAGATGATACCGTTTTGGTCAAAAAATTGCTGATCTCCAGCTTAACTCCCTTGGTAATATACGTTTCCGACCATTCTTCATCTTCGTAGGGATAGAAGTCCAGCAGCTGCCCGTCCAAGGCTTTGACAGGAGCCATCCGCTCTTCATCCGTCGGACCTTCCTTCCAGAGGACAAACAGTTCAATATCTGAATAGTCATCATGCCAGTTTCGTGCAACAGACCCCCCGAGTAATACTGACTCCACTTTAGGGTTTTTCTTATAGTGTCTCGAGATCTCCTGAGCCCGTAGTCTAAGGTTCTTCATTTATTTTCCTCCGTCGATCGTTGAATCACTTCTCTGACCGCCGCGACCACCACTTCCGGTTCGTCACGGTGGATATAGTGGCCGCTGTTTTCGGCCATGATGAACCGGCTGTCTGAAGAAATCGTGAGCATCTCATGCTGCAGGGTGTTCCACAGCTTTTGTGCCCCGGCGGAGTAATGATCTTTTTTTCCGGCAGCCAGGACAGTCAGGGAAATGTCCAATTTGACTTCTGTTTTCTTCACCTGGTTCAGGCTCTCCATAAATTCTTCGTAATTTCCTTCGATCACAAACTGCTTTTTGTACGCTATTTGAAACTCCTCCGGCATCACCGGCAGGAAACGTTCTCGGTAATCAACCGGTGTCGCATCCACGAGGACGAGGCCGCAGACGTTTTCCGGATAGACCGAAGCATACAGACGCGCGTTCACTCCCCCAAAGGAATGGCCCACAAGGATATAGGGAGGCTCTATTCCAGCAGCCTTTAGAAGATCATACAGTTCTTTTACCATCTCACGGCTCGTTCTCGGGTTCTCGCTTTTCCCGCTCCGGCCAAGGCCTGCCCGGTCATACCGGAACACCTCTCCCAGCTCGGAAAGGCGGTCTACCACAGGCTCCCACGTGTCTGAGTCTTCCCCGTACCCTGCCTCCAGCACGATCACCGGCTTCTTCTGCCCCATCACTTCCGAATATAATGTAAGCTCTTTAATAAAACCCAAGCTTTGACACCTCCCCACTCATCCAGCCGTCCTTCTCTCTGCTGTTCTCCTCACGAAGGTCCTTGCAGATCTCCTCCACATTCACTTGTCTGTCGTAATACCAGTCAAGCGCCACGTTTTTGTAAAGTTCATTGAGCTGGGCAAACGAGAAGCCGTCCGTTGCCTCCACAAGAGCGTTGATATCTTCGTCTGAAAGCAACTCGGTCAGCTTTTTCTTAATCAAATAATCCGATCGCATGGCGGCTGTCGGGCCTTTCAGCTCATAAGCCCGGTCGAAACGCCCTGCCCGGTTGATCAAAGCCGGGTCAATTTGTTCAGGATAGTTCGTTGTTCCGATCAGAAAAATGCCTTCCTTTGAGGTGGCACCATCCAGTGTATTTAAAAACACGGAGCGAACCAATTCAGGCATGGAATCAATATCTTCGATCACAAGAACCATCGGTGTCATACGGGAGATTGACGAAAAAACTTCCTGAATGGAATAGCTGGATGTAAACTCGGTAATTTGCCAGTACGCCACTGGTGAAGAGATGCTGTTTGCAATCGATTTCACCATCGTTGTTTTTCCGTTCCCGGGCTTTCCGTACAGCAAAAGCCCCCTCTTATACGGAATGTTGTACTGCTCAAAAAATGTCCCGTTCTTCGTGAAGAATTCATCCACGAAACGGAAGATCTGCTTCTTTATTTTGCTCTCCATAATCACGTCATCACGGGTTACATAAGAAGTAATCTTCACTTTCTCCGGCTCAACGCCGTGCTCCATATCTGTAAAAACCGTCACATAATTTTTAATGTATTCCTTCTTCCGCGCCTGAACATAATCCAGGAATTGCTTTATGTCTTCGTCGCTTCCTGCAAAAATAAAGTGGTGAATCATGTCCCCGAAACCGTGCATAAGAGAAGCCTGCGTGAGGGCAACATTGAATTCGGGGTAATAAAACAGCGAATTCAAAATACCAGGCTTGACTGTAAAGCCATGATGTTTTCCACTTTCCTCAGACGCAATCGACCTTGTGGCCACATGATCAACGATGTGGCTTATGAGCTTCACATCGGTCTTCTTCTCCTGCACATCTTCCTCCAGTACCTCCCACATTTCCTGGGACGTTCCGTCCTCTAAGTAAAGGTGATAATCGTCTGTACCTGAATGTTCTTTTATCCCTTCTTTGCATTTTTTTACTAGAAAATTAAGGGCATGCTGATCGGGCATGTGAGCCTTACTTTCCGTGATTGACAGAAGTGTCTTTGTTTTCATGTTCATTTTCCCCATTTAGATAGTAACTGCCATAATATTGTAATAATACCCCACATAATGTAAATGTCTACAGATAGATGGTTTTTTTGACAATATTTCATGGGAAATAAAAGGGTTTTATCCGTTTAGGAGATAAATCTGGTAAATATATCAAAATTATAAGAAAGCAGGGGTTACGATGGGAAGAGTCATAGGATTTGAGATCAGCTGTCAGGATCCGGAGAAAGCTGCGCATTTCTACAGAGAGGTTTTTGGATGGGAGATTGGCGAACCGATGTGGGATTACCGGTCTGTCTCAACAGGAAAAGAAGACGGAAAGGGTGAGCTTAAAGGAGGGATCAGTAAAGGACCGGGCGATTATCCTCATGGCACACGGATTCTGATCGAAGTGGATTCGATCGAGGAGACGATGGCCACAGCAAAGGACCACGGTGCTCAAGTGGTGAGAGAGAAAATGGCGTTTGAGAATTTTTATCTTGCCTATCTTGTGGATCCTACAGGTGTAGGGTTTGGGATCAGGGAGAAAAAATAAGACGATGGAGGAACTTCTGTGAATAAGAACTTTTTGGTGTCAGGATACGTCTTGTTTCTATCAGGATTAGTGTTATTCGGTCTCATGCATGTGGCTATTGCTCTCTACGTCCCTCACTTAGGAGGCTGGGGCGATCCTCCGGGTAAGTTTGTCACGGTCCTTAACGAAATAATGGGATGGGTCCCTTATGTATTGAGCGTTATTCTGATGATCGTTGGTGCTGGAATTCTTCTTGATCAGATGAATAAATGGATCGAACAAAAAGAGAACCAGCAATAGTCAGATAAAAACGCATGTGGTTTCACATGCGCCATTCACATTCAATTACTGATCCATCATGTAGGTGAAGCCCCCGATTAGCGCACCGATAACAATTGCAGCCCCTGCCACAATCATAAGTGTTTTGCCCTGTTTAGGGTCGTGTTTTTTATACAGGTACCCGAATAAAATGCCCAGTCCTCCGAAAAGGATCGGGACGAGTAGGAGTGCTATTAAGGCATTGATATACCCCACTACCAGCATCCACGTTGGTTTGTTTTTTGTTCCTGCTTCTCTCATCTGCTTCTCCTCCTGTATGTAAGTGATTTTTCAGTACATGTCCATTGCTTCATGTCATTCTTCATTTCACATGAATTCGAGTGTAGTACTGAATCAATTATCCTCCTTATTTCCCTAAATCAGGAAGTCAAAACAAGTTAACAGTTTTTTAATAACACTGTTTTCGTATGAATTTTTAGGAACACCCTGTAAAAAAGACCGCAGGGGCATCCATACCCCTGCGGTGCTTCATCAATTACGGTTTTTGACCCTCGTTCAAATCCAGGTCCAATGTGTCCCGTTCTTTTCCACCTACTAACAGCTTCCCGTCTTTAATTTCAAATTCGAGGTCAAACTCAGCATACCCTAAATCCCAACTGTCCACCGCAAGGACTCGGTAGTCACCATCGCTCAACCGGAAGCGGTAAGCCCCTCCTTCAATCCAGCTGTCGTACCAGTCTTCTTCATTCGCAGAAGCCACCGATACATAGCCCTCTTGAACCGGGGTATCTCCTTTATAGACGGATCCACTGAGTGTGACGGGCTGTACTGTTATTTCCAGTTGCTCGGCAGGCTCACCATCAATCAGCAACTGCCTGTCTTTAACAGAGAAGGGCTGATGGGTTCTAAATGAAGTGCCGTCTTCCAGGTACACGTTTTGCACTTCAAAGTCCCCATCGGACAGACGTAACGAGAACATGTTGTTTTCATTCGTATAGGACCAAATGGAGTGATACTCGTCATCAACAGGCGTAATCATTACTTCTCCTTGCACAGGCTGGCCGTCTTCAAGAAGGTAACCTGTCACGGTTACCGGTGGAACATGGATCTCAAGTCTGTCAGTTTCCTTGCCGTCGACGATTACCTTTCCATTCACAATTTCGAACGGAACCGTCAAGAATGCGGAGGTACCATCTTCAAACAAATACACTTCTCTTACACTGTACTTACCGTCGGATAACCGCATCGAGAAGGTGCCGTCATCGTTCAGCCATTTCCACAAATAATCTCCTTCTTCTGAAACGACGACAATTTCCCCGTCTCTTACAGGAGTGCCATCATTCAGAACAATGCCGTGTAAAGAGACCGGGGGTACATCGATATCCAGTATTTTTTGTTTAACACCGTTCACATAAAGCTGTCCATCTTTCATTTCGAAAGAAGTCCGGGCATAAAATTCTTCATTTTCGTCAATCAGATAAACCCAGGAGACCTCATAGAAGCCGTCTTTTAACCGTAACGAAAAGATCCCGTTTTTATCTGTTCTTCCTCCGTACCATGAATACATCCCGTCCTCTGTTTCCCCTTCTACATTCACATACCCGTTCAGCGCTTTTCCGTCATCAAGGAGCCTGCCGGAAAAAGTGATAGGAGGCAGGTGAATGTCTAACAATTCACTGACTGAACCATCATAAATAATCTTCCCGTCTTTAATTTCAAAAGGCAGGGCAACAGAGGTGCTCCGATAACGCTCTTCCACGAAGGTTACCGTATAGCTGCCATCGGCCAGGCGGTATGAAAAGTCACCCTTTTTATCCACCGGCACTGAAAAATAATCGTACCAGTGGCCATCCTCTTCGTGTCTCTCAATCTCCAAGTAACCATGTCCGGCCTTTTTCCCATTATCAAACAGTGTGCCTTTCAGGGTCATATCCGGAACGGCAACGTCCAACCGGGAGACCTCTTCCCCGTCAATATAAAGGGCGCCGTCTGCTACGTCAAACAGGTACGTTTCCCACGCATAGTAGGTATCGTGGAACACACTCAGGCTGTAAGTACCGTCTTCCAGGGCTCTTATGTCATATTCACCTTTACGGTTTGTGTACGTGAATTCGATAAATTCATAGCCGTAATCGTAACCGTAGTCTTCATCATAGTCCTCTTCATCGTAACTGTACCCTGCTCCAACCCTTTCGATAATGATCCCTGCTTTTTCCAGAGGGGTTTTACTGTCTTTTACTACACCGCTGTAGCTCCGTTCGGGAATTGCCACCGTCAAGGATGTCTGCTTTTCCCCGTCTACATAGAGGTTGTTTCCCTCTACGGTAAGCATTCGCTCATATTTATAAAGCCCGCCATTGACTGACACACCGAAAATAAAGTATTCCCCGTCCGCAAGAGAGGCAGAAAACTGACCTTTCTTATTCGTCGAGAGTGTCACAATCTCTTCTTCCGTCTCAGAGATCGTTCCAATCAGAAGGTCTCCCTGAAGTCCTGATGTGCCCTCCAACAGCTGGCCGTTCACGTTCTTTTTCCCCTTATAAGCGGGGCCTTTCACCTGATGGTTTTTCGTAAGGCTGCTCTCACGCCCTTTTGAATCACCAATCATGCCTTCCTCGATCGTAAATACCTGTTCAGTCGTATACCAGTGACTGCCGTGATGCAATCCTTTTAATTTGTACTGCCCGTCAGGAAGGTCTGCATAAAGGTTTCCCATCTGATCCGTCATCCGCTGATGAATCACAGATGGATTTGTCTGTGACTGAATCAGCACAGCCGTATGCTTTAAATCCTGCATCCCATCTTTTAGCCGGCCTTCCTCAAACTGCACCCCGGTAAGATCATCATTGGAGAGACCCTCCGCATGTACACCGGCGATCACGCTTCCCATCATCACAAATACAAAAACAAATAATAAACCCTTTTTCATCCAACCATTCATCAACATCTTCCTCCTGATTATTCAACTTGGCAAAGCCGGATAAAAAAGCACGCTCCTCCCCGCAACAACTGAAATAGAAACATCTGGATAATTCTCCTAATTTCAAAATTTTTCCTTCCTACTAAAGACTTAAAACCCACAAAATTCTTCATGAAGGTTAAATATTTGTAATTTGAAGGAATTCCGAAGAAAAATAGAGAAATATGGAAATGGAGTCTATTAATGAGGATTGAAGGAGAAAAAACATGGAGATAACCATTACAAAAACAGAAGACAAAGAAGACATTAAACATGTGAATGATCAGCTTTTTTACTATAACCTGGCCCACTTCCCAAAGGATTTAAGAGACCGGTATGAGCAGATCAACCTGGTGCTTAAAGACGAATACGGGAATGTAAAGGGCGGGATTTTAGCAGCCGTGTGCTGGAACTGGCTGGAGATCGATACACTCATTGTGGACACTGAACTGCGAAAATCCGGATACGGGACGAAGCTTTTGCAGGAAATGGAGCAGATCGCTTTGGAGAGAAGCTGTGATTTCATCAAAGTGGATACGCTCAGCTTCCAGGCCCTCGGCTTTTATGAAAAACACGGCTATGAGGTGTTCGGGAAAATCGACGGCGTGGGAAGGGACTTCTCCCACTATTATTTGAAAAAAGAGCTGTAGAAAAAGGGGGCGTTTTTCATTGAAAAAGCCAATGTTTCTTCTTTTATTTGCTCTGCTCCTGTCTGCCTGCTCTGCCAATGTGGTTGAAGTCACCCTTTACGAGATGAACAGCTTCAGCGATGTGAATGAGGATTCCGCTGTGGTGATTACAGATGATGAGGACATTTCAATTTTCACCAAGGCGGTGAACGGGGCTAAAAAACAGAGTGGGATTGTGGATATGGATGACCCTCATTTTAAGGTGGACATTGGGGAAGAGAGCTATTTTCTTTGGACGGGTCCGGAGAGCGGGACGGTCATGAACACGGAAGACACCCATACGATTTACTCACTATCGCCTCGTGCAGCGGGCCAGGTGAACGACTGGATCCGCGTTCACAGGGATTGAGCGGGCTGTCTGCGGGGAGCTCCTCTGTCATAAGACCTTTCCGTGTGGTAGGATGGGAGGTAGTATTTTTACTGAACAGGAGAGGATTCATTTGGAACCCCGCATCACGCTGGCCCTTTTATCGTTCGCTTTTCTCGTACTGGGCGGACTGCAGTTTTTCTGGCTTAACAAGCAGTATCAAAACATGGACACCGACAACGAGACACAGCACAAACTTGCCCGTAAATCTGTGAACAGAATTAAAATCGGCATTGCTTCCATCGGCTTCGGCACCCTTTTTGCGGCCATGGCGATTTTACTGTAAGGTTACGTCCCCGTCCGCAGGCGGCGGGGGGTGGATATCGACCACTAATGTTTGTTTATCGACCCTTATCCTCATTTTATCGACCTCTAATCTTCTTTTATCGACCCTTACTCAGAATATATCGGTCATTCGACAAACCCCTCCCCCATTTTCACGAATTCTCAACGATAAATCTGTTAAAATGGTAACAAAAATACAGAAAAGAATCGGGGGGTAAAGCTATGAAAATAGGCATCCGAAAACCTAGTATCAAGAAGTCTCTCAAGGCCCGCACGACCGGAAGAGCAAAACGGGCCGTCAAGAGCACAGTCTCACCCGGCTACGGCAAAAAGGGCATGGGATGGGTAAAGAGCCCGAAGAAAGCCGCTTACAACAAAGTTTACAAGAAGACGTCGTTCAGTCTTTTTAACCTGTTTAAGAAGTGGAAATAAGAGAGATCCAGATGGAGTGTGTGACTTGGGAAAATTGGCAGTAAAAACGACTGTCTATTCTTTTATACTTTCATTTGCACTGTTACTGGTATTTACAGACCGCTACTCCACAACCCCAGATGCAATGGGGGTATACTCGACATCCGTCCAACCGTATCCGGACTATTTTTTAACGATTGTAAGAAATGCTATGAAGATTTCATTTATTACTGTGCTCGCTGTTCTTGCCGCAAGAGTATATTAAGTGAGGAAAAAAAACTGCTCTGTCTTAAAACAGAGCGGGTTTTTTTCTGTTTGAATCCCGATTTTCCGCGGTTATAACTCTTCTGTATCTGAGCCGTCAACTAGTATCTTTTATTTAAAAACCTCCACATCTTCACCCAGCAGACTGTCCATGTCAAACAGCGATTCATCATAGTCCGGATCCAGGTCGAACTCCAGCACTTCAGCTAACACGTACGGATCACTTCCCTTGGTTTCTTCCCGAACAATATAAAACTCGTTCACCTCAAACCAGTAATCGAGGATCTCCTCCTCGTCAGAAAAGGTGAGGCGGTAAGCTTCAAAGCCGTTGACCTCTTCCACACCGGCCAGCTCTGCGCTGTCCGACTCCATCATCCGGCGAATGTCATCACTTCTTGTATGGATCGGTCCCTCTTCCCTTTCATGAATACTGGCCGTATCCGAGCCTTCTCTGTAAAAGAGCACGCCCCCGCTTTCCGTGTCCGTGACATAGTATTCCGTCGGTTCATTATCCTCCGTAATTTCCCTTCTCTCCATCACCTGACCGTCGCTTTGCTCAAACTGCCAGAACCTAAGCTCTCTCATTTCCGTTTCTTCTACACCGTTTACTTCTTCCCTCCGTTCAAGGGTCTGACGGTAATAAATGTCACCCTTGTTCTCATAGGTGCCCAATGCCTGTTCCAGGATATCCTCCGGGCTGAGATTCTCCCGTTCGGTCTCTTCTCCGCAGGCTGCAAGGAACAGGAGCGGGGTAAAAAACAATGCTGTTTTCTTCATCGAAAGTCCCCTTTCCATATGGAATACTTTTCCTTATAAAGAGGAAGTACAAACCCATAAATGTACGCAAACGCTGTCCCTCTGGTAAAATAAAGGTATCTTACTTCTAACAGCGGCATGGCCACGGTGGATACAAACCTCGGGCAGATAACCATGAACGGCTACGAGGCGAAAGGGCACTTTGTTCTTCCGGCGTCTGATTGGACCGGGGAGTACTATGAGCTTCTTCAAGCCAGTCTGGAGAAGATGAAAAGGAAGTACGAACACAACACCGGAGCACAGCAGGTGATCGGAATGATTGAGAGTGAGATTAGCCTGTATGAAAAGCACGGTGGGGAATACAGCTACGTGTTTTTTGCGATGGAAAGGAAATGGATTTAATTGAAGGTGTCTCCCGGGCTCGGGAGGCACTTCTTTTGTGTTTCAGGGTAAACGGGGTCTGGTACATAGATATGGGACAGACGGAAAAGTCCGCCTGCCCCCTTGTTTATTCAACCTTCACCTTTACTTTATCAACGGCATTATAGCCGTATCCTTTGCGGTTCCATAACGGACTGGACGGCTGGACCTGCTCCGATGCGTCCGTTGATTTACTCAGAATGGTAAATTCGCCGGGATGAGATGCTTCCCATTCGTAAGACCAGCGTATCCAGTGGTAGCCGCTCTCACCGTCATTATCAAGTTCGGCTTCTGCCCACGAAGTTCCATTATCCACGCTGATATCAACTTTTACTATCTCCTCACTTCCGCTCCAGGCGAGACCCTCGATAACATGGATTCCTCTTGAAAGGATATCTCTGTCTGTGGGATGGAGGATCGAACTGTTCACATTCATTGCCGTGACCGGGAAGGCACCTGCGTCACTGTCTTTTTCGGGGTAATATACATAATCTTTTGTTTGAAAAGGACCGGTAAATGGTTTGGCTGAAACCTCGATTTGTTTGATCCATTTTACGGAGGCCATGCCATACCAGCCCGGTACGATCAGCCTCAGGGGAAAGCCGTGTTTAAAAGGTATCGGTCTGTCGTTGTATGCATAGGCAACAAGGGTGTCGGGGTGCATCGCTTTTTCCAGGGGGAGGCTTCTCGTATACGAAACCTCCTGGGCTGAATCTTTTCTTTTTCCTCTGTCACAGCCTTCCACCACGACTTCAACCGACCCTTCCTGAATGCCTGCCATCTCAAGAAGTATCCGCAGTTGAACGCCCCGCCAGTTTCCCTGGCTCATTGCTCCTTTTTCCCACTGCTCGCCAAAGACTTTCGGCTCAAACAGGCTGCGTTTATTTCCGGCGCACTCCAATAAGGCAGATACAGTGACAGAAGGCAGATCGTATAACTCCTTTAAAGAAATCCACATGGGTCTTTCCACGTTACCCCGGATTGGAATCCAGTAGGTGAAAGACAAAAGATTGGGATAGAGAAAATGATTTCTTCTGAAATGATAACGGGCAGATGTAATTTCAGGTTCGATAAAGTGAATCGGACTTTCCTGATTTTCAGGTACAAGCCCGCAGGTGGTGAGGTAGGGCCTTGCAAATGGATAGGGCATAATGACCTCCTGATAAATGAAGTAGCCTATCAAAAGATTATGTAGCGTAAGCCCGTCAGAATACCTCTTCATCCGTGTTGCTTGTGTTTATCAGGTTGGCGTGGCTCCGATTATGGGCGTCTCCCTTCCCTTTATAAGCTATGGCGGGAGCATACTGTTCTTTTATTCTGCCATTCTTGGGCTGACCCTGAATGTCTACAGGAGAAAGGATATCGTGGAGCCGACAATTGGAACGGAAGTTAAGGTGTAGAAAAAGGGATGACTTCCCCGGTTTTTAAGGATCAACGTAAAAATGCACGGAGATTTCCGTGCATTTAACTTTGTACTTTTGGCCTGTTTGAGATCGGGTGCTTTTTTTATTGCAGGGGATACGCTCTTTTTGTCGAATAGGAGGTAGAAGGGGGGAATGAGTGACCTTTAATGTAAACCTGCGCGGTAAAAATTCGCAATATTTTTACATGTGCAGATTAGGCCTGCAGGAACCCGTGGGACTCATTTTTTTAACAGAAAGGTTGTGACATAAAATGAATGCGCTTACAAGTTTTACGACCCGGATGATGCAGCGGTATCTTCCGGACCCGTTTTTATTCGTGATAGTATTGACCTTCGTTGTTTTCGGACTGGGGCTGATTCTGACACCGAGTACGCCTATGGATATGGTGGCTCACTGGGGCGGGGGGTTCTGGGATCTGCTTGAATTTGCCATGCAGATGGTGCTGATCCTCGTCACCGGGTATGTTCTTGCATCGAGTCCGTTCTTTAAGCGGATCCTTCAAAAGCTGGCGGGGCTTGCGAAGTCTCCCGGCCAGGCGATCGTTATCGTCACCATCGTTTCATTGATGGCAAGCTGGATTAACTGGGGCTTCGGTCTTGTGATCGGGGCGCTGTTTGCAAAGGAGCTGGCCAAAAAGGTCACCACCGTGGACTACCGTCTTCTAATCGCCAGTGCGTACAGCGGATTTATTGTCTGGCACGGGGGACTTGCGGGTTCTGTTCCGCTTACGGTTGCAACGAGCGGAAACTTTACGGAAGACCTGATCGGGCTGATCCCGACAAGTGAAACGATCTTCGCCCCCTTTAACCTTGCTATTGTAGCGGCTCTGTTTATTACCGTGCCAATTCTCAACAGGCTGATGATGGATCAGAAAAAAGCGGTAAACGTGGATCCGGCACTTTTGGAAGACGACGAAACAGCCGCGACGGTCGACGGTGACCTTCTGGGAATCGATGAGCTGACACCGGCGAAACGTCTGGAGCGAAGCCGGCTCGTTTCTCTTGTGACGGGGATCTTGGGGATCATATTCCTCATTTATTACCTTGTGCAAAACGGATTTGACCTGAACCTGAATATCGTCAACTTCCTGTTCCTATTCCTCGGTATTCTGCTGCACGGAACACCGCAAAATTTCCTGAACAGTGTGGCCAGCGCCGTTAAAAATGCTGGCGGCATCATTATTCAGTTTCCGTTCTACGCCGGGATTATGGGGATGATGGTGGCATCAGGGCTTGCGGCAGATGTCTCACAGTGGTTTGTGAGCATTTCCAACGAGACCACTTTTCCTCTGTTTGCCTTTATGAGTGCGGGGATTGTAAACTTCTTCGTCCCTTCAGGTGGAGGCCAGTGGGCAGTCCAGGGACCGATTATGCTTACAGCCGGTGGTGAACTCGGCGTCGACGCTGCGAAAACAGCGATGGCCGTTGCGTGGGGAGATGCATGGACGAACATGATTCAGCCGTTCTGGGCGCTTCCAGCACTTGCTATTGCCGGTCTGAAAGCCCGGGACATCATGGGCTTTTGTGTGATCGTTCTTTTCCTGAGCGGCATCATTATCGGCCTCGGGCTTGTATTGCTGTAAATGACGGAGGAGGACTAATTAAGCAATTGAATAGAATAAAAATAACCCAGTCAGCTTTGACTGGGTTATTCTTATTTAATCTGCAAAAAAACCTCGTTTTTCGGTGCAAAATGAATTTCAGCTCAATATGTACATCCAGGAAGCTCACCTTCATTCCCCGCTTTTCTGAACAAACGTGATCCGGTTTGCGAACGGATCTGTCACTGTGAACTCTTCTGTACCCCATGGCATTTGTTCGATTTCAGGTTTCGCATAGAATACGCTTTTTCCGTGGTAGCTTTTCAGGTCGTTCACTTCAACTCTGATCGCACTTCCGGGCGCAGCGTCTCCGTAATGTTCCGACAGATGAATGACAACCTCCCCATCTGTATGTAAAGCGGCATTCCCTTTTCAAACTGATGCGTCCAGTCCACCTCAAAACCTAGATAGGCAAGATAAAATTCCTTCGCTTTTTCCACGTCAAACACCCGAAAAATCGGTGTAATCATCCTTTCGCCACCCTCGGTTTGCTGAAGAAAGCGGCGAGAAAGAGGAACACCAGGCCTGCTTTAAAAAACAGTTTCATCCTAAACATCACCTTTCACAAAAAGACTTTTATCACGAGTCCGGGTACGTCTCGCCTTTTTCCAGATCCAGCGTGCGGCCGTTAATGGTAACGGTATGATCATCGAGCCACTCCACGTCCGCTTTGTCCATCCGGTATTCGTTATAGATGGTTTTGTTGAACCAAAGGGGACCGTCAATCTTCCCGATCACCCCAAAGGCCGTCGTTGCTCCCCCGTTTGTGAGGTAAAAATCGATCGTATACGTTTAATCGGGCGAATGCTCGGTCTTCATTAATTCCTCTGATATGAAAAGAAACCGGAGTACCCCCAGGAAAAGAACAATGCACAATAAGGAAGAAAGGGTCACCGTGGTCCAGTTTCTGATTTTTGCCACGTGGCCGGGCTTATAGTGGAAACCAAGAATACCGAGAACCAGGGAAGCAGCCGCAAAAAGCCAGAGAACAGCCGCCGGCGGGGAGACGGTCCACGTGTGAT
Organism: Alteribacter keqinensis; assembly: GCF_003710255.1. NCBI lineage: Bacteria > Bacillati > Bacillota > Bacilli > Caryophanales > Bacillaceae > Alteribacter > Alteribacter keqinensis. The sequence continues at coordinate 432,386 of NZ_RHIB01000003.1, read as the reverse complement.
TCGTCATGGCATAAATAAGCTGAAGGGTGAAAAGGAAACAGATCGTGCACACGTAAAATCCCCCGAAATGATAGTATCTCGTCATACCTGCATTCCCTTTTTCGCAACGAAAGCACCCCAGCGGGCAATCCCCTGCACGGCAAAGTAAAAAGAAGCAGAGAGAAAAATCGTCCATGTCGGGCCGAACGGTTTAAACCAGTAGGCATGCTCCTCAGCAATAAACCATTCGGCTAAAAGGACATGACTCAGGAGCAGGGACAGATTCACAATGAGAAACCAGCTCAGTGGAATCCGGGCGGAAATAATCCCGATCCCAACCGCAAAGCCGATATGAATCAAAAACGGCACCCCGAGCGTCAAGGGTAACTCTCCGTAAAAACGGTTGTAATATTCTATATAACTGATTAGAAACGGCACATGCAAGAGTGATAAAACAACAAACAGTGTACGCATAAAGCCTCCATCATTCTATGACACCTACAGTCTATCACAGGTGGAAGAAATTGGTAACAGTTTCTTTACCTCTCCTGCTTCTTCCGCTTCTTTCGTTCCCGTGAGCAGTATACAGTAATTTTTGTAATCCCTTGTTCATAGGAGAACTCTCTTTGCCCTACAATATATCCCCAGCCGTCCACGAGCAATGTATCGCCTTCCGTCGGCACGAAAACAAAGCCGTCGGATTTCACAGGCTCCGGGAAAATCTCTTTCTTTTCCCCTAAATCATAGTATCGTAATTCCGTCATTTATCCTCACCTCTGCTAATGGATACGAGCGAGTGAGAGCGAAGGTTTCGCAAACAAAGCCAAAAGTATCATTTCCCATTTAATTGGATTGGAGCTGGTTATCTTTACACAAATCCGGCATAAATTCATATTCATCCGCATTAAATCCACCCAAAATCCGCATATCTTTACACAAAGCCTCAAAAAACAGCCGGTTGCCAAATTTCGTTATGTTAAAATTAACCATACACACTCATAAAGGAGAGGATGCCCGTGTTCCTGGAATCATCAAGATTGAAACTGAGAAAGATGACGTTGGAAGATACGGAACGTTATCACAGCTGGCGAAATGACCTGGAAGTGATGCGCTACACCAGCCCCAGCCTTGATACATATACGCTTGAAGAAACGAGAGACTTTGTGGAGTCTGTTATTCTCGGAACTTCTGCTTCGAAGAGTTATATAATCGTAGAAAAAGAGTCGGACACCCCGATCGGTGTGACCTCTCTTATCAATATTGATTATAAGAACCGGAATGCCGAGTGCATTATCGACCTGGGAGAAAAACGTTCCTGGGGAAAGGGTTGTGGTAAGGAAGCCATGGGCCTCCTGATGGAATACGCGTTCCTTGAAATGAACCTGCACCGGCTGTCCCTGAAGGTATATTCCTTCAACACGAAGGCGATCAACCTGTACAATATTCTGGGCTTTTACCAGGAGGGGGTATCGCGGCAGACGCTTTACCGGGATGGCGAGTGGCATGACGTGATCCATATGGGGATTTTGCAGAATGAATACCGGGCGGACGATACGACCCAACTCTCAGCGGCATTGGGTGAAAAGAAATGACCTTTGGTATCATGCTCACCGGCGCCTTAGGTGTACTCCTGTTTGTCTGTGGGATAATCAAAAAATCACAAATGACCGCTTTTCTGAGCAGCAACGCGGTTTTGGTGGTCGCGCTATACTTCAGCGGCCTCTCCTTCTGGATGACCCTGCTGCCCCTTGTCCCGGCAGCCGCACTGCCTTTATCCTTTACGGCAAAAAAGAAGGCTGCTCATGGGTAAAAAAAGACCCCGCGGAGGGTCTTTTTTTAAGTATATATCCTTTCACTCCCCTGCATCGGCCTTAAGGATGGATTCTGTATACCTCTGAAAATCCTGCAGGTGATTTTCAAGTATTCTTTGGAGAATAATAAGGTTCAGCTCCTGATAGTCGTGGACAGCAATATTTCTAAAACCGACCATCGCCTTCATCAGCTTATTTAAGGAAGGTTCAAGCATACCTTCCTTTTCCAGTATGGAAAAAGCGTCTCTGCTCGTTTGAGGAAGTCCGAGTTTTCTTCTGATACGATGTGCATGGCAAGAAAGGACAAGTACTTTTACATTAGAGATAAAAATGACTAAGCAGTTCGGGAAAAAACAGCTTTATTCTCTCCTTATTTATTTTTAGATTACTTCTTCAATTGTAGATGTTCCTTCGGTTGGTTCACTATCAACCCATTTCCACTTCTCATGTAGTCTAATTCTACCATCTGATAGAGATTCGGGAGTGGAATAACATTGGCCTCCTCTAATCTCATTTCTTGTATTTACATGGTTATATTTAAAATTCAAACAACCATTATCCTCCACAATACCAATTAATGTGCCTTTTACTATCTCACCTCCACTATATGTAGCTGAAAGAATGTTACGTTCCTGTTTGTAATCAAAAAACGTTTTTGAAGAAACCTCTCCGTTTTCAGAATTAGCAACTGAAACAAATCTTTTTCCATTGTAATTCAGCATTATTATCCCCACTTGTCATTCTGAGTTTTGTTGATATGCTAACCTTTACTTATGTTAATTTCAAGTTTACCAGCAGAAATTACGACTGCTTTCTAAAAAAACGCATATGATTTCCTATGCCAAAATCAATGCGTTTTCCTTTGTGATTCTGTGTGATGGCAGCTTTCCATGCGTCTACTTCCACGTCTTATCCAGCTTGTCCGAATAAAATTCAATCGCCCTTTTATAGCTTAAAATACCGGCGTCCTGGGTTGTATCCAGCAGGCATTTCAGTAGCAGCTCCATCGCTTTATGATGTTCATTCAGGTTATATAAAGTCATGGAGTAAAAGGTTTGAAGGGCTTTGTTGCCGGGGAAAAATCCGATCCCTTTCAAAAACACTTCTTTCGACTTTTCATATTCTCCCAGTGTCCGGTATGTACTGCCCAACCCAAGGAAGGCTCCTTCCAGCTCCTTCGGGGGCAGACCTGACTCGATGGCCTTTTCATAAAAAGGGACAGCCTTCGCTTCTTCTCCCAAAAGATCGAAGCTCCAGGCACATTGATAGTTGACCGACGCATCGTCAGGAAACTCACTAACAAGCTTCATAAACAGCTTGTTCGATTCCTTGTGGTGTCCGCTCTTGCGTAACTCAATTGCTTTATCGAACTCTCTTTTCATAACGTTCATCTCCTTTCTAAAAGAAGAAAAACACAAGCCCCAACACCGGGCTGGTCATCAGTAAACCTGCCCAGATGAGCTTCGTGCTCTCCAGCCGGCTTTTCTTTTTTTAACAGTAAAACGGTCGTGATCAAGACGACCGGATGAATGCAGAAGACAAAAAAGATAGCTGACAAAAGCCAAAGCGACACGTCGGGTATATCATGAATAGAATGCCTGCGACCATTGCCAGACTGTAAACCGCAAGAATCTTCCAATAATAAGCCGGGAAATAATGCAGCATCATTGAGCCTCCCCCTACTCCTCGAATCAGAACTGAGCTTCTACGATTTCATCAATCACTTCCATCTGGTATTGATGACTCACTTCATGGTCGGCCCTGGTGCCATATTCTTCTTCCAGCAGTGGATACAAGTTCTCACGTATCTCCCTCTGCTCAAAAATAGGCGCTGTAAACTGATAAACATATTCGTCTACACTGTATCCAAGTTCCTCTGCAAGATAAAGCTGTGTATCACGTTCCGGGTTATCCGGAGAAAAGACATCATCTTTTAATGCCGTTGCATCCTTCTCTATAATCTCCTGGAGCCTCTCTTCTTCCACTTGAATTCCATACCTTTCAACAGCGAGATCCTTCCATGTTTCCTCGTACTGAAGCCTTAACTGGCTGTTCTCGTAAACGTCCTCTTTGTCCATTTCTATATCATTCGTTGCATAAATTAAATGATAAAGAACAAACCGGTCCCGGTCTTTTCCCTCAAGATCCAGTTGAGAGGCTGCACTTACCGCCTCATCGATGTGGGCTTTGTCCATCTCTTCAATCGGGCTTGTACGATTGACTTCAAGCAGCTTCTGCCTCAATTCTTCTTTTTCCTCTTCAGCATTCAGATTCATACTGCAGGCACTCAAAAATAAAACCGTTACACACAAAAACAACCCTTTTTTTAACAGCATCTCTACCCCCATTATTTTAGGTGACTTGTCTGCTTATACGGATTAACCACGGGGGATGTTTCACCTGCTTGTCAGGAACAACAACTCTGCGCCTTGTTTACATCCTTTTCCCTGATAAAAATCTGTCCGTCTTTCACCTCGTAATCAATGTTGCTGTATTCCAGCCTTTGTACGGCGGAATCACTGTATTCGCCCCATTGGACGTCATCGTTTTCATCACCGGCGCTGCAGGCTGTCAGTATAACGAAACAAAGAATCACCGCGATTCTTTTCAACCGGCACCCTTCCCCGACTCTTCCTTTTCAAGCCGCTTTCTCACCCTGAATTCAATGCCGAAATAATACACCGCAACGATAAACAGACCGGTGGAAAGCCACAGCGCGATCCCGTTCCATTCCCCGCTGAAGAGCGTCAGGTTCACGAGGGTAACCAGATGCATCAAAAAGACAATCGCAAATAAAATTGTATAGGTTTTCACTAACGTACCTCCTTTACTTCGAACACTAAGAGACCCTGCTTCTGTCTCCTAGACTTTCGGCAGCTTTCGGTCTGCGGCAGGCACCGCCCTCATATACAGGTCCCGGCTTTTGTGACCGGCGGACAGAATGGCCTTCATTTCCTCCCGGCGCTTATCCCTCGTTTTTTCCTGCTTGGCGCTGTAGACAAACCTGGCCCAGTCTTTTCGATACCCCGGTGTGAGGGACTGGTAAAACTGAAGAACATCCGGTACCTGCTCGAGATCTTTCTCAATATCAGGAATCTGTTCTATGTAATCATCCACACATTGACTCGCCCTGTTCGCAGACTTCTTCGGGCTTTTCGAATCGTCTTTAAAGCCCACAACGGTAAACGTTTCATCCAGGCTGACCATGAGGGAAAATGTAATCGTACTCGTGCCAATGCGGCCCTTCTCATCAGCTCCGACTCCCTCAAAAAGATCATCCCGGTGGATATACGCAGGATAGCGTTTGTTTCCCTTTTTGGGGTAAGCAATGAACATATAGCCGCCCTTTTTTAAATACTGATGCTCGATCACGTCACCGACCATCTTTTGCAGCGATGGCATGTCCAATGTGAAGGCAAAAATAAGGTCATAGGAGCTGCCCGGTGTTAACTCGGTTTCATACGTTTCAAGCCCGTCAAAATGCGTTTCCCCCTCCGGCAGATGGATAATTGCCGGGGATTGATATTTTTTCAGATTCAGTTTTTCAACAATTGATTTCGACATCCTTTTCACCTCTCATTTTCATCTCTTGCTCTGTCTCTAGTTTAACATCTTTATCCAGTAGCTGGGCGGAGTCTGAGAGCTCCTGCTACCCTGTCTTAAAAAGACCTATGGTTTCGACAAAATCCGGGTGGTGACAGGCACCGAAGACAAGAAGCACTTGGATATTTATGTTAAATTAGAAGAAGATAGATTTTTTTAGGGGGAACTTTAAAGGAGGCAACTGATGAAGATCATTATTTATGTCTACAATGGGATGACAATGCTAGATGCTATTGGTCCATATGAAATTTTAAGACACATGAATGATACTGACGTATTATTTGTTGCAGAAAAACCAGGGAATATAAAGGCGGACTCCGGGTTTATTGACATTAATGTGAAACATAGTATCGATGATATAAAATCTGCAGATATTCTACTATTACCGGGTTCTACAATCGGTTTTTTGAATGAAATAAAGAAAAAAAACGTAATAGAATGGATAAAAGAAGTAGATAAAAGCACGAAATGGACGACTTCTGTATGCACAGGGTCGATATTACTTGCTTCCACCGGCCTGCTATCAGGGTTAAAAGCAACATCACATTGGAAGCCGATAAATCTATTAAGCGATTTCGGTGCCATACCTACTCGGGAAAGAATAGTGGAACAAGGGAAGTACATAACTGCCGCAGGAGTGTCTGCGGGGATCGATATGGCTTTATATCTATCGAATAAAATTGTCGGAGAAGTGGAAACAAAAGCAATTCAACTCACAATAGAATATGACCCGCAACCACTCTTTCAATCCGGCAATTATTCCAATGCTGATGAAAACATCTTAAAGACGGCGGAAAAAAAGCTAACCAAAGGTGCGAAAAAAGAGCTTGGTCTACTGGGAATGATTAAGAACACAAGAAACATTCTTAACATGATTAAATAGCAGTCAACAATCGTATTCCTCCTCCGACTGTGAACCAGAGTGACTTCCGGGTCAAATTGACTGGATTCTTTACCCCTGGAACGGAATGGGAGCAGCCAATCCTCCAACCAGGGTCTTAAGTTTTTCCCTACACTGCTCCCACGAAAAAATGCCTTTTTCCGGTTACACTACATTCATAAACAAAAGTGGAGGAAAGAAAAATGAGATTCAAAGACATTACATTATTTACACACAAATTAACTGAAATGAAAGATTTCTATAAAAAGGTGCTTGAGCTTCACATAAATAGTGAAGACAAAAGCCATTTCTCTGTTCAAATCGGATCAACTAATCTGGTTTTTAAACAATCAGAGCCCGGTTCAGAACCGGTGTACCATTTTGCTGTGAATATTCCGGAAAATAAAAGGAAAGAGGCAAAATCCTGGATCGCGTCAAAAGTAGAGTTAAATACAGAAAATGATTCTGATGAAGTCTTCTTTGAAAGCTGGAACGCCCACGCCATCTATTTTGAAGACCCGTCAGGAAACATCTTGGAATTCATTGCCCGCCACAATTTGAACAATGCCGTGGAGCATCGTTTTTCCTCCGGAGATTTCACTTGCATCAGTGAACTGGGGATCGTGGTGGATGACGTTATCCCATTCGTGAGAAAACTGAATGATTTAGGACTGCCTAACTGGAAAGAGGACAATGAAGGACTGACGCCTGTCGGAGATGAACATGGTCTTTTTATCACGGTAAAAGAGGGCCGGAGATGGTTTTTCACAAAAAAGGCTGCGGAATTTTATCCATGTGAAGGGACCATTGAAGGGATGGGGCAGTTTTCGGTTGAGAGGAAAGACAGTAAAACCTTTATAACTTCTGTTCAACATGATGGTAAAACAATCCATTAAAGTATAAAATATAAGGAAAAAGATGGAGGATCTGCGAACGACAGCTGAAGGGGTGAAAAAATACGAGGAAGCATTCCAAACACTGCAGAATGAATACCGTGTTTTTATATGGTTATATTCTTTTAGTTTCGGGGGGATGGAAATGGAAGTAGAAATGATGTTGTGGATTATTTATGGGTTATTAGCAGTAACAGTCGCCGGATGGATCCTTTTAGGCATCTTTCACCGAAAGTTTGGTATGTACTTTCTCCCTTATTTGATCAGTCTGCTCGGCTTAACACTTTTAATGGTGAGCATTTTTCTCATCGGGGGATGGGAAGGGATGGGTGTCGGCATGATTTCATTTGCAGTTGTTGCCATAGGCCTGTTAGCAGGGCTGACTGTCTACGTGTATTCTTTAGTGAAAAAGAAAAGAACATTCTCCAGCTGAAGGTGAAGAAGAAGTAAAAGCAGTGCTTTGGTTTAGATAAAGGGGGAATCTGTCCTCTATACGTTTTCCCCCTTATTTCATTAAAAACTCTCCTCTGCATCAAGTCCTCGTTACTTTACAGAATTTTATACTTAAATATAAGTTCGCCGTTTGGATCTCTTTCATTCATATATTCAAACCCCATGCTTTCGTACAAACGATGCGCTGCTCTATTTTCCTCAATAATACTCAAGTAGATTACGTTCACGCCATACTCTTTGGATACAGTATCAATAAGGGCCTTCATCGCCATTCTTCCCAAGCCTTTGCCCTGATATTTTTCATCGATCATAATCCGGTCAATCCAAGTATCTTTATTGAGGCCAAAAGAACCGTAAATGGCAAAGCCGACAATTGCACCGTCATAATAGATCGCTACCGGATGCCATTCCTTGTGCTCACCGGCCTCTTAAGGCATTCCTCGACCGATTCAATGTATGTCTCCTGCCCGGATTTTAACGTTATATTTCTGACCATACATTCATTTGTCTCATCAATATCTCTAAAATACACGTGACTCATGTTTGGAATCTCCTTTATCATAGCCTTGCTTATCATAAAGAATGTTGTATTCCTTTTTATCAGAATTGAATTCTCCTCTTATGCCCCTTCTGTTCTATTACTCACTCACTTATCATCCAGCGCTTGTTTGCTTAAACAAGGGGCCAGATGCCCGGGACGAACACCATTCTATGCCGTATGCTTACGGCTTTCCCGGGCAACTGCCGGGCTTGGGAGCTTGATGACGCCTTTAAAGACGAGGACGCCTATGAGGATGACGAAGATGCCTGCCAGCTTTGTGTAGCTGAACGGGATCTGCTCGAGTCCGAACCAGCCGATGGAGTCGGACAGGAGGGCGGTGCTCAGCTGGGCGGTCAGTACAATAGAGATTGTAAACGTGGGTCCGAGGCGCTTGATGGCTTGGACGAGACAGAACACAACGCCGACGCCGGTGATTCCGGCGAACCAGTACCACGGCTCGATCCGGGCGAGCTGATACACGTTCAGCTCCCCTGCCATTACGGTGGCAACGAGGGCAAAAACAAAGCCCATTCCAAGGGCCAGTGCCGTTGTCGTCCACGAGCCGGTCTTTTCGTTTACTTTATTGTTAAACACGGTCTGGAGGCTGATGGCCGCCCCGGCACTTGCAGCGAGTATGATTCCAAAGATCATGACTATTCCTTCTTTCTATTCATACAGGACAGGATCAGCAAGCTTCCGGAGGCTTTCCCTGTCCAGAATCGTAATGTATCCCTTCTTCCGTTCGATCCACTTCTCTTTGATCATCATGTTGATGACCCGGTTCAGGTGGCGGTAGGAGGTGCCGAGGAGGTTGGCTACGTCCACCATGTTTGAGAGCTCCTCAGGGTTGTCTTCGCCTTCCGGGGAAACCGACAGGAGGTAGCTGGCGAGACGGGTTTCCACCGGGTGAAGGAGATTGAAGTTCGTGAAGTTTGAGTCGGTGTGCAGCTTCTCGGTAATCACCCGAAGCAGAAATTGGAGAAACGGCACGGACGAAGCGCCGGACTCGTCGATGGCGCGGTACGGCATTTTGAGCACCCTGACCGGGGTGACGGCTTCCACCGTATTGATCACCGCACTTTTTCTCACATATTCCACATCCCCAATGGCCTCGAGAGGCTTCTTGAAGCAGAGGACGAGAATCTTCCCCTGGGCGGAGCTTGTGAAAATCTTAATCTTTCCCTCAACAAGAAGATAGAGGTGGTCAATGGCTTCACCCTGCTCACAGATCTTCTCGCCCTTTTTATAATCATGAACGGTCATGTGCTCCCGGAGTCTGGCAGGAATGACCGGGTCAAGGTCGAACTTCTGAATGTAGGTATTGTTCATAGAGATTCTCCTTACAGCTGGATGATGATGACGCCTAGGATCATCAGGCTGATGCCGACGACCTGTGGCAGTTTTATCTTCTGTTTTTTTAACCCGAACCATCCCTTTGTGTCAATCAGGACGGCCATGACGATCTGGGATATGAGGATGACGGCCATGGTAAAAGTGACGCCGACCATGTTGATGGCGGTGACTTCGTTGAAGATGACGAGGAGGCCGAATGAGCCGGCGAACAGGTACGGCCATTTGACGGTTTTCAGCTGAGTTAGGCTGCCATCTTTGACGACGAGCAGGATGGTGAGTGCCAGCAGAAATCCGGTGAATTGTGTGACCGTGATGGCCGGCAGGATGCCGATGTCCCGGCTGATGCCTGCGTTCACCACGCCCTGGAGCGTGATGAACATGCCGCCGAGGATGGCAAAAATAATTCCTTTCATGCTTACATCTCTCCTTCTTGCTCTATTAAAGTACAGAAGGAGGAGGTTGGGAAAGGACATATGTCCTTGGAGGAAGAATTAGTAGGGGAAGAGGGGTATATCCTGAATCCACGGAGTTTTTCCTGGATCCACAAGTTTTTTTCCTGAACCCTCTTCCACTTTCATGAATTCCGCCCTCCGGCTGCCCGCTCACGGTGAAAAACTCGAAAACTATGAATGTTTTCTACCTGTCTGGTCATACTATCTAGTAAAAGGGGTGATCGATATGGCAGTAACCAGAATGAACGGCAAACGTGTTTCTTATTGTACTGTACTCGGCTCCATGTCCCTTCTGATCAGCGGAAATCACAGTGAAAAGATAGATGTGCTGCAAAAACTGAGAGCGTCTTTTACGACCCGGACGATCGAGAGCGACCCTTCGATTCTATTATGCTTTTCTACCATTTCCAGCGAGCTTAAGCATTCGGACGATGCGGGTGTTAGATATGAGCTGGCGAAAACGATTTTTGCTTTCACGAAGCATACGGGCATTTACTTTGACCTGGCTCAGCTGCGCTGGATCGAGCGGATTGCGGCTTATGAGCCGGATGAAAAGGTCAGCCAGGAGCTGGAGAACATCATCTTCTGGCACGAGAACTTCATGTACTGCGAAATTATGGGCGGCGGAGTGAAGACGTATTTCACCGAAGTGAAGAAGCACTTCCCGAATGCACCGGTGTCTTTTTCGAAAATGTGACCATTGTTAAAGCCATGGAGGTTGATGATAACGGGTTCGGTTTTTGGGAGACATTATCTAAAAAACAATGAAAATAACGTGAAACGAAATTAAGATCACATCCATATTAACAATATAAAAAGCACCTGAATTCGTCAGGTGCTTTTTCAAAGCTTTTAACTTCCCTTCTTCAAATACCGCACTCGTTAGGTCAATAAGAATTGTGCTAACCTTTGTTAAATATCTCTTGATTGGGCATGCCTTTTCTTTTACTTATGTAATAAACAGCCAATACTATAATGCTCGTAATTCCAAAAGAATAAGTAAAAAGTGTAGTGAAATATTCTTGATACGATCTTGGTGTCCGAACTGCATCACCCATGATTCTTACTCTTTCAGGTAACCACGAGGCTGATATTTATATAAAAAATGGAGGGCGCTATCATTTTCATGGAGACAGCATCAACACATTTATTAACAATATCTCTCCCTGCAACAACCCTAAGGGCCAAATCTCCCAACTTTTATGTAGAAGCTTTCACCAAATTAGGAATCTTTCCGTTCTGTCCAAACATTTTTTATAGTGAAACGTAGACTTATGCCAAGGAGTCATTTCAAATACACTTTTGAACAAGAAAGGAAGTTACTATGCAACGCTTAGCCATGGCATATCAAGGAGATTTGGTAGAAGTAAGAAATCGCAACGGGCAAGTTTTTCGAGGGATTGCAGACGGGGTAAACCAAAGAAGAGGAATGTTCTTCGCACTTCCCCGTTCAGAAGAATCTTTATTCCGTTTTTCTAAATTACCTCCATTTTCCTTCTAAGGCGAAGACGTTTTTTCTAAACAGTCCTCTTTCCGGCAGAGAGAGTCTCAATAGATGAGGCTCCCTCTCTTCTAACCAACCTTATACACTATTATGTTTGCGGGGAATTCTGTTTTTAATAGGAGACACCATTCTGATCTTCAGTATCATATCCCATTTGCTCAATGAGTTGTTTGGCAGCGGATAGGGTTTGTTCCGTTTCCCGCTGCCAATTTATAATGTTTTCGATAAATGATTCAAATCCTTCAGGTGCATTGTCTCTCATTACATGTAACCACCTCGTTACTTCCTTATCTTCTTGAAGACCTTTATTAACACATGAAGTCAGCGTATGAATAATGGACTCATCGAATTCTCCGTTTTGTAGCCGGTAAACAGAACCGACAGCGGTTACACGATGATAAGAAGCTGGTATAAGGTGTCGGTGCAATTCGGGATTTCCCTCTAATCCCGCAGTAGCTGGAATATAAAACAATTGTGTAGTCATGGAACAAACCATTCCTTCACCATACAGACTCTGGTTTAACTGTTCTAATACTGAGGACCACTCTTGACGGTAAGGGTAATAATACATTTTTTCCCACCTTCTTAATAAGAAATTATTATATGCTATGCCGGTAAGTTGGCATTTGCTCCTAAAGTTCCAATCTTAATAACCGACTCATAAGTAGAACAGACCCGTCCATGTACTCATTCACCAAAAAAAACACAAATAACCCAGGGGCTCGTTTAATAACCACTGGGTCTCTGACTGATTTATTCTGGTTCATCAATGTTACTCAAACTGGCTTCAATTTCACCTCTGATATCCCCTGCATTAGCAGGTCCTTCAAGGTAAACTTCAACACGACCCGGCTCGGCCTTCAAAAGAGAAATAACAAAACTTATTCAGGTAACGCTGCAGATGTTTCGTTCCCAGACCATGAAAGTTAGAAGTGACCAGTCACTTTGGGACCTGCTCGAGTCCCAACCAGCCGATGGAGTCAAAAAGAAGAGCGGTGTGGCCGGCGAAAACGATTTTTGCCTTCACAAAGCATACGGGTATTTATTTTGACCTGACCCAGCTGCGCTGGCTTGAACGGATCGCCGCTTATGAGCCCGATGAAAAGGTCAGGCAGGAGCTGGAGAACATCATCTTCCGGCACGAGAACTTTATGTACTGCGAAATAATCGGTGGCGGGGTGAAGACGTACTCCATGAAAGTGAAGAGGCATTTTCCGAATGCGGAGATGGTTTATTGAAAAGGTGAAAAGCGTGAAAGCCATGGAGGCAAGGGGCTCTCCATGGCTTTTGTTTAGTATGGGGCTTTTATAGGTTCAGCTCTTTGGGAGAGTCGTGATTAACTCGAAGAACAAATTGGGGAAGTCGATGAATAAACTGGTGTCGGTTATAAATTCCTCTTTTACAGGAGCTCCTCTACTCCATAGTCAGCTTCAACTGCGAGACAAAAAATTCTTCCCTTTATGAGCGATCACATAATTGCCAGGCACTAAAAACAACAGCGTCATCATAATCGTTCCTGTTACATTTTGACCGTACCAGGAGAAAAGTGATTGAACGAGAAATAGCTTGTCCAGAACAGGATAAAAAAGATCATGCAAAATACCAATGTACCTTGGTCTAACTTCATTGAAAAAAACCTCTTTCACACATAATTATCCTATTTTTTGAACGACAGCCCGCTCTCCTCCAGCGCTTTCCTCAGGTTCGGAAGTGAGGCCGGCCCCACACCGTGGAGGCGCAGCACCTCTTTTTCCGAGTATCGGGAGAGTTGCTCCACCGTACGGATTCCCTCATGTTCGAGGGCACTCCTCGCCGGTGCAGAAAGTGTGGACAGAAAGCCCTCCGCCGGTGCCCGCTCTTTTTCACAAATCGGACAAACCGGACAGTCACTGCTTTTTTGAAAGGTATGCCCCTTTTCGCACGTTTTCGTTACTGACATGATCATCCCTCCTGTCTTATTTTATCCTCCCGCTGCCGGTCAGCTGGTACTGTTCCTGATTGGCAATCTGGAGGAGTTCATAAACATATCCGTACTCCTCGTCTTTCCGGATGGAGCTTGCTGACACCATATACTGCTCTCCTTCTTCGATGAGGTTGTAAACCATCGCTTCCTCGATGAAAATTTTGTACCGCTCCCTGTTTGCTTCTTTTTCGTAAGCGTTATAGCCGATGATCCACATTTCGGTATAGTCTCCGGGTTCAATATGATGGTGTTTTTCTTCAATGATCATGCCGGCCATACCGAATGATTGCATGATTTCCCCGGACTCTCCCACCAGCAGATTAATCCCGTAAAAAAGGACAAAAGCGAGACAGCCAACGATTACCCCATGCCTGAATGCCGGTTTCACCATCCTCATCCTCCACTCCAAATCGGTTTATCTTCCATTTTATTCTAACACTTACGGCTCTAAAACGCGGCGGAATATAAAAGATCAGAAGCTTCTCAAAGCCGCTTATCTTTCTTAAAATCCTACGGTTTCGACAACGTTCGGGTGGTGACAGTCAAGTCTCCCGGTCTAACACCGGATCCACCGTATAGCAAAACCCCTTATCCACAGCGCCCATAATGTCAACGTGGTTCCCTTCCTGATCCCGGATGGTGGAGCCGTGTTTGACGACTGAATAATAAAAGCGTTCGTCCGCTTTTAACAGGGCGTGCTTCAATTTTGCCCCATGAAAAAGCTTCACATCGATGCCGTTTACTTTTGCGTAAACCATGATGATTCCTCCTTAGGTGTGGGGGTTCCCAGATACATGCCGCATGAGCTGCGCTGCATTTTACACTTACGCTAGCCGTTTTTACGTTTAGCCAACGCTATTTTACACTTACACCAGCTGTTTTTACGTTTAGCCGCCGCCTTTTTACACTTCCCCCGGCCTATTTAACGATTAGCACCCGCCACCCATATAAAAGAAACCTGCAGGAAACAGCGCCCCTGCAGGTCTTCACTCACTTCTTCATTATGGACGTCCGGCAAAATCCGGCTTACCCGGTTGCCCGGCGTGATCCGGCTTGCCTGGCTTATCAGGTTTCCCCGGCTTATCCGGCTTTCCTGGCTTGCCCGGTTTCCCCGGCTCCGTCCCGTCCTCTTCTTCCTCATAAAGCTCAATGGCGATTCTACCTTCAGACGTGTAATCGATCGGCGCGTCCTGGGACGTGAACGTGTCAGCGAAGTCGAGCATCGCGTTCGTCATGAACCCGGCACCAGGCTGAATCACGTCGCCTTCAAAGTTGTAGCCGCTTCCTCCTGTACCAAGGAAGTCAGGAATCGCGAGGGTGTAAGTCTCGTCATAGTCGATCGGTTCCCCGCCAACCTCCATCTCAATATCCACAAGGTTACCTTCTTCATCCGTCAGCACCGTATAGTGCAGGCCCGACGTCTGAAGGTCGATCTGATTGCTCCGGTTGTAGGAATACTCCAACACATCCTTAATCGCAGCACCTGTCATTTCAATTTCCATTACTTCGTTCGCAAACGGCTCGACGGTGTAAATGTCGCCGGCCGTAATCTCGCCCGGCTCGATGTTGGCGCGGATTCCGCCATTGTTCGTCACGGCAATATCTGCATCAATGTACTCACGCATGGCGTCCGTCCAGAAGTTTCCGAGAGGCGCGTCCATTTCGTAGCGCTCATCGCGGCTCAGCCCGGTATTTGTGTACCCGATCACCTGGGAAAGAAGCTCGTCCATTTCTGCATTGTACGCGTCAATCATGTCCTGAATGTGGGGAACCGTTTCCGTGAGCTCATCCACATCCTGCAGGTGCCCGTCCACACTCACAACTTCCTTCGTGTCGCGGTCCACTTCAAGAGTCACATTGCCGACGAAGCGGTTGTTCGATCCGGCCTGGGCGATCGGTGTACCGGCAACGACACTCGGCTCGTCCAAAATCGTGTGCGTGTGACCGCCGACGATTAAGTCAAAGTGATCGGGGAACGCTTCTGCCAGCTGCTGGTCATCCCCGTAGCCGATGTGTGTGAGCCCGATCAGGACGTCCACTTCATCTTTCAAATACGCATATTCTTCAACGGTTTCCTCATACCCGTGAAACTCAAGGCCCACAATCCCGGCAGGAGCTGTCGCAGGAGGTGCCTGGGTCAACGCAAGAATCCCTACCGTAAAGTCACCCAGGTCTTCAATGATGTAAGGGTCCGGCTGCTCGATCGGGAACTCCGGATCGACCACTTCCATGTTTGCACTCAGCCATGGAAAGTTCGATAATGCTTCATTACTGATAAACGCTTCCTGCCCGTAGTCAAACTCGTGATTTCCAATCACCATGGCATCCACGTTCATTTCATTCAAAAGATGAACCAGGGGCTCCCCCTCCTGCAGGTCAACCACCGGGTTTCCGCTGAAAATATCCCCCGCATCCAAGTAGAGGGAATGCTCCGCCGCCTCACGCTCTGCGTTAATGTAGGCCGCTGACTTCCCAAGATCATCAATCGTCGAATGAATATCATTCGTGTGGAGAATCTTCAGCTCGTGATTCCCTTCCTCTGCCTGCACACCGCCGTCCTGTACGGATAGAAACGGCGCCATCACCAAGCCGCCCACGAGTGCCGCTGTCAACAAACGTTTTTTCACCATCTTCACTGCCTCCTATGTAAATGTAATCTGATATTCTAGCAGACTGAATATCTACTAATCACTATACTGGAAAAATATGAATCTATCGTTTTCCTAATGTTAAGAATGTTTACAATAACATTTCAGGCAAGAAGCGCTCTTTGCTCCCTGCCTGATTTGAATAAAGTCCTACGAATTCGACAAAATCCGGGTGGTGACAGGCACCATTAATTCGCGTGTGGTGGTGGTCCTGGCTGTCCCGCATGTGGCGGTGGTCCCGGCTGTCCTGCGTGAGGCGGACGGTTGCCCGGACGATCGTCCTCATCCTCGTCATCGCCGTCCTCAACGTGCTCTTGCGGATGGATCTGGAAAAGACCCGTCGTATCATTTACGGTTTCTACGAAAGAAACGAACGGAGTCGTGTCTGCAAGGGGCTCTCCCTGGAGATCACTTTCGAAAACAACCTGGGCATCTGTTTCAAACGGCACAAGAGACCAGTTGTTTGTGACTTCGACTTCAAGAGGACCATCGTGGTCACGGATGTAGTCGATGATCACTTCACGGTTTTCGTCAGTAGAAGCAAGAACCGTTTCCACGCCGTCAATGTGGGCTCCCCCGCCCCCGGCACGGTAGTTGTTTGTTGCTACAAGGAACTCGTCCTCTTCTGTTACGTCTTCGCCTTCATACGTGAGGCCGACAATACGCTCGCCCACAGGCTGCGTGACATCGATCTGGTACTCAACGCCTTCGATTGTATCGAAGTCAAAGCTTGCAAAATCAGTGTTTATCACGTACTGACGATCGCTTGAGTCAGGGTCGATCTGAAGGAAGTTCTCAGCCGAACGCTCAAGCCAGTTGTGAAGCTCGGTTCCGTTTACTTTGACAACGTGAAGGGTGTTCGGGTACACGTAAATGTCGTTCACATCACGGATGGCAATGCTGCCTTCCTCTACATTCGTGTATGCGCCTCCGCGTCCTGCGCGGAACGGTGCGGCCGCGCTGAGCATGGCCATGTCTTCATATTCTGTGCTTGCAAAGTTCTGCTCCATATAGTCAAGCTGAGCGTCGTTTACAAGCTGAACCACTTCGTTGTCCATGACGCGTGAAAAGAACGTGTTCAAATCCGTTGCTGTATCGCCAACAGGACTGTTGACGTATTCAATGGTCGCTTCGTGAGTTTCTTCCACAAGGCTCACCATGTCAGGGTGAGGCTCGTAGGCTGCAGTTTCTCTTGCTTCACTGTCAAAGCCCGCCACTTCCCACTGACCGTCAGTGTTTGTTAAATCAAGCTCGATCACGCCGAGGTGGCTGCCCCATGCGCCAGGCATCACAGTCGGTACGCCGTTGACAGTTCCTGCTTCAACGTCGATGCCGTCAATGCCGGAGTAGGCGTCGGTTCCCGGGAATACGTTGTGCTGGTGGCCGAGGATCATGGCGTCGATGCCTTCAACCTGGGAAAGCTGATAGCCGGCGTTTTCGCTTGCGTCCTCAGCCGGGTTGATTCCGGAGTGGGCAACGGCGACAACGATGTCCGCTCCTTCTTCTTTCATCTGCGGCACGTATGTTTTTGCTGATTCCACGATTTCGTTCACGTAGACGTTGCCGTCAAGGTGTACGCGGTCCCACGTCATGATTTGCGGTGGTACTAAGCCGATCACGCCGACGTTCAACGTTTCTCCGTTGATTACTTTTTCGATGATCGCGTATGGATCGTAGCGGAGGTCTTCCGTTCCGTCGTTATAGACGTTGGCGCTGAGCCATGGGAAGTCGGCTTTTGCGATCGTTTCGTCCAGGTAATCGAGGCCGAAGTTAAATTCATGATTTCCAAGAGTGGCAGCGTCATAGCCCATCATGTTCATGGCGTCCATGATTACGTGGGGCTCGTCCGCTCCAACCGGATCCACAAGGGCAAGCATGTCCCCGAAGATGCTTCCCTGAATGATATCCCCGTTGTCCAATAGAAGGGTGTTTTCATGTTCACTGCGGATTTCCTCCACCAGTGTATGTACTTTTGTAAGTCCGTAAGTGTCGTCTACCGTGTCGTTCATGTAATCATACGGCATCATGTAGGCATGAATGTCCGTCGTGCCCATGATCACAAGCTTTTCTGTGTCCTCAGCATCTGCCTGAGCGGCCGGTGCTGTGGTTGAAAATAAAAGGCCTGTCATCAGACCACCTAAAACCCATTTGTTCCTTAGGATGTTCTTCAACTCTCTCACTCCCCCGTTTGTTATGTAATCGCTTCCAATCTTACCAATGGCGAGAATTGTCGTAAAGGTCTGACAACTTTTTCGCTACTTTACGCTTATTTTTTGTTAGAAATGTCACGGATAACCAGTCAAAGGACGGGGGTCTTTCGTTCATATTTAGTTCATATTTTGTGATAAAACTTTTACATTTACACCAAATAGGCCCATCCACATACATGTCCGTACTTCCAATAAAGTACCACTAACATTTTACGGAAAGATTTGTTAGAGTAGTAAGGTAGCGGAGTTCGTAACCATCCTCCGCTCTATAAATCAAAACTAGGAGTGAACCAAGTTGAAAAAAGCGATTGTTGTGTTCAGCGGAGGTCAGGACAGCACCACATGTCTTCTCTGGGCACTGAAAAACTTCGATGACGTCGCTGCCCTGTCTTTTGACTACGGCCAGCGCCATAAAAAAGAGCTCGATTACGCAAAGCAGATCGCCGACGAGCTCGATGTGCCCCATCACGTGATGGACGTAAGCATGCTCGGCCAGATTACGGCCAACGCCCTCACCCGTGATGACATTGAGATTGAAGAAGGGGAAAAATACCCGACTACCTTCGTGGACGGACGGAACCACCTATTCCTGCTCATGGCCGGCATCTTCGGCAAGCAGATCGACGCGAAGCATATCATCACCGGTGTGTGTGAAACGGACTTCTCCGGCTACCCGGACTGCCGGGATTCGTTCGTGAAATCCATGAACGTGACGCTCAACCTGAGCATGGACGAGAACTTCGTGATCCATACGCCGCTCATGTTTTTGGATAAAAAAGAAACGTGGAAGCTCGCCGATGACCTGGGCGGCCTCGACTTTGTCCGCTACAACACGCTCACATGCTACAACGGCATCGTCGGCGACGGCTGCGGCGAATGTCCGGCCTGCAAGCTCCGCGCCCGCGGGCTTCGCGAGTACCTGGCGGAAAAGGACGGTGGCCACGTTGAATAAAACTGACAAGCTGATCCTGCTCGCCGGGATCTTCTTTACTGCCCTTTTCGTTTCAAACGTGATCAGCGTCAAGCTGTTTACGATCGGCTCCGCCGTTTTGACCGCGGGACTGCTCACGTACCCCCTCACGTTTTTGATCACCGATTCGATCAGTGAAGTGTACGGGAAAAATACAGCGAAGCGCGTGGTGATCATCGGACTGCTCACCAACCTGATGATGATCGGCTTTTTCTACATGGCCATCGCCCTTCCCGCCGCGAACTTCTGGCCGATGCAGGCGGAGTTTGAAATGATCCTCGGCGCCGTTCCGAGAATCGTGGCCGCATCGCTCCTCGCGTACTTCGTGAGCCAGCTGTTTGACGTGCACTTTTTCCACAAGCTCAAGGAGATGACGAGCGGCCGACACCTGTGGCTGAGAAACAACGGAAGCACCTTCGCAAGCCAGCTTCTCGACTCGACGATCTTCGTGGTCGTGGCCTTTTACGGCACCATGCCCGTAAGCGCGCTTCTTGCCATGATCGGCGTGCAGTATCTCGTGAAGGTGGCGATCGCCGCCCTCGACACCCCGTTCATCTATTTAATGGTGAAATGGCTGAGAAAAGATGATGCAAACGATAACGGAAACAATAAGGAGGAAGAAAGCTATGCAGTATGACCGCGAAAAAGAAGTGGAACAACTCGGCAGCAATAAAACCGAATACCGGATGGACTACGATCCGTCCGTCCTGGAGGCGTTCGAGAACGTCCACCAGTACCGTGATTATTTTGTGAAATTCAACTGTCCGGAGTTCACAAGCCTGTGCCCGAAAACCGGCCAGCCGGACTTCGCCACCGTCTACATCAGCTACATTCCCGACAAAAAGATGGTCGAGTCCAAGTCCCTGAAGCTGTACCTCTTCAGCTTCCGCAACCACGGCGACTTCCACGAAGACTGCATGAACAAGATCGTGAACGACCTTGTCGAGCTGATGGATCCCCGCTACATCGAAGTCTGGGGCAAATTCACCCCCCGCGGCGGCATCTCCATCGATCCCTACGTGAACTACGGGAAGCCCGGCACGAAGTGGGAAGCATTTGCCGAGAAGCGTCTCGTGCAGCATGATTTGTATCCGGAGACGATTGATAACAGGTAGGTTTGTTTTGTGCCGCCATGCGTGTGTTGATGCGGATCACTTGTGGGGGAATATCGGAACACATTAGAAATCGCATAAATTACTCACATTAAACAGGCTGGGACCAAAGTGTTTTAGTTAAACGAAAACCCGAACGATTAATATGCTGTGCAATAAAACCGCTCCTGAAATATACTCCGCTTTCCGCGGGAAGCTGGTGAGCCTCCGTGTGCTATCGCACTCCGGGGTCTCACCTTTGCTTTTCCTCCCGCAGGAGTCTACGTATATTTCATCCGCTAGGCCAGCGCATTGTTCGGATTTTCAGCTAAACACTTTCTTTATGTCCCAGTCTTTTTACTGTTTGCTTCTTTTACTAACGCACGCCGCCAGGTGAAATGTATTTATTCCCCTCATCCCAGTTATGTGCCGTAAAAGTTCAGTTATCTTCTTACTTTTTCAGAACGGGAATCCAAATGTCACACTTTACGGAAGGTGAAGATAAATCTTTATTTTTGATCAACAATAGTTCAGGTCCTTTTGTTACTTGATAGTTTGAGGAGGGGAACCACTCAGCATAAATCCTTCCCCAGGTTTCCTGAAGTGTGTCAGGGAACGGGCCTGTTGATTCGAAAACCGCCCAGGTTAAAGCAGGTACTTCAAGCTTCACAAACTGTTCAGGATTCTCTTTGTTTGTCGCCACTCCTATATACTGGTCCAGCTCTCCCTTTTCTTCCATACGCCCTTCAGAGAAGTTTGCGGAAGCCTGGATCATTCCTTCTGGCTCAACGTTGGAGAGGTTTTGCAACTGCTCTATTTTTTCCTTCGTCAGGGATTGCCACATCGCGGCTATTTCTGGATTTTCCCCTTCAAAAACAATGGGAACCCGTTTCATAATACCCACAATGTTAAAAGCTTCTTTTGGTTCAATCCGGTAATTCATTTCATGTCCTCCTTTAACTGATAATTGGAAGGTCATGGATGGATAGGCTTTTACTAACTGACCATGGCTTCTTGCTTCTGTAGGTGTAACACCATGTAAATGGATAAACGCTCTCGTAAACGAGTCTGCAGAGCTGTATCCATACTTTATTGCAATATCAATTACTTTTACGCTGCTGTTTTGAAGCTCAGCTGCTGCCAGACTGAGCCGTCTCCGGCGTATATATTCCGATAACGTCACTCCGGCGAGGAAGGAAAACATTCGCTTAAAATGATATTCGGAGCAATGAGCCAGCCTTGCCACCTCTTTAAAATCAATGTCGTTCGTAAGGTTTTCCTCAATATACTCCATTGCAGTATTCATGCCCTTAAGCAAATCCATTTAATGACCTCCTTTCATCACCAGAATAACAGGAGTATTGTTCAGTCATCCGACATTTGGTGCACCGTTATGCAGGATTCATTACTTTAGCTCGGAATATAAAATCAAGAAAATCAGTCTCTCCTTTGCCTAATGGTTACAACTATCGCTTCCTGTTTGTTCAATAAGATTGTCCTGCCATTTCTTTTAATGTATTAAAAGCATTTTGCGTAACCAGTTGCTTTTGTTCTTCGTCAGCACCTGTTATTTCAAACATATTATAAATATCACTATACTTTTTAATTAATAAAATATCTGAGTATACCTTAATGCTATCCTTCTCAACAATAGTTAACGGTCTAATTTGTTCATAGCCTTTTAAAACTGAATTATATACCTTTTTTGTAAAACTTAATCTAATAACTGCTAAGTCGTGAATCCTATATCCGAACGCACTATGGTCAAAATCAAATAGAGAGAAACCGTCTTTATTACTAAAAAAGAAGTTTGACGGATTGGGGTCTCCGTGAACAATTCCATAAGAATCGACATCCATTGGTATATCATTAATACTGTCAATTAGTGTCTTCGAACGAACGCTAAAAAAAGAAAGCTTTCCAAAGTCAAACTGACGAGTATACTTCTCGATAGTATGTAATGGTTCCTCTACAAGTCTTCGAACGTCTAGTGAATAACGCGAATACTGACTTGTAAAATTATTAGAACATAAATGGAGTTTTGCTATTATTCCACCTAGTTTTATTGATTGATTTATGTCTAGATTTTCGTTAATTGGACTCCCCTTTGCATATGGAAACAATGCCAAGTATCGAGTTTCATTATAATTTAATTTTAGAAGAGAAAGATTTTGATTATTATTGTTTTTTATAGGTGATATTACTGGTATCTTTTTTGAATTTAAGTATTCAAGAAATTCTAATTCAAAGTGAATGTCGTTGAGAGAACTTATATAGCTTTTATTATTAATGTACACTCGCAATATAAACTGTTTAGAACCAGAAACAACAATATAGTGGTCATTGAAACTTCTTCGTATAAACGTACACCTTATTGGTTCAGGTAAGTTATAGAAATGAGTAAGTAATGCTGCTAAAGTCGTTTCTTCAATAATTGAGTTCGAAGCCTCCATTAAATACCTCCAAGTACTTCTATAAGTGCTTTAGAAACCGTTCGGGCTGGTTTAAAAAATCTCTTGTGAGGGACACATGTTCAATTTCATCATACTTTTTAGGTTTCATTTCTCCATCTTCAATAAAATAAATATCGGCCTCAGGTATAGCCATTAATATTGGAGAATGCGTGGCAATGATAAATTGTCCATTATCTTTCACCATTTCATTAATCAGTGAAATCAAAGATAGTTGTTTCAGTGGCGATAAGGGGGCTTCAGGCTCATCCAAAAGATATAAACCATTCGGCTTAAACCGCGCTTTAAATAAATCTAAAAAACTTTCACCATGTGAGCGAACATCCAACCCCTCTCCATAAAGATGCTCTAAATCGTTAAGTGTTCTTGCATAAGGTAATACTTCTAAACTGTGTTGTTTCTTTTGTCTAATATTCCTTATTGCTTCCGTGGATTCTTCTTTAATTTCTTTTATGCGGTTAGTAAAGTTAATAAAATCATTCGCTCTAAAAAAGAACCCTTTATTAGTCCTTAATTTCCAGGTAAGTTTCATCTTCTGTCCTAATTTTCTTGCCTGGTCAAGTGAAGTGTCCGTTTCTATGTTTTCACCGCCAATGAGAATACTGCCAATATTCGTTGCAATAGCTTCCAGGAGAGTTGACTTTCCTGTTCCATTATCTCCTACAAGTATTGTTACTGGCTTATTAAAATGTAGTTCTTTTACATTTCTTATTAAAGGAAGATTAAAAGGATAATCTTTGTCTTTGTTACCCGGCTGTATATAAATCGTTTTTAAGTGAACCACTTTAACACCTCTTCCTCAAATAGCTGATACTATTTCTTGAGCGGTTTTCCCCGTTTGCCGGAAAGAGAAGCAGTAAATTATTGTGCTGAAAATTCCGACAGTTGACTACCCTTTTAGTTTATATCACCTAAATAAATTGGCGCTTGTTCATTCTTGGCATACATGACGATATATTTCCTAATCTCTTTTGGGTATAGACGATATTCCTGTAAGTCCTTCATATGTACCCATTCTACTCCCACTTGATGGCTGTCAGGATTAGCAGGCAGTTCAACATCATTTTTTCCGGTTACGAGTTTGCAGACAAAATAATATTCAACTTGGTGAACGTTAAAATCCGCAGAAGCATACTCATGATTTTTCCCTATATACTCACGAAGATGAAGCAGTTCCCCTATCTCGATCTGCTCCCCAGTTTCCTCAATACACTCTCTGATTAAGGTTTTATGAAGGGTTTCGCCATGTTCCTGTCCGCCACCGGGAAAAAGATAAAAATATCCGTCACGATCCCGGTTCTTCGTTAACAGAACCTTATCGCCTGAAATGATGACAGCTTTAGCTGAATTCCTTATATTCATTAACAATCCCCTTATTTATCCCTGTATTTTACTAAAGAATATATTTACTAGATTTATTTATCCTCCACAGGAGCAACGACAACTTCCTGTGTTAATCTTTGTTAATTATCTCTTGATTGGACGTACCTTTTAACTGTAAATTCTAATCTTTTTCCACTATTTATACCCGTTTGTTCAATATCATCTCCATTTTTCTACTCTTCGTTGTCATCCCGATTGATTTATAAAATTCAATGGCAGATGTATTTTCCTCGGACACTCCCAAATCAATACTGTCAACTTTGAGGCTTCTTCCAAAATCAAAAACGTAATTAATCAGTTTTTTTCCGACACCTTTCTTTCTTTGTGTTTCAGCAACACATACACTCTTTATAAATAATACTTTCCTCTCTTTAACAAAAGTATTTTCAGTTATTTCTTCTTCTTTTGTCACTGCAACGCCGACTATTTCATTGTTTATTGCAGCCACAAAAATATGCTGTTTACTATCTAATAACTGGCTTTCAAAAAACTCCTGTTCGACTGGAGTTGCATTCTCTTTGTACAAATCCGGCCTGACGGAAACGTGGAATTCATGAACCTCCCTGAATAAAGGCAGCAATAACTCGTAATCGCTTTCCTCGGCGTTTCGAAGAAGTATATTCATATTTTTTTACCTCTCACTAAGTTTCTAATGATATGCTGTCAATGCTCACACTTGCAGGAAATGCCACCTTAAATGAATCTCCCCTACAATAAAAAAAGCTATCTCTTTTTCTTTGAATTAGCTCCAGCGATGCCGCCAATCACGCCTGCCATCAGTGCAATTGCAATTGCAGCCCAAGTCCCAAAACTCATATAATACTCCCTTTCAATAAATTTGACATTCAATTATCCTATCCATTAGCACCACAACAGGAGCAACAGCTTATTTCACTATTGCTCCCCTTTACTTTAAAAAGCTATATTATTTTTGAATATTTTCATAGAAGACAATTTTATTTCCGAACGGGTCCCCAATTCTAACCTCCAGCGTATTCCAATCCGTAGTTTCAAGGCCCGGGCGTGCGTATTTGTATTCCTTTTCGCTAAGCTTTGCATGAAGCATCTTCACATTTTCCACTTCAATTC
This sequence comes from Alteribacter keqinensis, assembly GCF_003710255.1. Classification (NCBI taxonomy): domain Bacteria; kingdom Bacillati; phylum Bacillota; class Bacilli; order Caryophanales; family Bacillaceae; genus Alteribacter; species Alteribacter keqinensis. Next base: position 407,092 of record NZ_RHIB01000003.1, on the reverse strand, counting down.
TAATGGACGCTCCAGGTGTTGAATCTCCAAAATGTTCAGAAAGGTGAAGGATACAATTGCCTTGGGAAATTTGCATATACAAAGGAAAGTTTTCCTCAAACCGGTGCTCCCAATCCAATTCGAATTCCAGAAATGAAAAATAAAATTCTTTGGCTTTCTCCTCATCAAAAATACGGAATACCGGTACAGGGCTTTTCATCCTTATTCCAGGTGTGCTCACGATCACATCACTCTTTCTTATCATTATTTTTGTATAAAATTAATCAACTTTATGATTTACAAAAGAACCTACTCCGTTAATTCAATTATTGAAGGATTTCCAGCTTTAGTTTAAATTAACTTCTTCACATAATTTGTATATTCCTTCCTCTAGTTTAAAATGAATATCCAAATCCTACTCATTCACAATGGGCTTAACAGGGCAAATCACATAAGGAGATATATAGGTGGATTCGTTCCAGATTTTTTGGCCATTCGGCCTGAGTAGTTCTTTCACCAAAGCCGCTTCCTTGAGGCAGATCCAAAAGTGTCCACCTCGCACGGACTGTCCTCCCACCACGCACATCTCTACCACTTTTCCCGATTTATCTACCACTTTTCCCAGCCAGCCCTCCCCCTCCACACACAAAAAAAGAAGCCCCGCCATCCAGCGAGACTCCTCCCTTATAATAGAGGCTACTGAAAAATTACAAAACAACTTTTTCAGTGCCTTCTATTACTCTTTACCCGGCAAGCAAACCCTCTAAAATCCACCAGCCAGACATCCTTCCGAACTCCAAAACTCTTACTATCTAACTACGCTTCTATCAAACAACTGCCGATCGAACATTCATCCGATCAAACAATCCTCCATTCAAACTACCAACCTACTGTGCATCCACCGCCGCTCTCACATCAATCACGCCATTACCATAATAGAAGTGATCACCGAGTGGCACCGCCGTTTCATTTAACACGGCACGCACATCATCGTTGGACAACGACGGGTTCGCCGCCAGCAGGAGCGCCGCCGCACCGGCCACGTGAGGCGCTGCCATGGACGTACCGCTCAACGCTGCATAGCTGTTATCCAGGTACGTACTGTCAATCGCCACACCCGGGGCCATCACATCAAGCTCGTTCCCCACACTGGAGAAGGACGCGCGGTCGTTGTTCTCGTCCACCGCACCGACGGCGATCGCATTATCGTACTTCGCCGGATAGCCAATCGTGTTCCATCCTGGAATCAGCGAGCCCTCATTCCCGGCCGCAGCCACGACCGTCACACCTTCACCGTGAGCGTAATTGACCGCCTGCTCCAGCGTCGTCGAACCGACCGGCGCACCAAGACTCATGTTGATCACATCGATGTCATTTTCAACCGCCCATTCAATACCCTGGACGATCCCTGCATGAGACCCGCTGCCGTCAGCGCCGAGCACCTTCACCGCATACAGGTCCACATCCGGACTCACACCGAGCACACCAACCTCATTGTCGAGAGCCGCAATCGTACCTGCTACATGCGTCCCGTGCCCATTCTCATCCTGGTACTCAGGCTCACCGTCAATAAAGCTCACACCGCCGGCCACATTCAAATCCTCATGATCCTGAATCCCCGTATCAAGCACCGCCACACTTACACCGGCACCTGTGTTCCCGTCATTTTGCTGCACATCCAGCGCACCAATATGCTCAATTCCATACGGCACATCCTGGGCATACGCCTGAACCTCCACGTTCTCCTCCACAAACGCCACATTCGGATTATTCTCCAGACCCGCTACCGCTTGTTCGGGTAAAGAAACATGGACGATATCTGCAAAACCAAACTCATGCTCCACGTCCCCGCCAAGTGCGGTCACTGTGTTTGAAGCATTCACGGCACTTGCCGCTGCCCCGGGCTCAAAGCCGACGAGATACTCCTTTGTTTCACCGGAGTCCTGTGCGCTTCCAAAACCGCCGGCACCTCCCAATACGAGTGTTGCGGCCAGCGCCGCACCTGCTATCTTTTTAAATGCTTTCATCTTGTCGCTCTCCCTTCCCACTTGCTGAATTTGAAAAAGTTGTAATTTGAACTTTAACAGGGAAAAGGGGGAAAATTCAACAAATACTCAAAATTTACAGATAATTAACCGTTTATCTGACAATTTTTTCATATGACACAGTTCTATTTTCACAACCGATCCGGGTGAAAATAGGCTGTACCCCAACGATCGTTCAGGGTCAAAATGCCACCAATATTCTGACATTATGGCATGAAATGTTAAAATAAACCTAAGATCACCAAAAAGGGGGGACTTATTTTGCCCAAAAAAACGTCAAAGCCATGCTCATTCTCATGGCCACAGGCGCAGTGATCGGCGCTGTTTTCGGCATCATCGCCTACGACCGTGAGTGGCTTGGGTAATAACAAAAGAGTAAGAGTCACGAGCGATAAAGAAAACTTGCCGCTATATGACCTCGAGCTCGCAGGCACTGAAGCTGGACTTGGAAAAATCTCACCATAAAGTTATTCACATCTTAGAAATCTTAACAATCAACAATAAACAAAAAGAGCAGCCTCAGCTGCCCTCTCATTACTTCCGCCAGAATGTGGAACACTCTGCTTTATCCTCAATGTTAAACGCGATCATTTTCTCCAGTAAGGAGAAATCAAACGGCCTGTCCCACCGGAACCGGACCAGCTCCTTCGTATAATCGTAGCCGGCCTTGGCAATGTCATCGGAAAACTGAAGAATCCCTGCCTGCTCAGGGGCAACGGCCATATGATGCTTGGCGATGCTGAAGCCGATAATATAGGTGCCGTGGTCCGTAAACATCGGCTGGTTCCAGGCGATTTTCGGCGTCAAAGCTGGAAACGTCTCCTGTACCCAGACCAGCACCTCTTCCATCCGCTCCCGGTGCTCCGGATTGTCAATCTGCTTTACAAATTCTTCAAATGTGTCCATGCCACACTCTCCTTAGTTATGCTTCAAACGCTCCAGCGCGCCGACAGCCTTTTTGTAATACTGGACGCTCTTGGAGTAGTGCTGCTTTTTCTCGTAAAGGGCAGCGAGGTGCTTGCCGTATTTATAAATGAACTCGTGGCGGGGATTTTCTTCAAAGAAGGGAATGATCTCGTCTTTGAGTACTTTTTCAAATTCCTCGGTGTCTGCATCCCCGGCAACGTGCTCGTAGTACTTCAGATGGTATTCATACTGACGGACGAGGAAGCTTCCCGCTTTGCTTTTGTGCTCGTCGAGAATTTCGAATCCGTGCTCGATCCAGCTTTTCATTTCACTGAAAAGCCGCATTTTCGCAAACTGTTCAAGAATTGCGACGATGGTAATGAGGCGGTCGGTTCCCTGACGGAGCCGGTAGCTCATCTGAAAGTGATGAATCGCTTCCATGGAGCGGTTCATGGCTCCAAAGGTCTCCCCCTTGGCCTGAAGGACTTTTGCTTCCAACTTTTTATCCCCGATGTTTTTGGCCAGTTTCATGGCAAGCTCAAACTGTTTCTCCGCCTTACTGTATTTGCCGAGCACCTTGAAGCACAGGCCGAGGAGAAGCCGGCAGTCCCCGCTACGGTGGTACTCGTAGTTCGCGTCATACACCCTCACCGCTTCGTTTAAGTGGTGCATGCTCGAATTGATGTCCTCCACCCGGTAGGACGTGAGCCCGAGCATGTAGTAGAGATCCACCACATCCTTGTGGGGAAAATTCGACGTATCAAGAAGCGCGTCGGCCTCCTTCAGGTGTTCAAGGGACTTGTGAAACTCCTGGTTCATGTACGCATACACACTCTTCATTTTAAGAAAATGAAACCGTATCTCCGGGTCCTCCACATCATTGATGAACGACTCGTTTTTATTCAAAAGCACCTGGGCACTGGCCCCTTCCCCCTGCAAAAAACGCAGACGGGAAAGAATCACCTCAAACAGCACGATCAGGTTCGGGTTCTGGACAAAGTTGAGCTGCTCCTGGAGGCTCCCGCTCAGCTCGGCGGCTTCTGCCAGCTCCCGGTCAATCACTTTCTCATTGAGCTTGTAAATCCGTTCTTTTAACTGGCTTTCATTGTGAACAGACTTCACTTCCTCCCGGATATCAAGACGATCCATCAGCCTCTCAAGCAAGTCAGTACTCACATCGATCTGGTCGTTCTCAATCTTGCTGTAGTATGAGACCGAACATATTCCTTTGCATACTTCGTCCTGCTTCTTTCTCTGCTTTAAACGATGGTACTTTAACACTTTTCCATTCATCCGGTTCCACTCCTAACGCGACTCCGACTGCAGATAATATGTATCGAAAGACCCTCTACTTTTATCATATATGATGCTGGTAAGATGGGAAACCTTATCAATCTACTTTTATTTGGGAAAATACAGGGTCCATACAGCCCCTAAAGCCTGTTAACCACCTGTAATTTTCCTCAAATCAAGAAAGTACCCAGATAATTACCGGTAATTTTATCATAAATCGACCTATTAAACACCCCCTCGCTGGAGGGGGTGTCGATTCGTGTCATATGATTGTGCTGCTTATTGTGGCGGGCTGTTCGTATAAACGACCTCACCGTCGCTATTGTAGGCAATGAAGTCTGCCTTGAACATGGCATCATTGTCTGAACGGACAAGGGCGAACCGCTCCATGTCCGATCCCTTCGCGAGGATCTCAAGCTCAGTCAGGACCGCATCTCCATGCTCCAGCTGGATGGTGCTGATGTCCTGGTCAAAGACCCTGACGAGAACCATGTTCATATCGCCCTCCTCATGGTACGGGGAGCCGAAAAAAGACAGAAAGAACGGGTAGTTCTTTTTTGCCGGTTCAAACGTGTAATCAATCCTGCTCGTCCACCTGAACCAGCTTTTCTCCATATACATTTCCCGCTCCACTCCGTCTGCCGTTTCAAAAAACGCCACCGCCTTCGTGTCGTCCACCAGCTCAATGTGTTGCATATCCCTCACGTGCCACTGCTCCCTGATCGCACTCTCAATCAGGTCCTTATCCGCCCCCTGCAGATGGATTGTAATAAAGGCAATCACCCCAAGCAGCAGCGCAACCGCAATCGTCCTCTTCCTTTTCGCCATCCCCATTCTCTCTTCCCCCTGGTCAGTGTATATGAATATATTAACATATGAACCAGTTTTATCTATTTAAAATTCGTATGCCTGCCTTTCTCTTCCACCTTCTTCTGGTAGGCTGTGATGTGGTGGCTGAGGTCAATCTAGTCTGCATCGTTATAATGACCACGCGGGTAAACAATAATGGCTGTTGGGATTGCAATCCCAACAGCCAAACTGCTTTTTATATTTTACTGCCCTGACGATGCAAGAAGGATTTCTCCTTCAGGCAGTTCGTTGTTCGGCCGGGGCTCGAGAGTGATGGCAATTTGATCCACGTTGAGCTCTTCAAGGTCCTGCATGTTAAAAGCGACAGCGCCGTTACCGGTTTCGTCAATTTTAAAGCTTCCGGCAGGAATCGGGGTTTCCCCTTCGATAATCCATGCCTGATAAGCTTCGGTTCCTGAAAGCTCCGGCATATCACTTACCTGAATAACGAGCTGCACTTTATCATGTTCGGTTATGAGCGTCGCAAATCCGTTGCTCGCTTCACCGAGGGTAGAGTCCAGTCCCGCTGATAGAACGACCTGTGCCGTTCCGGGGGCGGTTTCTTCATCAAGGGCGTCCCGGATAGCCGTCAGTTCCGTGACCAGTTCGTTGCGCTCTTCAGCCACCTGCTGAAATTCCCCTGCAAGCTGTTCGTTTTCCCCTGCCAATTCCCTGTTTTCTGTCCAGAGCCAGGTGTTGAGCCCGACAGAAAGCAAAAGTGATGCAGCGAGAGACCCTAAAAGGATTGGTGACTTTCTGCGGCTGGTGCCCGGACCTGCAACAAGGTCGTTATTCTTTTCTTTAGTATCCACCCCGTTGCCACGGACGTTTTTTTCTTCATTTGCAAACACATTGGCAAGGACGCGTTTTTTCATATCTTCAGGAGGTTCTGCCGGATCCGCAAGAAACGGAAGATCGTCCGTTAATTCCCGCAACTCCATCAGCTCCTCCCTGCAATCCTCACACGAGGACAGATGCGCTTCAAATTGTTTCTGTTCATTCTCACTCAGCTGCCGGTTGAAATAATCAATGAGGCGGTCACACTGGCTGGTATTCATAGCTGAGTCCCCCTTTCCACTGAAAGCTCCTGGCGCAGATGTTTCAGCGCAAGCCGGATTCGTCCTTTGATCGTTCCAAGAGGCAGATTTGTTTTCTCTGCGATTTTTTTCTGTGAGTACCCCTTAAAGTAGAAGAGCTCCACGATTTCGATCTGCTCTTTTTTCAGTGTCCGGATCGCTTTCTTCAATGTTTCTCCCTGTTCTTTCCACTCTATCATGTCTTCTACGCGGGTACCTGAGTCTCCAGGCTCCCACTCATTGGTTAAATGAACTTCCTGTTTATTCTGCTTGCGGATCTGGTCGATCGCCGTATTCCTTGTCATTGTCAAAAGCCACGAGGAGAATTTTCCTTTTGTATCATCATAGTGCCCGGTTCCCCTCCACAGCTTCAGCATGACTTCCTGGACAACCTCCTCGGCTGCCTGCGGATGTTGAACCATTTTCAAGGCAAACGAAAAAAGAAGCTTTTCATACTTATCGTACAGTGCTTCAAGGGCAGCCTGATCCTGCTCCTGAATACGCCTGTACAGCTGTTTATCATCTTTAATAGCCATTGGACGCCCCTTCCTGTCAAAATGAAATCTCTGTATTTATCATAACGGTTGTTTCAGTGAATTGGATCACTTTCATTTTCACTTTTTAATAGGCTGGAATCGACCGTCAATAAATTCACCTAAAAAACACTGCCATGACGGGATTCTTAGCTGCGTCTCCAAAATAAATAAATCTTTTTTCTGCAAAAAGTGATCCATTTCCCGATCACTTCCGTTAGCTTGGGCAGAAACACAAACACAAACAAAAAGGAGAGTTGAAACATGTTCAAAAGAAAAACAAAGGGAATTGCAGCTTTGGCGATGGCGGGGATGCTTCTCGTTCCGGGAAACGCACTTGCCCACGATCACAGCGATGACGGTCACGACCATGGAGACGGCTACAGTGAATACACCCCTCAGGTATCCACACCGGCTTCAGACCTGAGAACACATTTGGACCATCTTCTTTCCGAACATTACATTATTACCGTTGCTTTCATGCAGAAAGCCTTTGACGGCAGTGAAGACGCTGGAGAAGTGGGTGCGGCACTTGACGAAAACACGGCGGAACTCACCGCTGCCATCGAATCCGTTTACGGTGAAGAAGGCGCTCAGGAATTTGAGCGCATCTGGCAGAGCCACATCGACTTTTTCGGTGACCTGACAGTTGCCACTGCAGAAGGTGACATGGAAGCCCGGGAACAGGCGGAAATGAACCTCGAAAACTATGTAGAGGAATTTGCCGCATTTCTTGACGCAGCAACAGAAGGCGGCCTTCCGGCTGAAGCAGGGGAAGAAAATATCGCCGGTCACGTTGAGGACGTAAAAAGTGTCTTTGATGCTTATGCAGACGGGGAATTTGAAGAAGCCTACCACGGCATCCGTCACGGGATCCACCATATGTTTGATATCGGTGAAGCCCTGTCCGGTGCCATTGTCGACCAGATGCCAGAGGAATTCGACAATACAGAAGTAAGCACTCCGGCGGCGGATCTAAGAGCGGCTCTGAACCATCTGATGGCCGAGCACTTCGCTTTTGCGGTCCTGGAAATGCAGAAAGGCTATGACGGTGCGGAAGACTTTGATTTTGCCGGCTGGGCGCTTGATGAAAACACATCAGATCTCGCTGCCGCAATGGGATCCATTTACGGTGACGACGGCGCTGCAGCGTTTGAACCCGTCTGGCAGAGCCACATCGACTTCTTCGGTGACATGGTTGTTGCCACTGCAGAAGGCGACATGGAAGCTCGGGAACAGGCTGAGATGGACCTTGACGCCTATGTGGTTGAGTTTGCAGGTTTCCTTGATGAGGCAACAGAAGGACGCATTCCTGCTGAAGCCGGAGAAGAGAACGTTTCCTCCCACGTGGCTGATGTAACAAACACGTTTGACGCATATGTGGATGAGGACTACAGCATGACGTATGATCACTTCCGTCACGGCTACCACCACATGTTCGCGCTTGGTGAAACACTGTCCGGCGCATTTGTGGATCAGTTCCCTGAAGAATTTAAAGCTGGCGACATGCCTGAAGAAATGCCGCAGACCGGTATGGGAGGCGGTGCCGGATCAAACACCGGCATGATGCTCTGGATAACAATCAGTGCCCTGCTGGCAGCAAGTGCTGCAGTATACTTCCGCAAAAGGGCGGTACAGGCGTAACGGATTTTAAATAAATAGAAAAGGAAGAGGAGCCGCGTCTTCTCTTCCTTTTCCTGCTTTGGAGTGAGATACATGAAGCTGAGAATCTTCATCCTGTCACTGGGTCTCGCCATTCTGGCCGGTTTTACCTTCGTGTATGGAAGTAATGAAGGAATGATCGAAACAGAATGGGAGGCGGATCCTGAATTTGAAGGTGATCCTATTCAGAAGGATGCTTCTGTCCCGGAAGAGGAAGAACCGGGCGCGATTGATCTGAACGACGAATTTGTCCGCCTTGGCGGTGAGGAGAACGATCAAGCAGACACTAAACCGGAACCGGCGCCTGAATATGGCATCGTACCTCTGAGCCTATCGATTCCCGCCATTGAGGTAGAAGCAGACATCGAACCTGTCGGTGTTTTGGATAACGGACAGATGGGCGTACCGGCCGACGCAGAGGGTGTGGCCTGGTTCGAACCGGGCACAATGCCCGGAAACACCGGGAATGCGGTCCTTGCAGGGCATGTGGACAGCCGGACAGGACCCGCGGTATTCTGGGATTTGAACAAACTCGAGCCGGGTGACGAGATTCACGTGAGCGGAGAGGACGGTGAACCGCTGACATTTGAGGTGCAACTAACTGTCAGCTATGGCCGCAACGACGCCCCCATAGAAGAAATCTTCGGACCAACGGATAAAAAACGCCTGAACCTGATTACTTGTTCCGGCACGTTTGACCGCGCAGAAGGGACACATGATCAGCGGCTCGTCGTTTACACAGAACTGGTCGAGCCTGAGGCAGAAGAAGAACCGGCTGAAGATTTTGAAGGTGCCCCTCCTGCAGCACCGGAAAACGTAATCGTCCAGCACAACCGTATTTCATGGCACGCGGTCCGTGATGAGGCGGTCATCGGTTACCGCATTTACCGTGAAAACAAAGAAACAGGGGCATTTGACCACATAGAAAGCGTATCGGCCCACGAAAGGAAATCCCTCCGGACCGAGGGGGCAGCCGATTACGCGTTTTATATTACGTCAGTTAACGGCGACGGACTTGAGTCAGATCCGTCAGAAATCGCCTCTTTTAGGGATTAATAACAACCAGGGAGGCTGCAGATTGAGCAGGAAGCGGGCACTCCCCTCCTTCCCCTCTACGTCCAGATCCCGTTATACAGCGGATTAATAAGTTGAGTGAGGCTTTTCATACAATTTACCTATAGAAGGCTTCCATGTTCAGAAGTCCTGCCTCTTGCAGGGCTTTTTTTGTGAGGTATCTGTCGATGCCCCACTGGGCCATCAGGTTGTTGCCAACGGTATCTTCAAATATATTGACTTGTTTTATCTATTTAAAATCCGTATGCCTGCCTCTTTCTTCCACCTTCTTCTGGTAGGCGGTGATGTGGTGGCTGAGGTCCTTTCCGTAGGTTTCGAAGATGTAATCGATGTTTTTTGCGTCCCGTTCCATAGAGATGCCTTGGTCATACCGGAGCCATTCGATCAGGTAAATCAGGCTCATGTAGTTTCCGGCGATGGCAAAATGATAGAGTTCTCTGATTGTCAAAGAGCATCGCCTCCCCTGCCGGACGGGCTTTCTTCTTTGTTTAAAAATAAGCTGTATTCTTTTTCGTAGGTGAGGGTGATCGTGCCTACGGGGCCTTCCCGCTGTTTGGCGATGATGATTTCCATTTCTTTTTTCGTAGAGGCGGCCGGGTCGTAATAGTCGTCCCGGTATAACAGAGCCACGGTGTCGGCGTCCTGCTCAAGGCTGCCCGATTCCCTGAGATCGGCCAGGGTCGGGCGTTTGTCCTGGCGTGTTTCCACGCCCCTGGACAGCTGGGAGAGGGCGATGACAGGAATATTCAGATCCCTTGCGATCGTTTTCAGTGCCCGTGAAATTTCGGTGACCTGCTCCTGGCGGTTGCCTTTTTTGGAGATGGGCTGCAGGAGCTGGAGGTAATCGACGATGAGAAAATGGTGCTTGTCCGGATGCTGGCTGATGAGCTTACGGGTGTTTGCATACATTTCACTCACCTTGACCGACGACTCATCACAGATGTACAGGCTTTGCTGGGAAAGAAGACTCATGGCGTTTCCGTAGCGGGTCCAGTCCTCTTCATCGAACCGTCTTTTCGGATCGCGCATTTTCTGTGAGTTGATCCGGGCTTTGCATGCAATCATCCGGTTTACGAGCTGCTTCATGCTCATTTCAAGGGAGTAGAGGTGACCGTAGCCGCCGTTCTCCATGTGGCCCATGGTCATGTTGATGGCAAGGGCGGTTTTTCCGACGGACGGTCTTGCAGCAACGATGATGAGCTGCCCTTTTCCGTGTCCGTTCGTGAGGAGGTCATACTCGGTGTAGCCTGACTTGAGCCCCTGATCCACTGTCCCGCTCACGGCTTCGTCATATACGTCCATGAGCTTGTCCTTTAAAACAAAGTCCGCCTTTTTCGTTGTGACGGCTTCGATCAGTTTCACTTCTTTTACAAAGCCCGAGACGTGGTCATCGTTGGTTGCTTCCTTCGTTTTATCAAGGAACTTCTCTGCCTGACGACGGACCTGGTTTCGTTTCCACGTCCGGAAGATGATCTTCTCGAACAGGGCATAGGAATGGGGGGAAGGAACAGAATCGATGGCTCTGTCAATATCCCACTGGGCCATCAGGTTGTTGCCGAGCTTTTCATGAAGGGTGGCCCGGTTGATTTCTTCTCCGTCCCGGTCGATCTCAAGCATGCCCTTCAGGATCGACTGGTGGTAAAAAGACACATGCTGGGGACGGACTTCGATTTCTTTGATGATCGTGTTATCTAAAAGGATACAGCCAAAGAGCATCAACTCCGCTTGAATGTTCCACTGGTCCACCACTCGCCTTCGCCTCCCACTCTTTGACTTTATCTGTCCCCTTGCGGTCTCGTTCCGGACGGGGATTATCGAGAAGATCAAACAGGGTCGGAGGATACTTGTTCTCTTTCGCATAGGCATCCAGTCGCCCGATGACGGTGTCGTACTCCTCCTTTTCTAGATGACGGAACCAGGACTCCACTGTTCCGATGTCCATTCGCATTCTTCCGGGGTAAAAACGGTCAATGTCCTTGATCACTTTCGCTGCCTGTTGTTTATCCATCGTCTACTCCAACTCCTTCAGAAGTTTCTCGAATTCGTAATCCCGATGGGCAGGTTGTGCCTTCCGGTTGAGATACGCTTCAAAGTTCGTTCCGAAGAGCGTAGTGGGACGAAGGAACATGCTCATCTTCGGATCCATGAGCCATTCTTCTGATTTATGATCAATCACAGTCTTAAAGTCTTCCAGACGATGACCTTCGGTCCATCTTGCTTTAATCAGTTCCTTCGTCTTTCTCGTTGTCGCTTTGTATTTCGATTCTGTTTTTTCGTTCAGGTAGTCGACAATGTCGACAAAAGGGATTTTATCTGTCGTAATCTCTGTAGTACTCTCTGGTATTGTTCCGTCAGAATGACCGTTTGAACCGTCAGATGATCGGGCTGTGTCTCCGTTATGGACGGCTGAATCTCCTTTTTGGCGATCCCCTGACAGACCAAGAGTCGTCATGTCGATCCGGTAATCCGCAAGGTAATACCCGATCTTCACAAGATCGTCCTGTATCTTCGCAAGCTTCACCCGGTACTGCCTCGTGTGATCCCACTTTTGATAGGGATTTTCGCGCTCTTCGAGCCACCCGGACGTAATGAGACTCTTAAGATACCTTCTCATGGCATTGCCGCTCACATTCATCAGCGTCTCTTCCGAGAGCTCTTCTGCTTTTTTAAAGATCCAGCCTTCCAGGCTCTGCCCGATCGCCTCATGGTTCCAACTCGCTTCCTCTTCAATAAACTTGTCAAAATCCTGCACATACTGTGACCAGTAAATCATCTGGTTCAGCACCATCGCCAGTTTGTAGTCACCGGTGAGTGCCAGAAGCTCCTCCCTTAACACCACTCTCTTCAGCTTCCTCATTTCCATCGCCTCCCGTATTTTCGTATCTTCATTTAATAAGTAAACGCGAGACGGGAAAAATGGGGTGGTCAAAATGTTTATACTGGGGGCTTTCTTTTTTTATTGGTTCTTTTCACAGGAATTCAGATGATAGAACTTGAAGTAAAGGTAATAGATTGATAAATTTCCCTAAAGAGTTTCTATAACTATAATTTCGGGTGGTTACATAAATGAGCCATAAACTAAAAGAAGGTAAGCTTCGGAATGCTTACCTGACAGATGAAGAGATTTGGAGGATTTTCTCCTCGTTTTTGTCTTCCAAGTCTGTTAAATCCTCTACATACAAATACGTTCTCATGAAATCGATGATTGAGAATCTTTATGAAGTTAATGAGAACCTCGAGCTCTCTTATGACCAGCTAGCATATACGTTTGCGAAGGTCTACTGGAATATGGTTGTGGTGCACGGGATTGAGAAGCATAACCCAGGTAGCCGGAATGCTGCGGCGGCTACCTGGGTTGTGATCGAAGAGCGGGAAACCTACTCGATACCGAATGACTACAGCTTCGATAAAATTGCTTCTTCCGTTCAGCTCCGGATGATAAAGAAAATTAAGCAGGCGATGAAGGTCAATGTATTCGGTGCTCTTTTTGGCGATACGAGAGGGAGCTTTTATGAGTTCAGTCACCGGACAGAGTACTTTCGGTTCGATCCAAACGTTTATTCGTTTATGCTCAACTATCAGCTTCTTCTCACCCAGCTCACAAACTTTCATATGGCCAAAAAGATTGAAGAACTGAACGGCCGTTCTGTGGATCACGTGATTATGAAGGTGGAAGACATCACAAAGCGCGGCAACCTCAAGCCTTTTGAGAGAGTGCTTCTTCATTATTTTGAACAGCGTTGCTTTTACTGTGAGAAGGACCTGAGCCGTGGGAAAAGGCAGATTCACGTGGATCACTTTGTCCCGTGGTCCTTCGTCCAGTCCGATCAGATATGGAATCTCGTTCTGGCTTGCAGTAAGTGTAATACATCGAAGAGGGACAAGCTCGCTAACGGCTTGTTTTTGGATAAAATCAAAGAACGGAATGATGAGCTGATTACGTTAAAAGAAGCGGACATTACCCCTCTTCTGGAAAGCTACCAGGAGGAAAAGATCCAGAAGATGTATGTGTATTCACAGAAGAACGGCTACGATCAGCTTTGGGCGCCATAATTTTTAGTAAAGAGTTTAGTAGTAAAAGTACTTGTTAATAACAAAGAGGAGCTGCAGCGCAAAGCCCGGCTCCTCTTTCCCTATATCTGCAAAAATTCAATAATGCTCTCTTTTACACAAAACCTAAATACTATTTTCGCAGGTTTTAGTTGATTCAACATCATTTACTTCCTGCTTTTCATGATTAATCAGCCACTTTTTACGGGCAGAGCCTCCTCCGTACCCGCCTGTTTCACCGCAGGCTCTGATGACTCTGTGACAGGGGATAACAATCGCAATCTGATTTGCACCATTTGCATTGGCAACCGCACGTATGGATAACGGTTTTCCAATTGCGGATGCCATTTCAGTATACGTCCGTGTTTGACCATGAGGGATCTCCCGCAGTTTTTTCCACACCTCTTCTTGAAAGGGGGTGCCCATTGTCTTAATGGTTGTTCTGAAATCAGTCAGGTGACCCTTAAAATAAAGATCCAATTCCCTTTCAATCGAAAGCGTATGTTTGGTTTTGCCTGGAATAACAGCTGACTTGGTTTTATGCCTCAGACGTTCTACCTCACGCTCCAACCCTTTGCGATCCACAAATTCCAGGAGATAAAGACCATCCTCACCTGCAATAATAATCATGGGACCGAGTCGTGTATCAAACCAGGAGACCTTTAAGATGTTCCTTTCTCCAGTTAACGAAGGGGCGTTTCCCATAATGCGGGAAAACGCATCTCTAAACCCGCTGCTGGATTCATACCCGGAGGACAACTGAGCTTCGATGACAGGTTTGCCCGATCGGATTTCTTTCATCGCAATGCCCATTCTTCTTGCACGGGCATATTCAACAAACGTCATACCAAACCTTCTTTTGAACTGACGCCGGGCGGTAGAGGGGTCAACAGATAATTCCTTGAAGTCCTTCTCTTTCCATCTTTTTTCCGGATTTTTTTCAACCGCTTCTACAAGCGTTCGAACAATCTCCGGAACATAGTTAGGGTGGGACAAGGGCCGGCATCTTCTGCAGGGACGAAACGAAGCGAGAAGAGTTTGCTGCGCCGTTAAGTAAAACTCACAGTTTTCAAATTTGGGCTTTCTTGCAGGGCAAGTCGGTCTGCAAAAAATGGATGTTGTTTTGACTCCTACGAAGAAAACGCCATCAAACTCTGTATTTTTTTCGAGTAACGCCTGATAGAATTCTTTTTTCCGCTGTAACGAAAGCACTTTACCACCAGCCTCCCCTTCATCCTTTGTTTGGTTCTCCTTCTATTATAGAGATCCATTTCAATCATGCAGCCGATATTCAGGCATTGATTTTTAAGTCTGAGTAATGATGGATAACCACTTATCACTAAGAAAGATGCCTGATAAAACGCTGAAAACAACACCTTTCAGTCCAATGAGCAATCCTTCTGCAAAGGTCAAATATTACCCGGCATTGGGAAACCCAATCGTTCTCATTGTCCCCTACACCTTAAACCGGCGGCTGGAAAAAAGCGGATTAATTGGACGTAGAACGAATAATCATCATCCCTTCTTGACAGAATACATGAGAATCTATTTGAAAGGTGGATGGGACCATGTATTTTTACAAAGAAGATTTAATCAATATGATTGTGCCGGACAAGCCGGACCCTCATGCGGCAAAAGTTCTTCAGGAAGCACTCGGGGGGCAATTCGGCGAAATGAGAACGATGATGCAATACTCATTTCAAAGTGCCAATTTCAGAGGGAAGGCTAAACAATATCGTGACCTGATCAGAGGCGTCTTTCTGGAAGAACTCAGCCACGTGGAACTCGTTCAGTCGACCATTAACCAGCTGTTAAATGAATCCGGTGGAGATCTGCCGGGAAACACGGCGGCTGATGGAGCTCCATTAGATGATGTCATCCAATCTGGAGCTAATCCTCATCATTATATTATTGGGGCCAAATCTTCCCTGCCCGTTGATGCTGGAGGCAATCCATGGAACGGATCGTGGGTATATGACCATGGAAATCTCGTAGCGAACCTCCTTAATAACGTTGTACTGGAATCCACCGGTGTTCTTCAGAAATCAAGGATCTATGAGATGAGCAGCAATAAAACACTTAGAGAAACAATTGCTTTCCTGATTGTAAGGGATAACGCACACCAGAATGCATTTGCTAAAGCGTTGGAGACACTCGGTGTTGATTGGGGGACGATATTCCCGATCCCGAATTATGATATAAACAAATACCCGGAATGCCGTAAATATGTCGAGATGGGCTTCCATAATGCCCAATTCAATTATCGCCTGGACGATACCCGGATCGGTGAGATCTTCCAGGGAACAACTCCAAGCAGAGATGGTGGAGAACTAGCTGTCACAGATCCCCCGCAGGGTCATCCTGTGCCTGAGATGCCTGACATGCCTAACGAACATGCTCCAGGCCTCAATGATCTCAATAATTAAGCAGCACAGAAGATTACAGCTGCGAGAATTAAGTTCTATATACAGCGGTTTGTTTTATCCTATCTTAATTTATAAATTGAAACAGACGCAGGGCTCACTGTGTCTGTTTTTATGCTTTTCCGGCTCACTTCCAAACTGGACCGGGAATTACATTCTTTTACCTCCATTTTCTTTGTTTAATCCCATGCCCCGTTGTATTGTTGAATCATAAATGCAATTGATTCGTATACCTATAGTAGAATTTAAAAATGCTTTATTGGAGGGCAGACTATGAATCATAACTGGTATATTTACATTATCTGTGTTGTTGTTTTTACTTTTGTTGGGCTTACCACTTTCGATAACATTGCCTCAGCACTGATATTGGGAATTGGCAGCGGCGGGATCTTCGGATGGGTGATATCATCTTTGTTCAAGAAAAAAACTTAGAAGTATTATAACGGATTGTGGCCGCTCATTAGCTATACAAGCAAACGTGTGCTCCCCACATTTTAGGTCGATAAGAAGAATGGACACAAATAAGAACTACTTAATCGAAGTCCCCGCTTCAGCTGATGTGGAACGATCTTCAGCAAAATAAATTAGCCTCGTGCATAAAAGCTCGAGACCATAGAAGAGTGCTGATTTTTTGACTGCTTCTCCTTATCAATCTGTGTCTTTCATTATCAGGTAGATTTTCTCTACAAGACCAGTGTGATGATCTTCTTTCCTTTTACCAGACCGGAGTGAGGTAATGATGATAAGCAGACGTTTGGCCGAGGACAAGCAATGAGATAATTGGAAATAGAGTAAAGAAGAGGTGCAGAGTATGAACAGACGGGACTATTTAGTACGAACGTTTTCCAGAACAAAACGTAAAGACTATGAAAACTACGTTTTAACAGCCATCTGGCACAAGCTTGATAACCTTAATATTTTACCGGCCAGTCAACAGTACATTAAAAGGGCAAATGGTTCATTTGCCTTGATGGATCTATACTTTCCACAATTGCATATCGGTGTGGAAGTGGATGAAGCGCACCACAAAAACCAAAAGCATATGGATGAGCTAAGGATGGATGACATCATTGCCTCGATTTCAGAGGAGGAGATTGATGATTTTCTTTGTTTAAGAGTGGACGTTACTCAATCTATTGAAGAAATTGACCAACAGATCCGGGAGGCAGTAACGATCATTCGGAAACGTGCCTCAACTATAGAGTTACACTGGTTAACTTATGAAGAACAACTGGTTGAACTGAAAGAAAAAGAAGTATTGAGCGTTTATGACGATGTCTCGTTTATGAACATTAAAGATATTGCCAATACCATTTTCGGTAAGCAGGCAAAGGGTTATCAGAGGAGCTGTTTCCGAATATATGAAAACACATGGCTCTGGTGTCCTAAGTTATCCATTGAGGTCGATGGCGTCAAAAAATCCGTTGCAAACGGCTGGATCAATACGTTAGCTTCCGACTGGTCTTACATAGATGAATCTCACGAATCAACTGAGATTGTGGAAGCGCGCAAAAACGGTTTCCAAAAAGAAGTGGAACAAAATCAGAAACGAGCTGTATTTGCAAAATACAAAGACAATCTTGGTCATAACAGATATCGCTTTATCGGGATTTTCAAATGCACCGGTCTGGCTCCCGGTGATTCGACGACTATTCGGTATGAGCGTATTGAAGAACAAGTTTCAATATTATAATATAGCCATACAAAAAAAGAGGATGACTTACCAGAACATAACCCTTCATGACAAAGTATCCAATTCTTAACGACTTTATAGGTAAGTTAGGTACTCATCGACCCGGCGTCCAATTATCGTTAAAAGATTGAATCCATACTTTAAGCGAAAGAAAGCTCGATATCTCGGCTAATCTGCAAGCTTTTTTGCATGAGGCTACTTTATTTTGCTGAATATTGATCCACACCTTTGCCTCCTTCCTTTTACCAGACCGGTGTGAGGTAGGTCTCCTTTAACTTGCACTATATAAGAACCTACGTTCGTCAACAACTCCCAAAAACCTCCTGATTACTGTTTTCCAGCCAGATACCCATTCAAACGACTGGATTAAGGTGATAAATTATCAATAAGCTGAAGTTTCTTAAACTGGATTGCGAAAGAAAGATTTTGGGGTTTGTCATTTGAGGATGGATCTCCGGCCGGACTCATGGCATTTATGAATCCGAAAGCTTGTTAATGAGAGGGAAAAATGAGGACTTCATTTTTCTAAAGACCGCACTTAAAGGGACGGTTAAATATCGAAACCCCGCCAGGAATGGCTTTCTGCAGATTCCTTCTTTCGTTGGTTGAAATAAAGAAACAGCACCCCGCGTCAGGGGCGCTGTTTCTTCACTTTCGTACCTATTTTAAGACGGCTTCCGTTTGAACCACTACTTTATCAATCGTACCTACTCCTTAGACAATTACAATGCAAAATGCATTAAAAAGGAGTATAAGATAAACTGGCACTAAACGAGAGTTGGGTGATATCAGCTGCTGAAGGATCAGTCTCCTGAAGCGTCCTCACACGAATACCAATACGATCACCCTCAGCGACTTCCAATGAATCAAGATTAATATTCGTTGCTGTACGGAAACCGTCAGGGTTACCAGGTGTAATGACGTTATTCGGAAATCCAAATCTAACTGAGCTGGTTAGGGGAGTTGTCAAGTATGGTGATGAACTATGATCAATCCCGTTATTAGGAACTGAAGGTGCACGGAATACTGTAAAATCATATTGAAGACCCAGAGTATTTATAGAAGTAACAGCAGCAACCAATAAATCTGCACTTACCTGTAAATTTTGAACGGTACCGGCAAAGGGAATTGGGAAAGCAAAACCACCGGCTTCTGGTGGACTGGTTGATTCTCCAGCAGCGTCAATAACTTGAACCGTACTACTGCCAAAACCCATTAATCTCGGAGCTGCTGAGACTACCGTAGGACCACTGAGGATGATACCTGTTGAAAATGGAATTATTCCTCCTCCTGGGATAATTATTCCCATGAACTCACCTCTTTCTAAATTTGATTTAATTTATCATATTAAAAGTCTGTTTGAATAGAACACCGAAGTACCCGTTCAACCCAAAAAAAGGAAAGAAAAGTAATACATTCGGTTTGTTATTTGTACAAACGATTCAATCAGGTCAGGTATTCTCCACAAGGCCTGGATGCTGATTTTTCGCAGTTTGCCTCTTCCCTTTTACCAGACCGGTGTAAGGTAGCGGCGGTAGGCAGACGTTTCGCCGAGGACAATCTGACTGTACAGTTGCTGGAGCCGGGCTGTTACCGGTCCGGTTGTGCCTGTTCCGACCGTGCGATGATCTGTTTTGACGACGGAAACGAGCTGGATGGCGGTGCCGGTAAAAAAAAGTTCGTCCGCTGCATAGAGTGCGGATTTCGGCAGGCTCCCGATATCCGTTTCCATACCCAGTTCTTTTTTGGCGATGGTGATCACCGTGTCCCTTGTAAGTCCTGGAAAAATGTCATCAGAGGCAGGGGGAGTGAAGAGCCGGTTGTTGTTGACGATGAAAAGGTTGCTCGTGCTCCCTTCGCTGATGTTGCCGTCGCGTGTGAGAAAAATGGCATCCTCTGCTCCGGCCAGCACAGCTTCTGAATAGGCGAGGGCGGAGTTCAAGTAGCCGGAGATTGATTTGATGAACGGCGGGATCGTATTGGAAGAAATCCGGAGCCAGGAGGACGTGAGGGTTGAAAGTTCGTTTAAGGAATAAATGCCGGGTTCAACAAGAGCGATAAAAATCCCGTAGTTGCCGTTCACCAATGATGGACGTAGCGAATCCTCGTCAATATAAGCAACCGGGCGAATGTAAATATTCCCCTTGATGTTATTCAGCTTCACCAGGTCAACAGTAATCTCACACAGATCTCCGACAGAGTAAGGCAAGCTGATGTATAGCGTGCGACATGCATCAAGAAAACGGGAATAATGATCCGCAAGGCGAAACAAATACAGCTGCTCATGCTCATCGTTCCAGTACCCTCTGATGCCCTCGATCACACCGAGACCGTAATTAAGGGCTTTATTTTTCACACCGACAACCGCTGTGCCGGCAGGTATGAATTCTCCGTTCATAAAGGTATACTCCACGGCCGCCTCTCCCCCGATTCCGAATTAACGTTCTTCTTACATATATAGAAGAAACAATACAATCTCATGCAAAATCACTGGTTATGGTCTCAGAGAAGTTATTTCATAAATTGCTGAAAATAGGAGCCATTTGCTTTTGAAACCACTCCTCCCTTTTCCAGGGATTTTTTTTGCTTTAGTATAAAAAAATAAAGTATGTTCGAATCTTGTAATACCATAGGGAATTCGTTATGATTAATAAAAACTTTTGGGAGAGGAAAAATAATGACACCTGCCAAGGATGTTTTGCTAGACCAATTACTTGCAAATGCGAATGATACCAGTTGGTATTTTTCTTTTGAATAAGCTGCTAATGGAATTACAGAAGAAGCACATTGGAAACCCTCCTCAAAAAGTCATAGCATATTTGTAATCGTACAGCACCTTCTTTACTGGAATAAAACTTGGCAAAAAAGGTTTGAGCAATCTGATGTAAATGGAGTAAAAAGTATTGGAGATAACAAGGAAAGCTTCACTATAACAGATAGTACCAATTTTGTAGATTTGAAGGTTGAATTAATGGATACACTCCTGTATTGGCAAATTTCCAGTGAACAAAAACTAGACTTTAAAGCTAAAGGATTTCCTGTTGAAGCAGAATGGTGGGCCCTTATTGCTAACAAAGCGACTCATAATGCTTATCACATCGGGCAAATTGTATACTTGAGAAAATTGTATAAAGAAATGGCTTAATGATTGCATGTGTATTCACAGTAAAACGGTTACATTTAGCTTTGGTACCTTAATTTTTAAAATAAAAGAAGTAATTTTCATATAGAAAGAGGAGCTGCAGCGTCAAGCACAGCTCCTCTTTCTCGATATCTGCGAAAATTCAATAAGGCTCTCTTTTACACAAAAGCTACATACTATTTTCGCAGGTTTCATTTGATTCAAGATAAGTTACTCCTTGTTTTTCATGATTTATCAGCCACTTTTTACGGGCAGTTCCTCCTCCGTACCCGCCTGTTTCACCGCAGGCTCTGATGACTCTGTGACAAGGGATAACAATCGCAATCTGATTTGCACCATTGGCATTGGCAACCGCACGTATGGATAACGGTTTTCCAATTGCGGATGCCATTTCAGTATACGTCCTTGTTTGACCATGAGGGATCTCCCGCAGTTTTTTCCACACCTCTTCTTGAAAGGGGGTGCCGATTGTCTTAATGGTTGTTCTGAAATCAGTCAGGTGACCCTTAAAATAAAGATCCAATTCCCTTTCAATCGAAAGCGTATGTTTGGTTTTGCCTGGAATAACAGCTGACTTGGTTTTATGCCTCAGACGTTCTACCTCACGCTCCAACCCTTTGCGGTCCACAAATTCCAGGAGATAAAGACCATCCTCACCTGCAATAATAATCATGGGACCGAGTCGTGTATCAAACCAGGAGACCTTTAAGATGTTCCTTTCTCCAGTTAACGAAGGGGCGTTTCCCATAATGCGGGAAAACGCATCTCTAAACCCGCTGCTGGATTCATACCCGGAGGACAACTGAGCTTCGATGACAGGTTTGCCCGCTCGGATTTCTTTCATAGCAATGCCCATTCTTCTTGCGCGGGCATATTCAACAAACGTCATACCAAACCTTTTTTTGAACTGACGCCGGGCGGTAGAGGGGTCAACAGATAATTCCTTGAAGTCCTTTTCTTTCCATCTTTTTTCCGGATTCTTTTCAACCGCTTCTACAAGCGTTTGAACTATCTCCGGAACATGGTTAGGGTGGGACAAGGGCCGGCATCTTCTGCAGGGACGAAACGAAGCGAGAAGCGCTTGCTGCGCCGTTAAGTAAAACTCGCAGTTTTCGAATTTAGGCTTTCTTGCAGGGCATGTCGGTCTGCAAAAAACAGACGTTGTTTTGACTCCTACGAAGAAAACACCATCAAATTCTGTATTTTTTTCGAGAAACGCTTGATAGAATTCCTCTTTACGATGTAACGAAATCACTTTACCACCAGCCTCCACTTCTTACTTTGTTTGGTTCTCCTTCTATTATAGAGATCCATTTCAATCATGCAGCCGATATTCAGGCATTGATTTTTAAGTCTACTCCTTTAAGCTTTAATCCCATGTAAAAAGTAAAGGTAGTGTTACAATATCCGATTCTTCATACTAATAAAAATACGTGAAATAAACCCTTTATCCTTTATTATATAAACGGATAATCTGTACTCTTCCAACAAAAAACAAGGCGGTAACATCTGATTTCATCATAAAAAGTATTAAAGAGGTTGAAAAAGAAACCCATAAAATACCCCTTCCAAAGCAGTCCTGTGGGCAGAGTTGGTTTCGAAAGGAACGGTTAATTTGCAGGAAAATGAAAACAAAAAAGCTGCCCACTTTAGCAGCTTCTTTCTTTACAGCTTTTCCTTTTTGGGGGGAAGTGTTAACGGCGGCCTAACTACCCGGCTTATTAACTACTCCGTTTAAATATAAGTCATAAAACTGCCTTATAAATTCTTTCAAATTATCCTCTTTAGTATAATAAGGCGAACCTTGGAGTGAACGGATCATGGCATGTCGCATAGCAAGTGTGTACTGAATTAAAAAGTCTGTGTCAATATCAACCCTGATGAGCCCGTCAACCTTAGCCATACGCATCAATTCCTGATACTTGGGCAAGCGTATCTCTTTTACCCATTGTGTATAAAGCGTAACCATCTCCGGATAGTCTTCCCTCAGTTCTTCTATGAAGCCTGATTGAAAGAACTCTTCATACTCATCCATGTCAAAGACACTCATAAAAGATTCATAGGTGAGTTTATGGCGTTTTCCACTCTCCACAACAGTCTCCAGCTTTTTAAAATTTGTTTCAAAGACTTTTTCAAGAACGTGTTTAATAATGTCTTGCTTGTCTGCAAAATATTTATAAAATGTCGCTTTACTTACTTTCGCCTCACGCGTTATTTCTTCTACCGTTATAGAACGAACCCCTTTACTGAGAAATAATTTCTCAGCGGTAAATAAGATCACTTCAAGCTTTTTTGATTTCCGATTGGAATCCTTTAACATTTTCCGGCAACCTCCCGCTATTTTCCACCAAAAGCTGTCTTCATATCAGCTATAAATTCACTTCAATGCTTTTGATATTATTCAAGGCATGAACTGCTTATATAATATCATGTGACCGAAGCCAGAAAAACGAGATAGTAAAACCAATGAAGGAACTGATACTCAGGAACAGAAAAGTAAAGGTAAAATGATTAATACCCGCCGGTTCAGATGAACCTAGTGACAGGAAAACGGTCAAGACTGGAATGCCAATTCCTCCCCCTAAATTTCTTGCTAACTGAATAACCCCTCCTGCTACAGCCTGCTCATTTTCACCTGCTGCGTTTTGAGCAGAGGTAATAATTGACAGTGAAAGTATACCGATTCCCAGTCCGATGAATAGGATAATTAATGCCGCCCAACTATTAACCATACCTGATACGTTCATCACAAAAAAAATTACTAACCCTGCATTAACAAGAATCCAACCGGATAAAATTGCAGTTCTATCAGTAGTTTTTTTCATTATCATCCCGCCAATAAGGGACCCTCCCCCTACACCGACCATAAGAGGTATCAGAAGTACACCCGGATTTGTTTGCAAGGGTCCCTCCAACACACTTACTGCAAAAAGAGGGAGAATAGCAATTATTCCATACATCACCATACCGCCCAGACAGGCATTTATTAAAGAGAGACTAAACAATCGTTTTGAAATCAGCCTCTTTGGAATGATAGGGGCAGGGTGCTTTCTTTCATGCTGTATAAACCAAAATGCGGTCACAAAACTGGAAACAAAAAACACAAAAGTTAATAGACTCCATCCTGTATGGCCTAATCGTGTCAACCCCTGTACCGTCGCAATTACAGAGATCCCCAATAACAAAGCTCCCAAAAAATCAAAACTTTTTAATGCGCTGCCCTGCTTTTGTATCCGTTCTCCTGAGTGCCGCGACAAGTAAATAAGGAGGAGGGAGAGGAGACATACCGGCACGATGATGTAAAAAGCCCATTCCCAGCTGTATAATCGAGCAACTCCCCCTCCAACCAAAGGACCAGCTATGTTTGCAGTCATCTGTGTAATACCGTATAAAGCCAGGGCTTTACCGCGATTACTTCTGGTAAAAAGTGTGCTTATTAAAGCAATGGCAGCAGGGGCAACCGCCCCTGCACCCACTCCCTGAATCACTCTGCCGGCAATTAACGTTTCAATGGACTCAGCCATACCACAAAACAAAGTCCCGGCTGTAAAAACCATAAGACCAATAGAAAACAATTGCTTGTGACCATAAATATCAGCCATTTTTGAGAAGAATGGGATGGTCACTGTAGATATAATTAGAAAACTACTGAAGACCCACCCATATAAATGAAGTCCACCTAATTCTTCAGTAATACTCGGAAGGATAGTAGCAATAACTGTTTGCATCATCATGTTCGCAGCAGTGCCAATAAGGACTCCTATATAAGCAGTAATGATAAACTTACGCATGGTTTGCTTCTTCAAGCAATAAAACCTTCCCTGAACTTCCGTTAATCATTACTTTATCACCGGTCTTTAATTTTTCACTTACTCGTTCAATACCGCTTACGGCCGGAAGTCCGTATTCTCTCGCTACAATCCCACCGTGTGAGGCTGTACCACCCGTTTCCATAATTAAAGCACCAGCTGTAAGAAATAAAGGAGTCCAGCTGGGGTCGGTACTGTGTGTAACAAGGATTTCTCCTTCTTTTAACTTAGCGTTTGCAGGATCATGAATGACCCGGACAGTACCTGTGTATTCACCAGATGAGATAGGAACGCCATGCAGCCCGTCTTCGTTGCTTGAATCAACACTTTCATACAAACATTCGCCTGTATTGGTCATAAACCGGGGAACGGTTTTTATTTTCTTTTGCTTGTAAAAGGTCTTCTTGCGCTCTTCAATAAGTTCGTATAGAGGGACTGACAGACCTCTCACTTCAGACCGCTCCAAATAAAACACGTCGTTTACTTCTTTAATAAATCCATTGTTTACTAACTCCTCGCCGGCCTCCTGCAGGATTTGACGGATCAGGGCAAATGAGCGAATTAAATCAAATTTCGGTCTTTCACGCAAGCCCAGGGTTTTACGCATATAGAGGCAGTCTTTTTCAATTTGTCTCGCAGCGCGGGCGCCTTTTTTCTCCTTCACTTTCGTAACAATCGAAGAGATTGCCTTGTCAGCATTATCATTATGTTTGTTTAGTTTGGCATGAAGAGATTCTGTATCCATTTCCATATATGACTCAAGCAGGTTCATAATATAGTCCGGTTTTTCTCTCCAATTTGGATTTCCCACATCCAGCTCCACATTCGACCGGTGACCGTAACTTTCTAAAAAATGCATAATAAAAGGGTGTGTAACACTGAGTTTCTCATTCTTCATTTTGAGTTCATAAGCAATTTCCATGAGCCGGTAACCCATTGCGGAGGTAGGGCTGTTTGGAAGACCCTGAATAACCGGTGCCATATAGTCATCACTTCCAAGCCATTCCCATAAACGTTTTCTTGCTCTTTGATCCGCTTTAAATCCCGGAAGAAAGTAGGCACACTGATGAAGAATTACCTTCATCG
The DNA here is from genome assembly GCF_003710255.1 of Alteribacter keqinensis. Classification (NCBI taxonomy): domain Bacteria; kingdom Bacillati; phylum Bacillota; class Bacilli; order Caryophanales; family Bacillaceae; genus Alteribacter; species Alteribacter keqinensis. The sequence goes on along the minus strand of NZ_RHIB01000003.1, from coordinate 381,472 downwards.
CACTCTCCATAATCGTATCAATGAGCTCTATCTTTTCAGCTGGGGTCTGGCATTTCAAAGCTTTTTCATTCATTGTTTTCAAATGATTTTCTGCGAGCGTAATACACCGTCTTTCTGCATGTTGAGGCTGGATAAACGCTCCTGCTGTTCTTAACGCAAATCGGCTTGCTACAAGGAGGGATTTTGGAGGAAAAGGAAGTTTACTCCTTTTTGAAGTGAGCTCACCTTTATTTCTTTCTACAAATTCCGTCAGAACTTTTCCTGCAACCGGGTCTTTATCACTAATGTTTTCAGCTATTTTCTCAGCACGCTTAGGGCTCCTTATGAGTTCGGTAAAATCCCAGTAAACCCTGCCCGCTGCGGTCTTAAACCCTCTTGGTCGTTTCTCTACTTTAATACCCACTGTTTTTAGAGCTGCCCACATTTCCAACCGTTGAATCTCTAATCCCATTGGGGTGAATGGTTCACTGATGCCTTGAGCTACACGCGTAAAGGAAAAGTAAAAACGAAGTCCATACTTCTTCGGATCGTCATTTTTAACCGGCATAGGATGAAGACCGGTTACAGGTCTGGCTTGAACAATTTGTGCCGCACCCTGGCCGATGACCCATTCTGTGTCCATTGGCTGTTTGTAATACCTGTCAACAGCTTGAGCCATTTCAAATAATTGCTTTAGCTCCTTGTGGTTTAGACTTTCCTTCCGCTGAAGTAATTCCGGTACAGCTGTTTTCACATTTCTGCCGTTTGACCTTATCATCTGGGTTTCTTTTTTTTCAATTACAGACGAGATTAATTCCCCTGTCTTTTTATCCAATACGAACTGGTCAGGGGTGACTATGCCCGAAACTACCGCCTCTCCCATTCCCCAAGAAGAGTTAATATACAGTTGATCGCGCCGGTTGTTCATAGGATTGACTGTAAACATCACTCCTGCACTATCACTGTTAACCATTGCTTGTACAACGACAGCAAGAGACAGCACCTTATATTCTTGTGGCACATCATGCATCATTCTGTATGAGATAGCCCGGGCATTCCATAGGGACGCCCAGCATTTTTTTACAGATAACATAAGCTTCTCTTCCCCGGTTACATTTAAATAGCTATTGTGTTGACCTGCAAAAGACATATCCGGTAAGTCTTCTGCTGTTGCGGAGGATCGAACGGCTACAAATGGGACACCCAATCCGTTATATGCCTCAACAATTTGGGAACGTACCGCTTCGGGAATGAACGCCTGATTTATGAGAAGTTTAATTTTATATGACACTTCTTCCAATGCATTCATGTCATCAGCAGAAACCCCTTTAAGCATAGCGGCAATCCTGTCCCCTAATTGGTTTTCTTCAATAAACTGATCGTAGGCCTTCGTTGTTACGATGAACCCGTCCGGGACAGCTAACCCTCCCTGAGTCATCTGTACCAGGTTCATCCCCTTCCCTCCAACATCATTCAAACTTACCTTTTGTGTCGTGGAAAAATGAGTAATCATTTACTTCACCCCGCTTTTATATTCACCATTACTAAACGACTTTATATAAAAACGTTTATTTTGTAAAGGATTTTTCTTCTTACGAGCATTATTTTGTCTTTATTTGAACTAAAATAAATAATTTCGTACATTTTTATTAAGGTTTTCAATCTAACGATTAATAAAAAGAGCGAGAATTATACGTCTCGGGCTTCAACACTTACAACTTGCGATATCTTTTTAACGCATAGATATTCAGTACAATAAAAACGATCGAAAACAAAGCTAAAACGTACAGACTTCCACTCACATCAGTCAGGCTGAATCCTTTATACATGACTCCCCTCAGAGCATCGGCACCATAATAAAGAGGCATAACTTTCCCCAGGGCCTGCAGCCAGTCTGCCATACCTTCAAGCGGAATAATTCCCGAGAAAAAGATCTGGGGAATAACGGCAATAGGGATAAACTGTACCATCTGAAACTCCGAAGCTGCAAAGGTGGATAATAGTGTTCCTAATGAAAGTGCAACCAACGCAAGTAATAAATTAATAAAAACAACATGCCATAAAGAACCAACAAGTACTATATCCAGTACTAACACCGAATATAAAACAACGATAACCGTCTGGATAATGGCAAATATTCCGTACCCGATCAAATAAGCAGTAACCACCTCTCCCCGGCGAATCGGTGTCGACAGTAACCGTTCAAGCGTGCCGGAGGTTCTTTCTTTTAATAATCCTATCCCTGAAATTAGAAAGACAAAAAAGAATACAAAGAAACCAATTAAGACAGGACTTAATATATCAAAGAAATCTGAACTTTCACTTCCATATACGTAGTCTTTTGAAATAGTCGTGTCAACATCTGCCTCTGTACCCGTTCTTTCCATAAGTTCCTGCTGGGCTTGTAAGGACATTGCCTGTTTAACTTTCATTTGTAAAGCTTGTGAGGCAGATGGATCGCTATTTTCTAATACAAGTTCAGGGGTACCCGCACCCATAATAAGCATCCCGTCAAGACCTTCCGAAACAATCAAACTTTCAACATCGGATACTTCTTCGAACGTTTCTACAGTGATTTCGGACTCTTCCAATACGGTAACGATACGTTCATCTAAACCAAGGCCTCCTAAACGAGGGTCTCTATCTTCACTGTTAAATAAAAAATACATAAGAGACAAAATCAGCAGCGGTGCGACAATCAGAAGTGCTAACGTTCTTTTATCACGGACCATCTCCTGACAAATTCTTTTAACCATGGCTTGTATTCTCATTGTTTGCTCCTTCCGGCATTTAAAAAGACCTCATCAATATTTTGGGCATGATATAAGTCTTTTAATTCAGATGGAGTGCCGTTTGCTAATATACTTCCGTTTCTGATCAGGGCGATAAAGTCACACCTCTCTGCTTCATCCATTACATGTGTGGTTACAATAATGGTTTTTCCTTCTTCTTTTTTCAGGCGCAGCAATTCGTTCCATATGCTTAACCGCAGTTCGGGGTCAATTCCTACAGTAGGTTCATCCAATATAAGGATTTGGGGGTCCTGCAGTAATGAAATGGCAAGAGATAACCTTCGTTTCATCCCTCCAGAATAAGCCGCCACTTTTTTATCTAAATCATCAGTTAAATTTACCAGTCCTGCAGCGTAGGATATTCGGTCCTTTTGTTGTTTTTTTGTAAGTTTAAAAAGGCTCGCAAAAAAAGCGAGATTCTCCTTTCCTGTGAGCTGCAAATACAATGCGTCTGATTGAGCCATATATCCTACATCCTGCAATACCGGAAGACTGGGCATTTTAGACCCGAGTACATAAACCTCCCCATCATCAACGAGCTCCATCCCTGCGATTAATTTTATCAGTGTCGTTTTCCCTGCTCCGGAGGGTCCTATAAAGCCATATATTTGACCTTTCTCTACACTCAGACTTACCTCATCGAGTACTTTCGTTTTCCCGTACCCCTTTTGGATGTGATTTACTTTAATTACACTCACCTGTAATCCCCCCTTTAAATAAGGTTCATGAGTTTTAATCGATAACCTGTTGATTAACTCACTCACTGTTCATTATAATAACCAAATACAGGAATACAATAATCAATAAATAAAGATTTGTTCAGTAAACAACAGAAACGGTCGAAGTGTCTTTTAACTAACGGATTTCTTACCGTTTTTTTGAATGGGGATGATAACATGACAGAAAAAATGGATCGAAGAAAAGTACGGACTCAAAAACTCATACGGCAATCCGTGATGAAGCTGATTGAGGAAAAAGGAGTTAAGAATATCACCGTAAGTGATATTACTGCATATGCGGATATTAACCGAGGAACCTTTTATTTGCATTTTAGGGATGTGAATGACTTATTAGAGCAGTACCAAAAGGAGTTTCTTGTGGAGATAAAGGCAAAAGTAAAAGACATAGATATCTTTGAATTTATAAAGCACAGAGAAAGTAAAACTGCTTATCCGGTTATAATTACTGTCCTTGAAACGATCGCAAAACATGCTGATTTATTAAAGGTACTCTTAGGTCCTAATGGCGATCCTGCCTTCTCAATCAAATTAAAAGAGTTTGTAAAGGCCAGGATCTTAGATAAATTAACTTCTTCCAATTTCAAAGAAAATAACATGGTGGTACCTTCCGAATATTTAGCAACATTTATTGCTTCTGCACACCTTGGAATCATTCATCACTGGATTGACACCGGGATGAGACAAACGCCGGAAGAAATAGCATCTATCATCACACATATTGCCGTCCAAGGTCCATTAGCTACTCTGCGATTTGAGAAGTAAAGTATAAAGATTGACTCTAGGGAGAATAGCAGAAGGTTTTAAAGTATAAGTTGTCTATGAAACAATGACACGTGAACAAAAGTAATAAGAGAAGTAAATTCAAGAGAAGATAGGAAAAAGCAGCTGCGGTGCGGCTGTTTTTTTTCTTGCAAGGACCGAATAATCATCAGACTCTTTTATGCTTTTCCGGTTCACTTCCTAACTGGACTGGGGTTTACCTTCTTTTATCTCCATTTTCTTTTGTTTAATCCCCGGCACCGTTTATTGTTGAATCATAAATACAATTGATTCGTATACCTATATTAGAATTTAAAAACGCTTTATTGGAGATCAAACCATGAATCACAATTGGCATATTTACATTTTTTGTATTGCCGTTTTCACTTTCGTTGGGCTTACAACATTCGATAACCTTGCTTCAAAACTTATATTGGGAATTGGTAGCGGCGGGATCTTCGGATGGGTTATATCATCCTTGTTTAAGAATAAAACGGAGAGGCATTAAAACGGCTTGTGTTGGCAAACTCATTACGCTCAGAGAGGCAGTGGCATTTACCCGGTTCAATATTTCTGAAGGTGAACAAAGTAATAACGGACGCCGGGACCCAGGAAAAATCCTGAAAAAGTAGTAGACAGCAATTCCTAAAATTAATTAGTCGTCTTATATAGATGTATCTCACAAATCGGCTGAAATTGTGGAAGTGCAGAAAAACGTATTTCAAAAAGAAGTAGATCAGAAACGAGCTGTTTTTGCGAAGTACAAAGATAATCTCGGTAATAACAGATATCGATTTATCGGTATTTTCAAATGCTCGGGACTTGCTGCTGTTGATTCGACGAGTATTCGGTATCAACGTATTGAAAAACAAATTTCAATTCTATAATATAGCCGCACTTTATTCAGATAATAGAGAAGTCATGACAAAGTACCAATTCTTAACGACTTTTTTGGTAAGTTTTTATTTAGATGAAGTGTATTCACAGAAAAAAGCTGGAACTCTTCCAGCCTTTTTTCTATTCTATTACCTCCCTCAAAAACACCTTCTCCTTAAACGATCCTCTCTTCTCCGCCTTCTCCCTTCGTACAACTTCGAGCTGGTCGACCGTGCTGTTGTGCTGTTCCGCGAGGCAGTAGATGAGCTCCAGGAGATCGGCCAGTTCCTCCACGGCTTCATCGTCATTTTTGGATGCCAGGTATTCGCCCAGTTCCTCTTTCATTTTTTCTTTTGCACAGGACAGGTACTGTTCATCAGTCAGGGTTTCCCAGACGGCTTTTTTACCGGTGTGTGCGATCACTTCCGGGATCCGGTCTCGGACGAGTTTGTTGTAGACAGGCATAGGGGCACGCTCCTCATATGTAAATATCATCCACTTCCATCATAGCAGAAGCAGCTTCTTCCGAGTTATTTCTCTGTAGGTTTAAGTACGTGAAAGAGAGGAGGGAGCCACCTGAATGAATGCCGTATACCTCCCTGATTTTCCAGTAATTGCGAATAATTATAAGGAAAGTGTTCACTCTACACTTTATAAGGAAAAAATCAAAAGAACGGAGAGATCGTCTATGTCCTATACTGATCCTTTTGATAAAACAGCCACTAGAAAACCGGAACATTATAACCTTGATGAACTGTTTGTAAAACCACTCATCCACCGCGATATTAAGGGGGACAAGGTGTATCAGGCTTTGGACCTCGACCGTATTTGGAATGAGCCAAAATAGAAATGAATCAGGTTTGGGAGCGGCTATTACAGGACAGCTTCTCCTTGAAATACAGCAGGTCAACTCAGACCTGTCCGGACAGAATCGGCAAGTAAAAGCAGCGTCATTTCTGACGCTGCTTTCTTTGTCTTTCTTCCTGGTCTGCCATCCCCCTTTTAATCAGGAAAAGGAACAGTCTCCTGGATCCTTGACTAATGAGTAAAGCGCCCGTAATCCGGTACAGCCACATCCTTAAAATGAGCAAGAAGAGATTCAAGCTCTTCTTTCAGCGTTGGTCCGCCCAGGGGAGGTCCGTGACCTGTAACAGCCACATTGGGATTTACATCAACAAGCTTTTTTAAGGAGAGATAGGAAGCGTCCCAGTCTGTCGTGAAGTATCTTGGAGGTCCGCTCACTTCCCCTTTTTGGCTCATCACCTGGTACAGAGAGTCCTGCCTCACCGTTACAAAGGCATCTCCTGCAATCAATAGTCCGTCTTCTTTTCTGAAAAAAGACACATGACCGGGCGTATGGCCTGGGGTATGAATCCATGAGAAGCCTTCTAAAAACGGCACCTCTCCGTTTTCAGGCAATGGCTTGACATGGTCTCCAAGCTGAATGGCTTCGTTTGGGAAGAAACGGGAGATTTTTGCGACCATTCCCCCTTCTACAGAGGAATCCGGCTCGGGGTAATCTTTTTCTCCTGTTAAGAAGGGCAGCTCCAGTTCATGAGCAAAGACAGGTATATTCCACTTCCTTACAAGATCAACGACTGTTCCCACGTGGTCAAAATGGCCATGCGTTAAAAGAATAGCCATTGGTTTTGACCCTGTTCCATACCGCTTCTCTATAACCGAGATCACCTTTTCGGCGGATTTTGGCATGCCCGTGTCAACCAGCACACAGCCACCCCCGGCTTCCACGATGATCACATTGACAATCTGGTCCACGTAACACAGCACACCGTTCGTTACCTCCAAAAGATCACCGTTTTTAACAGAGATGGCTGGAATGAATTTGTAATCATCTCCATACGTCATTTCGTTTTTCATTTAGCACCTCCATACGTTTACCCGCTTATCATTTGCCTCCCTTCCCATTTTATGTAACGTATCCAAAAATCACTCCGTAACGCAAACTCCTTGGACCTAGAAGAAATTCACTTATATTGTCATATATGTCAGTATTTATTCCAGATCTACTGAGAATGAAATAGACATTCCTTCCTAACTTGAAATTTTTTTCTAAGATAGGTTTAGTCAGGAAGCTAAGTTGGCAAAGGGATGACCACAAGCTTCAAAAAAAGCTTAAAAAACGTTTAGGAGGAGATTCAGATGGCACAAAACCAATCCAACAACTCAAACCAAACCATGAGTCGTGAAGAGGCTGCCAAAAAAGGCGGCGAAGCAAACGCAAGACAGCATGATTCCGAGCACTTTGCAGAGATTGGTGAAAAGGGCGGAAGAAACTCTTCAGGAAATCAATATACAACGAGCAGCAGCAGTTCCAGCACCAATAATTCCAACAATAACAACTCCAACAGCAGTAACAATTCAGGCAGCCAAAACAGCAGCTCAAGCGGAACCATGAGCCGTGAAGAAGCCGGAAGAAAAGGCGGCGAACAGACAAGCAAAAATAAAGATAAAGAGTTTTACCAGGAAATCGAGCAAAAAGGCGGCAAGAATTCAGGCACCCAGAATTCAAATAACAGCAATTAATGATTGCTGTCAGAAGAGGTGGCAGGCATGACTAAAAACACCAAACAAGATGAGCATTCTCCCGAACAAAGAGAAAAAGAAAAGAGTAAAGAGAAGGATTTTGAACCCCAACCAGAACAAAAAGGGAAAAGAAGATAACCCAGATGATCACGAGTGATCAATGGAACCCGGCCAGTGCGGCCGGTTTTTTTATGTGTGACAGAGGACAATGCGGTCTTATAATAAAGATGATTGAGGACGATTGTGCGGGGGATGCAGGCAGATTCATCGGGGCACGGTCATTTTATGTAAAAAATAATCCATTATTATAACAGTAAAAGCGGGCCGTCTTTCCACGTTATTCCCCTGGAGGTTTGTGCTCGTGCAGAAGCGGAAGTCCCCCTGATGCGTCATTCCAGGGAAAACCCTCCTTGGTTCAGACAGACATCCCACTGCCAATGGGTGTATGGAGACAGGTGCAATGGGCGCTTGCGGTATTCATGTTGCCATGGCTTTCGCAGATGAACCTGTATATACAAATGCCGAAATGGGAGTAATCAGGTGAACCAGTTTTTATGGTGAAATGGTAATCCGTGCTATTCTTGTTAGTACTTAGTAATTGGAAGGTCTTGGAATGTATAAACCTTAGTCATTTTTCAATACTATTAACTGTGCTTAATCAAGAGTTGAGCATTCAGGGTTCAGGGAGGCAGATATATGTATGTAGTACTTTTACTCTCAGCACTTGCTCTGGTGGTGGCAATCGTCTGGATGACACTCTCCAGACCAAAACCAGCACCTGCCAAAGTGCCGGTAAACCCAAGACAATACAAGGAGGAATTTGCAATGGAACGTGAAACGAAGGAAATTAAGGAAGAAAAGGCAAGAGCACAGCGTTTGTCTAACGCCGAAATCGAGAAAGTGGTGGACAAAGAAATCGGACAAGAACTGGCTCCTCTTAAACAACAGTTGGAGTCCATCCAGTCTACACTTAACCAGTATCAAGCTGGACAACAACAACAAAAGCAAAACGGTTCTTCTAACCCGATGCAGGAGATGTCTTCAGAGCTTTCCTCCCAGCTTCAGCAATTTTCGAATCAAGCTCAGCAACAACAGCAGCAAACGTTTCAACAGTTACAGCAATCGCTGCAACAAGCTACGCAAACACTTCAGGATGTCGGGCAATCACTCCAGTCTTTTAATGTGTTAAACCAAATCAATGAGCAGATGCAACAGTCTAAAGACCAGCTCCAGCAGCAAAACCAGGGTCAGCAGCAAAACCAGGGTCAGCAGACTTCTGCACAAGCTGCAACGGAGCAGCAAAAGAACCAGCATTAATTCATCTGCCGGGGAGAATACACTTCTCCCCGTCCCCTTACCAGTCATGTTGGGCTCAGGATACGCTTGAGCCTCTTTGCTATTTCTTCGAACCTCACAGACTCCGCTCGTAAAGTCATCAGGAATGTCATCGGATGTTATGATTTTTTGTTATTTCTCCTTAATCGGGATCCAGATTTCACTTTTCTTGCTTGCCAGTATTTCCGGACCTTGTGCCAATTCGCAGGATGATGAAGGCAGCCATTCAGAATAAATCCGCTGCCAGTGGTCTTCAACTTCCTCCCAGGCTCCTTCTGCTTCAAAAACGGCCCACGTCAAAGCAGGTACGTCTAATACTGAATCGTTACCTGACGGCGCTTGAGTCACAGCTGCCCCGATATATTGATCAAAGGCTGTCTTTCCTTCCGCGCTTTCTGAATAATTGGCCGTCACATGAATGACACCCCGGGGCTCGCTGGTTGAGCTGGACTCCAATTCTTTCATCTTTTCATCACTAATAGAAGACATCATGTGTTCGTAATCAGGTGTGAGCAGACCATTGACCATGTCTACTTCATATTTTATCCCCGCCACTTTAAACGCTTCTTTTTCAACAATACGGTACTTCATTTCCGTTCCCCCTGTAATCGTTAATTGAAAGGTCATTCTTGGATATGCCTTTAGATTTTGCTCTGTATTCCGGGCTGCGGAAGGAGTAACGCCATGATAGTTTTGAAAGACACGTGTAAAAGCATCCGGAGACTGATACCCATATTTAAGTGCCACATCAATCACTTTTACATGTGAATCCTTCAGATCCAATGCTGCCAATGTCAAACGCCTTCTGCGAATATACTCTGTTATCGTAATACCGGACAAAAGCGAAAAAAGACGTTTAAAATGATATTCTGAGCACAGTGCAATCTTTGCCACTTCTTTTAAATCAATGTGTTCTCCCAGATTCTCTTCGATGTAACTCAATGCGTCGTTCATTCCCTTTAACATATCCATGAGCCTGCCTCCCTTCCATTCAAATAATAAAGGATGAAGCGGCATCCTACCCGACTTTTTGTGCTCCGTTCAGTCGGAAAGTGTACCGGCTTATAACTTTACCAGCTACTTTACTTACTTTATACTGTAATTGACAAATGAGGTGATTATTATGAAAACTATGATGTTTTTGAATAACGTAGCTGAATTAGAGATGAAGCGATGTGATAAACAGAAATGAAGGAGGCAAGATAATCTTGGCTGACAAACTCTTTGAAGACCAAAGACTCGCCGATGTTTATGATTTTTTTGATTCGGCCGAACGTCCGGATCTTGACCCGTATATCAAACTGGCAGAAGACTTAAATGCCCGGACCGTCATTGACCTTGGTTGTGGTACCGGCAACCTTGCGTGCAAACTGGCCGCACGTGGGAAGGAAGTCATTGGCGTCGATCCTGCAGCTGCTTCTCTTCATGTAGCGAAACGAAAAGCTTACGCAGACAAGGTGAAGTGGGTTAACGGAACCATCGCCAGACTCCCTGATGATGTGAAAGCGGATCTCATTACGGTAACAGGAAATGCCGCCCAAGTCTTCCTGACTGAAGAGGAGTGGCTTTCCACCCTCAGAAAGTGCCGCAGTCACCTGGTTCCGGGAGGCCGGCTCGTTTTCGAAGTCCGCAACCCTGAAAAAGAAGCGTGGAAGAAATGGCATCGGGAGTATTCCTACGACGTGATCGAAGTACCCGAAAAGGGGAAAATTGAGACGTGGATTGACCTTCTCGATGTCCAATTCCCTCTCGTTACCTTTCGCCATACCTTTGTGTTTCACAACGATGATGCGGTACTCACTTCAGAATCGACATTGAGGTTTCGCACAAAGACAGAGATTATGGATTCTTTGTCCGAGGCAAACCTGGTTGTGGAGGATGTTCGGGATGCACCGGACCGTCCCGGTTTGGAATTCGTCTTTATCGCACGTAATCCGGATTAAACAAAGCAGGGCTGCTTTCTCTGGAAAGCGGTCCTGCTTTATTTTCCGTAACAAAAAGAATCAGGATGAAAGGAAATCCTTAAATACGATGCTTCATCAACCCTTTTTTCCTTTCAATAAATACACCAGCATACCTGTGAGCATGCCTCCTAGCAATCCAAATCCAGGACCGGCAATTTGAATAAATCCAATTTCTCCCGTCATTCCAATTGAACTTAATACCGAGCCCGTTAATAAACCAAAGATCATTCCGTATACCATATAAGTTTCCAGTTTAGGCTTCTTTTCACCTTCCTGGTCAGACATGTCTCTCCCCCCCTGACCTCGCAGAAATTATATTAAAAAGCGAGCAGCGTTGTTCTTTCATCATCTTCCTCTGTTATATACGCTATATTTTTATAACCAGCAGTAGTTGCCTTGGAAAAGTTCTGCTTAATCGTGAGTGGGTCTTTTGAATAAATCGTTACATATGAGGAATCGGTTATTAGGAGTACAAATTGACACTCACTCTCGACAAATTCCTGATATGTTGCAATCTCTCTCACATCTGATTTTTTTGGAAATCCCTTTAAATCAACAAAGATAAGATAATAATCTTCTTTTGAAATTTCCTTAAGCAGCACGTCCTCTTCTACTATGCAGGCGGAGGGAAACAGGGGAACTCCTAATGTATCGCTTTCAATAACGTACGATTCTCCATCACCAATTTTCCAAGTAAGTCCTTTTAGAGGGATGACATCCATAATCTCAAATAAATATCTCCCGTAAGCATTTGGAATTTCAAACGATATGCCTCTCACTTGTGATCCCCGTTTCTCTTTTATTTACCTCCCCGTATGCTGATTACGAGCAGTAATTGTACTTATTCTGAAGTCTTATTTTTCATGCGGAAACGTACCTGCCAGTCACGTTTTCATCCATTTCAAAGTTTTAGCTTTAACCCTTCATGGGTTGCTTTAAAGCCCAGCTTTTCATAAAACCTCAGCGCATCGGGCCGCTCTTTATCTGTTGTAAGCTGAACTAAGTGACAGCCCAGTTTCTCTGCACGCTTGATTGCCCATTTTATCAGTTCCGTCCCTACGCCCTTACTGCGGGAAGAAGAGGCGGTTCTTACACCTTCAATTGTCGCTCTCCAGCCGCCCTGATGTGTGAGATAAGGAGTGAAGGTGATTTGCTGAACGCCAATTATTTCATCCCCTTGGTATGCTACGACTAATTCATTGTTCGCGTCTGATGTAATCGCTCGAAACGCTTTTAAGTAACTGACCGGGAGTGGCTGCTCATATCTCTCCCTCCTGCTGCCTAATACATCATCAGCAAGCATTTCTACAATTTTATCCAGATCTTTTTCTTCTGCAAGTCTGAATCGAATGTCTTTTTCCATATGTGATTCCTCCTAAATTAAGGTTTGAAATACCACCTTTTCCAGCTGGGAAAAAAACTGAAAGCTCGGTTGAAAAAATAGTATCCTTGTAAAAAGACCATTTACCCGGGGGACAAAAATGAAAAAGAAAATCAAAGTTACCGGTATTGCAATCCTGGCGGTAATCGCTGCACTTTATTTGATAAATGAATTGTCAAAGTCACGGTCGTTTCAGTTTTTTGGCGGGCTTGTGACGAGTGTGGAGACAGACGAAAAAACTGTCGCACTGACCTTTGATGACGGGCCGGGGATAAACACGGATGACATTCTGGACATTCTTGGAAAACATGATGTTAAAGGGACGTTCTATTTAACAGGTTCTGAGATTGAAAACGCATTTGATGATGGTGTTTCCATTGTACAGGAAGGCCACGAAATTGGAAATCACTCCTATTCCCATCCGCGGATGGTGTTAAAATCACCCTCCTTTATTAAGGGTGAAATCGAGAAAACAGATGCGTTAATCCGGCAGATCGGATATGAAGGAGAGATCACCTTCCGCCCGCCTTATGGAAAAAGACTGGTCGTGCTTCCCCATTATTTATCCAGCAACGAAAGAGACACCATTCTGTGGAACATCGAACCCGAATCCTTTGTGTCAGGCTCGGAGGATATCGTTCTTCATGTTACCGAAAACATCAAGCCCGGCTCCATCATTTTGCTGCACGTGATGCATGAAAGCAGAAGAGAATCACTGGATTCAGTGGGAGGAATCATTACGTCACTGAAAGAAGGAGGATATACATTTGTCACCGTATCGGAACTTTTGGAGTACAGAAAGGATGGAGAGAAAAATGAGCCATCTGCGAGCAGGATATGGCCTTGACCGAAATGGATTTATTGTAAGCGACGTTAGTAAAAACAAGATTGATCACGTCTATTGGCCTTGTATAAAAGAGTCAGTCGCGGAGCTTGTACAGCTGAACCAGCTGCACAGCGTGTATGTTTACGGCAGTGTAGCCAGAGGTGAAGCCACAGTCCAAAAATCAGATTTGGATCTAATCGCTCTTTTTAAAGGTGGCAAATTGAGCCCCGGCAATCAGACTGACTTAACGAAACTGTCCAAAGACCTGTCCCAAAAATACCACTCTCTCGTTCGTGATGTCGGCATCGCTTCAGCCTTTTACGACTATGCCATGGATCCGGCGAACTATTATGAACAGGCTTTCTTAAAGGAGATCTCCGTTTGTGTCCATGGCGAAGACCTGGGAGATCGGTTTGGTCCGTACAGACTCTCACCGGAGATTGCCATAAGCTTTAACGGAGATATCGGCGACGTCCTTACCCGGACACTGAAAAAACTGGTTGCCGCTTCTGAGGAGGAGTTTAAAAGATTATCACAGAATGTTGCCCGCAAACTCATTCGAACCTATTATTCTATGGTGATGACACGTTCCCGGATCTGGACTACACGTCTTCACGAGCAAGCCGACATTGTGATCACCCACTTCCCGGATAAAAAACCGGTTGTTCGTACCCTGCACAAATGGCTCGAGGAACCACCCACGGACCGGGATGCTACACTTAAGCTCATTAAAAAAGAGGGGAAATGGGCAAGTGACAACTTTATGCGTGAAGTGTACGTTTCTTCCTGAAGTGAGGAGAACGAATTGGGAGCCTATGATTAAAAAAACATGGCCTCTTTTTTCAGTTACTGCCAATAAATGTTCGAAAGCACTTTACCCTCAAGTACTCCGTTTTTTCACAGACTTATCGACTGTTTGACTGACCGATTCCTGATAGAGATCAGCATAGGTTTTCGAATCCTCAATCAGCCCATCACAGAAAGCTGCAACGTCTGTTCCTGTGACTTCAAGCACACCTTTCCCAGCCGCTGCCCCTTCTTCAAAGAAGCTGAGGATGTCCGAGAGCAGTCCGGTACCTTCGTTCAGCTCAACAGGACCAACTTTGAAGAGGTATTTTTGAATCTCTTTATAGACAATCTGGTAATCCTGGGGCAGTGCTTTGACACGGGAAACATGGGCTCTCCATTCTTTTTTACCTTCAATCATTTTTTTAATATTCATATCAGCCCTCCTAATTTTTTTGCTACGTTCCTGTTGAGCTGTTCACGCCATTTATCTCTGTATGTTTTTGCACCTTCTTCACCAACAAGGGATTTGCAGAAACCTTCGATATCATCTCCCAACACTTCTTCAACGCTATGGCCGTCTGCCGATGTAACTTCAAGCAGTTCAAGCGCACTTTCAAAAATCGGCATAAGACTACGCCCGGTGAAATTCGCATCAATCCAAAGGTTACTTGTAATGTCTTCCCAAGCAGCTTGATATTCAGGCGGCAGGGCTTGTGCTCGTGCTTCAAATTCCTTCATTGCTTTTGTCATATCGCTGCCGGTTACTCTTTCTAAAAAGGTCATTGTAAATCTCCTCCTTTAAGATTCAAAGCTGGTATTTAATCACGTTTAATTTCTTATCCACCACGTTTTTGTATCCACTCTTCATTGAACTTGCCATCGGCTGCACCTTAATCAAAAGGTCATTCAGGCTATGTCACCTTTTGATTTCTTTTTAAGTTCGTTCATTTTGCCTGAGATGAAATCCCACTTTCTCCAAAACATTTCAAGATGCTTTTGACCTGCTTCGTTGAGTGTGTAAAATTTCCTCGGCGGGCCTACCGTGGACCTCTTTTTCTCGATGTCCACCAGATTGTTTTTCTCAAGCCGCAAGGTAATCGTATAAACCGTGCCTTCAACCACATCAATAAAACCAAGTTCCCGCAGTTGCTGTGTAATTTCATAGCCGTAAGTTTCACCGCGGCTGATGATCTCAAGCACACAGCCCTCAAGTACTCCTTTTAGCATTTCCGTGTTATTTTCCAAAAATATCACCCATTTGTAAGTCATTAGATTTCCCCAGTATTCAGTATCACTTACTACCAGTATATAGTATTACAAAGTAGTGAAGATTGTCAATATAAATATCCGTTGATTCATTATTTTATCCAAAGTTAAATAAGGAGAAGATTTTTATTTCCCTCCACAAAAAAACGCAGCTGAATCACTGCGTTTTTCCTGATGATTTGATTCTGGCTGACACCTATACTTTAGTTCCCGCTTGTTGTCGCAACAGTCACCACTCTTTATGAGACTACAGTAAATTTCTTTTCAAACTCCTTGGATTTCTTCTCTAAGTACTCCTTACTGGGAACTGCTTCTAAAATGGCCTTTTGATCATATATCTTTCCACCCTTGATAATTTTGAAAATCTCCTTTGTATTTTCAATATTATCCAGTGGGTTCTTCTCCAGGATAACAAGGTCAGCTAGATAATTCTCCTTTATCACCCCGACCTGCTCTAAAGAAATCGACCGGGCTGCTTTATTCGTTGCAGCTTGAAGGGCTTCCATCTCCGTTAATCCCATTTCCACAAACAGCTCCAGCTCCCGGTGCAGACCCATCCCGGGGAATGTCCACACACCTGCCGGGGAGTCTGTTCCTGCTACAACGGTGCCACCAAGATCATGATAGGTTCTTGCTATCCGCTTAATCGAATTGGTTAAAAACCCCATATGTTCTTTATACATTTTTTCATGTCTGGCTAACTCTTTCCAATGCTCCGTTAACCCGCACGTTTGAGTGATCTCATTTTCAGGATCCCACGAATCCGGCAAAAGTTGAATTTGATCAAACACCGTTAAGGTTGGGCAGAGCTTCACATTATAGGCCAGTAACTTTTCGCAAACGTCATCAATCTTATCTTGGTTTATATTCTCCCAGTCAATATCAAATCCTTCTGCCTGCATGTGCCAGCCTGGATACATTGCCTGCACAATCCCTGAAGCATGTTCAAACCATGTTACCCCCAGTTCAGCCGCTTCCAAGGCGCTGATTGTTGAGTGAATAAGATCACAGCTTACTTCTAAATTATACTTATTAGCCTCCTCAACCACAGCTTTCATCACCGGCTTTGATAACAATCCATAAACCTTGATAAATTGTGCCCCTTCACGAACCTGCCTTCTCACTTCTTCTCTACCTTCTTCAGGGTCTTCTGTTACGAAATTTGCAATACCTGTCGGCCCCCAAAGTCCGGGTGCTCCATCAATCATACGATCTGCCGAATAGACACATGGAGTTGGTGCATCGTTTTCAGCATGGATTAAATCATCCAGTTCAATAACATTTCCAGCTGTATTTCTGACTGCTGTTACACCAGAAGCGACGAAGTGCGGAGCAAAACCTTCTTTTATATGACAGTGCATATCCATTAAGCCGGGAATCGCAAATTTGCCTTGCATATCATACGTTTCTTCGTATTTCCGGCTCACTTCACCATGGAATATCTGTGTTATTCTCTCACCTTGAATTTCAATTGATCCGTGGATGACTTTCTCTGATTCCACATCTATAATCGATACGTTTTTTAATAAATAACCCACTATAAATCCCCCTTAAGCTTGTGTTAGTTCCATCATAAGGTACAATGTTTTTTAACTGGATATCATTTTCATATAGTGGAATTTTTTGAAAGGGGAAGCGTATGGAACGTTACGGACAGACGTTAAGGAAAATCAGAAAACAAAAGGGGTTATCAATGAAAGAACTGGCCGGAGACTCTCTCTCTGTTTCTTTTTTATCTAAATTTGAAAGAGGCGAATCAGATATCTCACTAACATTAATAGATCAGCTGCTTTCACGATTGCATGTTTCTTATGATGAGTTTCTTTATATTCATCATGATTATTCGAACCGGACAATCGATTCATTTTTTCACCGTGTTAATCAAGCTTATATGGAACAGAACATTGGAAAGTTGGAACAATTGGCGGAAGTTGAAGAAAATCAAAATCACCTGATCTTACTTGAACTCTACGGGAATATATTAAAAAACGAAAGCAGTGATGACCTGCAACTTAATCCTGACTCATTATTTGATTACCTTTTCTCAGTAGAAGTGTGGGGTTACTATGAATTGAAGCTGTATAAATCAACCATGTTATTAATGAACCCTGACATGGTATTGAATTTATCCCACACCGCTTTTAAAAAAGGGAAGCGATACCACTCATTTAAAGATTATAAAAACGTGATGGCAAGTATCTTCTTAAGTACAATCATTTATTTAATGGGGCCTGTAAATAAAGGTGATGAAATGGTCACCAAATACAATGAGGATATCCTGAAGTTCTTTTCATATATTGAGAGTCTTAAGCTGGAAGAACACGAAACTCACCTAAGAATACACGTGAGATACGTCAAAGGCATTTATATGATTAAGAAGGGACAGGTGAAAAAAGGCACAGAACACGTTAACCGCATGATATCTCTATTAAGAGAACTTGGCTGTGAAAAGAATGCGGCCGATTTTGAACGGTTTCTGAAATTAATTACAGCGGGAGGATCGAAAGATGCATGAATGATAAGGAGCGGCTGCTTGTTAAAGCTGATTACTGAGGAAACATTAAATCTGATAACGAGGAATATGGTAAAAGGTATCACCACCTTTGCGCTTTGCGATTTCTTTATCAATGAAAAATACATTTCGAATAAAAAAAGCCCAAATATGCATTAAGTAATGCATATTTGGGTTTCTTTGAAATTAAAGATTGTGTTACTAACGCTCCCCGTTTGTTTAAGTACGTCTCTTCACAAAGTCTTGTTATACTCCTCTATATCTTTAATTACACTCTGGATTGACTGTTGCCAAAAATCTGGTTTTGAAATTTCTATATTGAAGTGTTTCTGAATAAGTTGTTCAAGTGGCATAAATCCAGTCTCACTTAGAAACCATTGGAATTTTCGGTCAAATTGTTTATCCTTTTTAGCAAGGTTTAACAGTCCAATACTCAACAAGAAGCCAAAAGAGTAGGGGTAATTATAAAAAGGGATATTCGCTTGGTAGAACTGTACATATTTAATCCATACAAAAGGTTCATATTCACTTAAACTATATCCATATGCTTTTTCTTGACATTGCAACGAAAGTTCTTCTACCTGATTAGCATCTAATGGTCCTTTTTTTCTATGACCATAAAACTTATCTTCAAATAAGAAGGCTCCTCTAATTGACATTAAATAATTTAAACTCCGCTCAATCTTAGCACCAAGTATAGCTTTTTTGACTGAAACATCATCAGTATTTTGAATTACATAATCAATATATGCTGTTTCAAAGAAAATTGAGGAAGTTTCAGCCATTGTCATTTCGAATGTATCATCTGAAAAAAATAGAGATGGAACGTTTTTCATTTGTTTAAAATGCCAAGCATGACCTAATTCGTGCGCAAGTCTTCTAGCACTGTCTATACTATTATCATAATTCAATGATATTCGTGATTCACCTTCTGGAATAAATGGAGCACAAAAGCCTCCTGGTGGTTTTGTTTTACGTTGTTCTGAATCAACCCATCCCTTTGCTATTGCTCCTTTTACAAATTCACTCATATTGATGTCAATATCAACAAGGGAATCAATAATTCCCTTACTCGCTTGTGAGTAAGTAATTTCGTTAGACACCTCCTGAGATGAAGTCATCAATTCATGCCAAGAAATTCTTTCTTTCCCTACTTCCCCTGCTTTTATTTTTAAATATCTCGAAAGAGAATGTATATTGGTATCCACTGTATCCCACATTGTACTAAGTGCTCGTTTAGATATACCATTCAACCTTAAAGACTCGTCAAGGTAATCTGTATTTTTCACCATATTCTCTTTAAGTCTCAACCCCACCATTGAATTGTAAACGGATGCAAAAACCTCTGCTTGCGTTTTAAGTGTTTGGTTAAGTTCCCTGAATGCAAAACGTCTATTAGATTGTTCTGGATGAGAAAGAGCCAAACTACTAGCTTCAGCAACAGATATTTCGTTTTCATCTTTATCAATGTTGCCTTTTACTTTCAAATTGTTTCGAGCTTGCACATAGATTTCTTCCATATTACTTAATGTTTCTCTAGCAAAATTTGAAATAATCTTTTCTTCTTTACTTGTTCTTTGTGTATCCATTAATAATTCCTCTATAAAAACTTTTTGGTTAATACTGTTAGACCAAACTGAAAATTGTTTTTCACTCATATTACCGATTCTTTCTTGCAAATCCGACACAATAAAACGTGCTTGCGATTTTAACATCGAAATACTTGTATTCAATGATGTTAATAGAGAAGGCTCTACGTTTTCTGTTGTTAAACAATAGTAGAAAGATTCTGCTGATTCAACATGTTTAATTATTTGTGAAATTGCATTTAATTCACTTTCATTCAGTGGATTTAACTTCTCACATTCCTCAATTTCTAACAAATTTGCTTTAATACAACTAATATAATTCTTAAATTCTTCCAAGTCTGAATCACACTGAAGAAGGTTATTTAAATTCCATCGAGTTGGAGTAATGAATGATTCCATATCCTTTCCCTCCTTCTAAATTGAAGCCTAACATTAAGTCCTAAATCCTAGTTATACTACTAAAACCAAGAAGTGTTATTTAATGAACCTCCCCGTTAGCTTAAGCACATTACTGCACATTCTCCTTCCCTTTGTCGTTATGGAAATGTGGGACGTTCACTTTCTTTATGAAGCGAAAAAGGTGCGTTTTTCAGTATCTGATGAATGGTTCGTCTCTTTAACAAAGAACGAGCTCTTTTAGTATTGAAAAGCGTGGACGGTTCTCACGTAACAAAAGGGCCTTTCAGTCTGAAATGTTACGTGAGAACCGTCCCTATTAATCACTTCTTCTCCGCAGCTGAATTTCTGTGTGAAAATCACTGCGTTTTTCCTGATGATTTGATTCTGGCTGACGCCAACACTTTAGTTCCCGCTCGTCGTTGCCACGGTCACGGCGCCGACTGTAGCCATCATCATAGCCATTTCAGCCTGCTGGAGGATCGCGAGGGTGGTCATCATATGCTCTGAGACCGGGGATTCTTCCAGGTCACTGCTGGCAGTAAACTGGGCGGCGATCATCGTACCGAGTTCCTTGTTCCAGCGAAAGGCAGGTAAGGTGTTGATCCGCTCTTCCAGGTCTCTGACGATCGTAATGTCCTGGGTGATGGCACTCCGGACGGTGAGGACACCGATTTCACTGTAAAAAGCAGGCTTTACCCGTCTCAGCTCCCGCTCCCACGCTTCAAACAGGTCGTTTGCTCGTTGCACGTGTTCGTCCACGGACTTTTCCGTGTCAAGGGCGAGAATATGGGTAAGGCCCTGTAAGTCGTTGCCTCGTTTCCAATGCCCTTTTCTTAACCGCTCGTACGTGTCGTTCACTTCCCGGGCAATGGCCTCCACCGGTTCTTCCCTTCCGGCAGCGAGAAGAACAACAAGAGGATAATCGTATTCATTTGTGCTGAACATCCGGTCATTTCGGATCGCTTTATAAAGAGCGATGGCACGATCTGCAAGGCGGACCCGTTCCTCGTTACTAAGCTCAGGTTCCTGCGTCGTCACCGCAAGAGCAGCCAGATACGTCACATTATGGCGCCGGAACCCCGAGTCGATCAGCTGGTCATACATCTGCATCATGCTGTCAAAGGCTTTCTTCGGGTCAGCAGTATAGAGCATAAGATTGGCAGCGACGGAGAACCGAATGTTGGTTCGTAAATATGACCATGCTGAGGTCTGCTCTTTGATCCAGTCGGCCAGATCTTTAAATGCGTCCGGATCCACTTCCTGTTCCTTGTTGGCAAACATCGCGGCAATGAGGAGCCGCGTTTTCGTATCCAGTCCCGTCCAGGCACTTGCTTTCTTTACGGGCTGTTCGTTCCGCTCCAGAAGGTCAATCTTATCGGTCACGTTCATAGCACGTTCCTGCATGTACACCCACTCCTTTAAAAGGTTCGTTGGTTTATGTACGAAAGCAGGAAAGGTTTGGTTCCCGTTTTTGTGGCGCCTGTCTTTTTGTTTTTCGGTGCCTGTCACTCCCCGGTTTTTGTCGAATGCGTAGGTCTATTCCCTGGACTTAAGGAAGGTGGAATCGGCCTATGATTTCGACACCGTTCGGACAGGCACCGCTAGCCAAAAAGACCTTGGTTGCGTGTGCATACCAAGGTCTTTTAATCGGTTCCTGTCAAGGTCAGTGCCTGTCTCTCGCCGCTTTATGTGAATCGACAGGTCTTTTTCCTGCTCTTAAGGAAGCTGGAACCGGCCTATATTTTTGATACCGTTTTAGTGGTGACAGGCACCGCTTCTAAATGTTTTTGCGCGTGCAGTGGCGGCGGTACGAGCCAGCCTTTTTCTTTGTTCATTTTGAGCATTTTTGCTCCGTTTTGAGCTTTAACGGTGTGGAACTGGCCAAACATCATAGCGATATCTTCTCTCGTGCACTGGCCCATCGCCTGGCTGCATGCCACAAGTCCGGCTGCGATATCTTTGGAAATCGAGAGTGCGATTTCCGCATCATTGATTCTTGCCCCTACCGGGATGTCTTCCAGCGATGCTTTTGACCGCTCCGGTGGGCTCGGTGGAAGGGCGATGCCGTTTTCTTTCAAAAGAGTCACGACTTCTTCTTCCTCCTGTTTTCCTTGTTCAATTAGTGCTTTGATCATTTTTTTGAGGTCTTCGTCTCCGCAGTGGTTTTCCTGCGTCTGATAGGCGGCAACCATGGCTTTGATTCCTGCCAGATAGCTCCACGTACTGAATACTTCACCATAATGCATCGGTTGTTCTTTTGGGTTTCCAGACATAATGCCCATAAACATCCTCCTTAGATTCTTCATATGTTGGTCTCCTTTATTGACTGTTGATGACCATTGTTATTTTGAAACAAAAAGGAAGAATTATACCTGTTTTTTTGTTGGGTGCCTGTCACTCCCCGGTTTTTGTCTAATCAGCAGGGCTGTTTTCTGCAACAATAAAGAGGCAAAAATGACCCATCGTTTCGACAGAATCCGGGTGGTGACAGGCACCACCTGGCCCGTCCATGGGAATTTATGTTAATCTGACTGTAGGTTTCTTTTTGGAAAGGTGAGGTCGATGAAAAAATATATGGTTATTGTGGGTATAATTGGTGCGACTGTGCTTGGGGCCTGCTCGGTTGATTCCGGGGGAAACACTGCGCCAGAAGGAGCGCTAACAGAAGCGAAGTTAACGGAAGCATCACTAACAGACCGGGAAGAGGCGATTCTGTCCGGGTCGGAGGATGCCTTTGTGTTTGATTTTGATGTGGACGAGACATACAGTGAGGTGACGGTCCGGATGGTGAAGTATGAGTTCGGCGCTCTGGTGGATCATCATGTGAGCGCACTTTCAGCTCTGGTGGATGGAGAGGGATCGATTGTGTTTACGGCCTCGCGTCTGATCAACCAGGAGGATGCCTTGTTCACGACGAGCGTGTCCAGCGGTGATTCAATTGGAACACACCAGACCGTGGAAACGATCTTGCGGGACGGATCAGAGGGTATGGCGAAAATCTCGGAAACCCACCTGGAGCCGGAAGTTCCCATCAAAGGTGACATGGTTCTGGCAACGATCGCGTATTCTTCTGAGGACGCGATGAGTTCCCTGCCTGCCAGTTTTTATGACGATCCTGAGGCTTATGAAGATGTTTTTGGAGACTATGACATTGTGTATGTGCTGACGAGTGAGTTTCGATAAAGGGGGTGCCTGTCACTCCCCGGTTTTTGTCTAATCAGCAGGGCTGTTTCCTGCAACAATAAAGAGGCAAAAATGACCCATCGTTTCGACAGAACCCGGGTGGTGACAGGCACCGCTTAAACCCTCAGCGAGCCACGGAAACCCCTGGCTGCATAGTAGGAATCTGCGCCGTTGTGGTACACAAACACAGTGTTGTAGCGACGGTCACAAAAGAGAGCCCCGCCACGTTTTCTGATATCAGCAGGTGTTTTAACCCAGCTCGATGTTTTCGTATCAAAATCCCCAAGTTTCTGGAGCTCCCGGTATTCTTCTTCCGTTAAAAGGTCAATGCCCATGGCAGCCGCCATATCCATCACGCTGTTTTCCGGTTTATGTTTTTTCCTTGACTCCAGCGCTTCACGGTCGTAACAGACACTTCTGCGGCCTTTGGGACTTTCCTTTGAACAGTCATAAAAAATGTACTCGTCCGTCTCTTTATCATGACCAACCACATCCGGTTCGCCGCCGGTTCTTTCCATTTCACTCAGGGACCACAGTTTTTCCGGATCCGCTTCCAGCTTTGCCTGGACTTGAGCCCACTCAATCCCTTCATGGCGATTCCCGTTTTTCTCAAAACGGGTTTTCAATTCTCTGAGTAATTCTTCACGTTGTTCCACTGACAGATCCGTATTTACCTTTGGCATATTCGTTTCCTCCTGAGTTGTTTTAACTTTACTTAACGTTTGCATCACATTCTGTTGCTTCCCCATTTATTTTAGCATAACTATTTTAACGCTCTCGTTTCTCCTTAAGTGGAAATATGAACCTCGGTAAGGTGTAGAAACCTAACAAGCACATGGAATTTTCTGTGTGAAATCCCATGTGCTTTTTTGTGAATGACTTGTTTACGCCTGTCAGGGCGCCTGAGAAGATCTCACTGATTCTTTATGAATAACCTGACGAAAACTTGAATCATCCGATAGAAACCAATACGTTCACCTATGTAGGCTGCGGTTTCATAAGAAGCCCTATAACGAAAATATACATAAATATGATAAACAGGTAATCCGTTATGCTCCCCATACTGCCACCTCAATCATAATCTGTTTTATATTCACATTAACATATTTATCCATAACAGCAAAAAAACGCATGTGATCTCTAATCAATGCGTTTCCGTTTGGCGGGAGCCCTTTCAGTCTGCTGGTACCTCTTTTATTTCCTTGCTTTCTTCCATCATGGAGACAGACGCTGGATTTTTCACCTCAGCACTGCCGTTTCCCTTATGTATCTTTATTTTCTTTACCGCTTCAAGTCCGTAAACGCTGAAGTCATTTTTCTTATAGAACGCCACGTTCCGGTTGTAATTGTGAATGTCTTCCGAGGAAAAATGACTGACGATTTTCTTTATTTCGTACTCCCTGGCATATTCTTCGGCAATTTCCAGAAGAAGACAACCGTATCCTTTTCTGTACTGGTCATCGTTCAGGAATTCCATCTTGATGATATAGAGGGTGTTGCCCCGGATTCGGACAGTCATCTGATGGCGCTGGTAGTAGTCTTTTCCTGTTAGTGTAAACAGATAAAAAACGGTGCTGTGACTGCTTGTGAATACAGACAATAGTACCGGTTCCTTCTTGGCGGTGTGGTGAATCACAGGCTGTTGGTAGTAGCGGTTGTTTTCTAAGGCCGCTTTCAAATGTTCGAGTTTTTCCAGATTTTTTTTGTACATAGTTGGAATGCCCCCTTAGTCCTGATTCAATCTCTCTACTTTTTCCATACCCTGTATCGGGACTTTCTAATCTATTCCGGCGTATCCACATTAAAGCGGTGCCTGTCACCACCCGAAATTTGACGAAAGCATGGGTCTATTCCATCGAATCTTCTATATAAAAAAGACCTACGAATCCGACAAAGTTCGAGGAGTGGCAGGCACCCCAATGGTGGTATACTCCTATGGAAGTAAATAATTGGGGGAATCGAAGAATGCGGGTCTTGGAATTCATTTTCGGCCGGAGAAACAGGGAGAACCGGTTTCTTGGGATCGTCTGGTGGTTTTTTGTTGGCTATTATATGCTTATGCTGCCTTTTGCCGTTGCGATGCCGGTAAGCTGGATCTCTGTCCTTGCCTTTGCGGTGTTGTACCCTGTACTGTTCCGGGTTGTCTACTATTTGAACAGCGCCATCTTAACGAAAAAATGGAGCAAAAAAATGCTTGTTGCCGGCGGCAGTGTGATTGCAGTTTTGATTATCGGTATAACCGCAACCACGTTCTTTTTTGCTGACAATGTAGCAGTCAATGCCACCAGGACAGCAACATCGGAAGGTTATCAGCTTTCGGTCGGCAGCCTCAAAGGAAACTATCAGGTGGCGGTTTTCGACGTAAGCACCGAGGGGGTGGTGGTCATTCCTTATCAGGCTTCCGTGGGCGAAGGAAGTATGACCCTCTATGTTGAGAGAGGCGGACGCATCATCTGGGAGAAAACCATACTTTCCTCGTGGGGCGGAAACATCGAGTTTCACGGGGAACCCGGTACATACGACATCAAAGTGAAGACGGAAGAAGCTAAAGACGTGAATGTAAAACTGAAGAATGAATAGATAGAAACAAAGAGGGCGGCCCAGGATGAGCCGCCCTCTTTGTTATGGAAAAGACCTACGATTCCTACATATTCCGGGTGGTGACAGGCACTACTAAGACAAAACTCTCGCAACAAACGCTCCCTTCGCATCCGTATACTTTTCCCGATCATCCGCATACTGCTGCGAAAGCTTTACTTTTAATTCTCCGTATTCCTTCGCAAGTTCTCCATCTTCTATCAGCCTGTCCCGGAATTGAATTTGATTCGTCCACCTCTGATCACCTTCTCTAATCAGATGAAGATGAGCCACACGCTTATTGTTCTTTACTTTTACAAAAAACCGCCGCCACGGCCGGTTGTCCAAATGAGGCGGAACGTAATGCCAATTCTCTGGTTCAAGTAAAGATAAAATGTCCTCTATCGCGTCAAATGAATGGACCTTTCCCATCAGATCGATAATCGGCTTTGCAGGTAAATCCGGGATCGAGGTACTTCCGATATGCTCCACCTGCAAAACAACAAGGGGCGAAAGCAAACCCGTCAGCCTTTCTTTTTCTTCCGATCCTTTTTTCAGCCAGCGGGCATCCGGTTCTGCGATTTCAACCGTTTCAGTCGCCCATGCCGGCCACTCACTTTTACCGTGTTTGTTCTCCATCACATCAGCCCCCATTTATCTGCACGGAGGTTATCCATGCTTTCTGTTAATATGAAAACCCAGTGCCGGGCTTGAATTCGGAATATCCCCTGTCTGTTATGTATCTTCTACTACTCAGACGAATCCTTCACGCTTCTTTTCTTTAACCTATTCAGACCCAAAATAATCAGCCCTATAATCATTAACGTAAACAGCAATGGAAATATAAGTCCGTTCCAAATGCCCGCCTCACCAGTTTCGCCAAATAAATAGTTTAAAAGATCACCGTAATGGGGCACTCCGAATCGCCCCAGAATTCTCGGGACAAAAATCCCTAACAGCACACCGGCAAACACAGGTCCCCAAAATGACTTCTTCCTCATATCAATTCCCCTTACCCCATTCACAATTTTCTTTCTATTGGGGGTAACATCCTTTTTCCATAAAGCGGGCAAGTGCCAGGGGGATTTTTGGCCGGCACCTGAAGTCAGTTATCGTTCCTTCTTTCTTTCATGTAAGCTCTATTGCTTAACGTAAATAATAGAAACGTGAGTCCAAGAATGAGATAAAAGACGCCCCAGGAGGAATAAAAAACAAAGTCTCCCGCCCGAAGCTCCAAGATGAGCCCGATTAACCCGGCAGCAAAAAAGAGAATACTTGATATAAGACTCACTTTTCCGTAAACAGACAACACGCTAAACCTCCCCTTTCCTTTCTTTTTCCTTTTCGAGGCAATGAACTCCCCATCATCCAGCCACCGCCGACAGCCATCATTGTTCCAACGGCAACCCACGTCGTGGTCATGAGGGTGGAGACCCGGATTCCTGAGAGAAACAGCACAAATCCAATGATAAAAAACGTCACCCTCGTTCCTCCTTCATGTTTACGCCACAAGCGGTATGTAGGCAAAGAGTGGGATGAGGAGAAAAACGGCCGCGATCATGAGCTGTTCTCCGTTCAGCTTTTTCACCTGACTCAGATACAAAAGCATAAACAACAGATAGAGCGGATAAATTACGGAAATAATGAACAGAATCCCCATCATCACTCCGGCGGCGCTCGTACTCAGATGGGCGATGACCGGAATCGCCACCCACTGAAACGTCACGAAAGCAACAATGGACAGCCAGAACCCCTGTGGCAGATAGTTCAGGAACATGGACCTCTCCTCCTTTGTTTTGTTTTCGGTGCCTGTCACTCCCCGAATTTCGTCGAAACCGTAGTGCTATTCCCTTTGAAATTGTTTCATAAATAAGACCTATGAATCCGACAAAATTCGGGTGGTGCCAGGCACCTCTATTTTCACCGGGTCGCCCTTCACCGCTTCCCCGCCTTCCAACGTAAAATCATACTTTATAACTGCCGTCCCAAGGGGGTACTCGTCATGCTCCGGAATGTAGGGACTGATTCCCAGGTCTTCATTTATCCTGCTTTCAATACTCTCCGCTGCACTTAATTCCTGATCGCCGCACCCGGTGAGAGCCAAAGCCATTACCATTACGGCAAAAAGAAAAAACCTCTTCATAATTTCCCCCGTTCTACGCCTGATTTTTCCTTACACTACTCTATAATCTATTATTCTCACCTTAACATAAATATCCATATTTATTGTTTGAAATTCCATTGTCCCATCGCAAAAAAAGAGAGCACTTCCTTCCTTTGAAGAAATGCCCTCTATCTATGACAACCCGACGATAAACGATAGAATCCACAAAACATAAATCATGGAGACCCCTGACACAAAGCTTAGAGCCACAAGCTTTAACGGTCCTCTCTCACTCATCAGTGCAAAAACAAGTGAGACTGCAAGGCCGCTGATCAAAAGGACCGTACCGGTTCCCCCTGTCATTGGAATAAAAACAAGCAAAAGGATCGTTAAAAAGAAGATTCCAATCGCGATAATAGAAAAGGATTTACGCATCATACCCTCTTGGACTCACTTTACAAGAACAATTTTCTTAGATTTAGAAGTTTTTCAAAGCACCTTCCCCATCACGTATTCATCATAATACTCTCCGTTAATCAAAAGAGTCTGCCTCTTCATCCCTTCAACATCAAACCCGCTCTTTTTATACAAAGCCACGCCTGCTTTATTTTCCGTAACCGCCGTAAGCTCAAGCCTTGAGACATTATTGTCCCGGGCCCACTTCTCCACTTCTTGAAAAAGACGCGTCCCGACTCCCTGTCCGCGGTATGCTTTCAAAATCCCGATTACGAGGTAAGCCGCATGCTTCGTCCGCTTTGCACTCCCGCCGATGGCGAACAGATAGCCTGCCAGCGTCCCCGCATCCTCCGCTACCAAAATCGTGCTGTTTGTCTGTCTTTCCAGATGCTCAATCTGCTTTCGCTGCTGTTCCGCGGTCGTGTTCCTCTCCCCTGCTTCCATGAGCATAAAATCCGCTTCAGATTCAACCTGCCGGATCAAATCGATAAGCTTTTCTGCGTCATCCTGCTTTGCTATTCGAATAATCATGGTGCCCCTCCTCCTTCATTGCTCTCTGACACACCTTCGTTTCTTCACGTTAGTACAACGACAACGACGATGATCATCAGTACGATAATATGAATCCAGACCATCAGTTTTATGATATACACAGCCCAGATCTTTCGTTTCAGGCTGATATACAGAAAAAAAGTGTACGCAACGCCCGCGACCGCCGCCTGCACATTCTCCTCATTCAATACAAACAAAATGGTGTTCACAACAGCAACCATAATAAACAGAACGATATAAACGGCGAATCCGCGAAATTCATTTTCATGTTTACGCCTCATTGCGACCTTCTTTCATTTCCGTATTTATCACCCGTTATGAATCCAAAACCGCTTCACCACATTGCCGTCTTCTTCAATGTAGTCCTTGTCCGGAATCCCGCCGTTCTTCACGATTGTCCTGAGCGATCCTTTATTACCTTCATCGCAGACAACAAGCACATTCTGAATCCCCAAGTCCTTCGTTTTTTCCAGACTCAATGCCAACAATCTGGTCGCGTGTCCTTTTCGTCTTTCTGAAGGGCGGATGCCGTAGCCGATATGCCCGCCCCCGTTTAACAGAAATTCGGTGAGGCCGTGACGGATATTCACCGCGCCAATGACCCGCCTAGTGTCGTCCACCAGCCAGAACGTGGAGTCAGGCACCCACCCTTTTTTCAGGTTGATCCCCTTCGCCTGATTATGTAAATCACGAACCATCTCTTCAAAGTCCGCCGGATCCTTTTCAATCACCCACGGGATCATGTCCTCCCCGCTTTCTTTCCATTCTTCGTAAAAAGAAAGATACTCTTCTTCCAGCTCCACTGTCGGGCCGACTAAGTATACTGATTTGTCCATACTCCGCTCCACCTTTTTGAATTTTAATAAATTTACTTTAACATAAATATCCATCCCATTGGTGTCTGTCACCATCCAAATTCCGTCGAAACCGTAGTACTTTTCCATCGAAAAACGTTCATGAAATTACCTGTCAATCCCACAACATTCGGCCAGGCACCGGTTTACCGTTTGCAAAATTTGGAACCGGGGTACATCCCCAATAGACGCCTGCTAAAAAAGGAGCCCTGCCGGATGCCAATCGCCATGAGCCTATTGATCTTAATCGGAGTAACCATACCCGCTCTTGCACTCGTCTTCCAAAAAGGCGACGACACGAGGAAAAAGAACGTCCTCAAGATGCTTTTCCCTGCAGCCATCATAATCCTGCTGTATCTTCCTTCCGCCCTCATCAATCAGGAACCGCCGGGCTATGTCCAGGTAATTGGCCTTGCAGCTGTATTATCTATGCTATTGCTCAAGAAACACCGGCTTTTTGTGTTCACTTCCACAGCAGCCTTACTCGCTCTTGGCGGTTACTACTTTTTTGATGTGTTGTAAAGAAAGGGGCAGCTCATGTGGTCATTGAAATTCTACTTTTATTGAAATTTCTCATCACGATTTACCTCTATTTTGAATTAAAAAAACACGGCCTGGCGTTTAAAGCCAGATCATTTGTAACAGCATCCTATTTCATCATCCTGCTCGTCTTTACGGCCGGTTATTTCACCGAACACCCGAGCCTCCCCCTCGGGATCATCATTTCCGCTTTATGTGTAGCGAATATCGGCTTTTCCTTTAAGGAAAAATACCGCGTCAGCTACAGCCTTTTTTTCCTTACAGGCGTGGCATCTGCTTTCTATCTCCGGCATTTACTTCAACTTTGAAAAAAGGGAGGGATATCGAAATGGGCAAAACAATCGGAGGATCTATCTTAATTTTAACCGCATCCGTTCTCGTCATAGGGCACTACCTGATCGCCTCCATCCTCGCAAACGGCCAGCTCAGCAGCACACGAAACATGGCAAGCATCCTCAACTACAACATGGCCGAGTATATCCCGTACCCCTTTTACTTCTCCATCGCCTGCGTCATCGCAGGAATCGGACTTTTAGGCTGGGGGATTGTCGAGGGAAAAACAGCAGCATAAACGAAGGCACGGGAACTGTTTCCCATGCCTTTTTGTTTACACACGATTCAAATGTGTATCCTGAAATGCCGTCGGATACTTCAGTCCATATCCGAGCATCCTGTCCATGCCAATATGGGCCGACCATATTAAACCGACGGCCAGGACAACCGGGTTTGCTAACAGCAGTCCACAGATCACTGCACCTGCAGATAAACTGTACGTATGAAATAAATTATAAAGAAAAGCCCCGGCCTTTTTATTAAACAAATAACCAAGCATTGAAATGTCCGGTACAAATAACAGAATAAAAAACAGTAACCAGCTGAGCCCGCTGTAACCGTAAAAATAAACACTTAACACAAGAACCGCAAACCCTTCCAGGTGTAAAAACGTTTTATTCACTTTTCATCCTCCAATGCCTTCCTGGCTGGCCCTTTCCTCTTCAATTAACATCTCCAAGATAAACAGGGGCATCTTCTTTGTTAGCATATTTTATAATATAGTTTCGAATCTCCTTCGGGTACAGTCTGTACCGCTGCAAATCATTCACATTTACCCACTCTGTCCCTACTTGATGACTGTCGGGGTTACTGGGGGTCAGGACGTTAATCGCATCGCCTTTCCATTCGGCTGCAAAATAGTATTCAACTTGGTGAACCTCGTAATCAAAATGAGCGTGCTCATGATTTTTTCCGATATATTCCCGTATGTGTACGAGCTCGTCAACCTCGATGACGTACCCAACCTCTTCCAGGCATTCTCTCTTTAGCGCTTCGTGAAGTGTTTCGCCATGTTTCTGACCACCGCCCGGAAAAAGAAAAAAGAACCCTTCTTCGTCCTGGTTTTTTGTCAGTAGCACTTCAGTTCGATCTCTGTTAACAATAATGGCTTTAGCTGAATTTCTTATGTTCATTACACACCTCCGGATTAATACGGAACCCCATCTATCTTTACAGGTGTCTTCGTCTTTTGTTCCCAATCCTTTCTGATGATTGCGTAGATAAGCGAATTATCCACTGTTCCGTCATCATTTTCCCAGGAGTGTCTGAGATAACCTTCTTTTTGAAAGTTACACCGAGTAAACACTTTTCTCATGGCATTGTCATGACGCGTATAGGCCTCAATCCTGATCTTTTCCTCCGACTGGGCAAAAAGCAAAGCCAGAAAGAAGCGAGATCACGCCGTCCGAAACAACAGGCGGGACTCCGCCCTGTCCAGAGGAACCGTTACCGGCTTCAGTACGCACGTTAGAAAAAACAAAACCAAAAAAGACGCGCTTCAACGAATGGATTTGAAGCACAAAAAGAGACCCGGCCACCAACAAGGATGTGTTGATGACCGGGAATTTTTGTTTATGGTGCCTGTCACTACCCCGATTCTGTCAAAACCCTAGGTCTATTCCCTTCAAAAATCAGATGAAATCAGCCTATAAATCCGACAACGTTCGTTGAAGAACAGGCACCAAACCTATTATCTCCTCGGCTTCGGCTTTACAATTACATCCACCGATCCCGTCTCCTCCCCGGTCTTTATCGTCTGGATAATATGTGACGCAACCGTTTCAGGCGTAAGACCCGATTCTTGTTTTTTCTCCGCTTCCACACCGCCAAAGTCGGTGGCCACAAGCCCCGGGGAAACGGTGGATACGGTAATGCCGAATGGCGCTCCTTCTTTTAACAGCGTTCCCGTAAAGCCGAGAAGGCCCCACTTACTCGCACAGTAGGCGCCGCCCCGTTCAATACTCGTGTAGCCGAGATCCGACGCCACATTGATGATATGACCCCCGCCCTGCGCTTTCATTTTGGAAAATACAGCTTTGCTCGTTAGGAAAACGCCTTTCAAATTCGTATTGATCTGTGCATCCCAGTCTTCTTCGGTCATCTCCTCGACCGTTTTCCAGATACCGACCCCGGCGTTGTTGACGAGAACATCAATCCGTCCGTACTCGACCAGAATGCTTTCCATCGTCTCGTTCACCTGCTGTTCCACGCTCACATCACACACATAGGTACCCGCTTCAGGTACGTCCTTCTTCAATTCCGCGAGCGTCTCTTCGCTTCTTGCTAACGCCACAGCTTTTGCCCCTTCAGCCACGAGCATATTCACCGCACTCCGACCAATCCCTCTTGCGCCTCCTGTAACAACCACAACTTTGTCCTTCATCGCATTCACTCCTTTTTTCATTAGCGGTGCCTGTCACCACCCGGATTCTGGCGAAACCATAGGTCTATTCCCTTCAAAAAATCAAATGAAAGCGGCCTATGAATCCGACAACGTTCGGGGAGTGACAGGCACCTCAGGCACCCGACTTCCCCGTCGATTCCCTTCGCTCTTAAACAAATACCGTATCCCTTGCCCCGCCATCGGCTTATCGTCATACCTTGGCAGCACATGAAGATGGGCGTGGAAGATGTGCTGCCCGCCGGTTTCCCCGCAGTTCCACCCCAGGTTGTAGCCCTGGGGCTGATGCTTTTCATCTATGTAACTCTTCACTTCATGAAGCAGGGTGCAGGTCGACTCCCACTCATCCTTCGTCAAATCAAACACGGTCTCTCTGTGCTCTCTCGGGACAATCAATCCGGCACCTTCAAGCTGGCTTCCTTTTTCCCCGGCCTCTTCCAGCTGCAAAAACAAACAATGCTCATTGCTTAAAAGAACCCTTTGATTCGCAAGCAAACCAGGCTCGCAAAACACACACTCCTTCTTTCCCATCAGCACTGGCACACCATCAGCATATTTCCATCCGGGTCCTTGAACGTAAACCAGTGGCCGTCCTCCACCTCTGACGTGACCTCCACACCAGCGGCCCTACATTCTTCGTACGCCCGCCGGATATCCTTCGTATTAATATGAAACAACGGCGCAGTCCCCTGGGGTCTCCGGTCAAAAATTTTACTGTCCAGCACCACATTCGTCCCCGGAATCACATAAATATGGCCGAATTGAATTTCCCCCTCTTCCATTACACCGAGCAGCTCCCTGTACCAATCCCGTGCTTTTTCCACATCCTTCACAGGCACAAAAATGGCACCCACCTCTTTTTCAATCGCGTTCACCATCGTCTTCCCTCCCTCATTTATTTCTTTGAAAAGTCGATAATCCGTAATGGATTGCCTGAATTGTCTTCGTATATGGCGTAACGCCCAGGAGGAATGTCCACAGGCTCTTTAATAAAGGTAAACGTGTCCCTCTTATCATTAAAAAAACCATCCACACTGTCTACAAGATAAACGCCTCCAGGTGAAAGATCTCGCTCCTCTTCCTCAATCAAAAGCTGGACTTCCGACTCTGGAATCCGAAGGGCAATGGTCCCCTCTCCTTCTCTCCACGCCTCTTCAAAGCCGAGCTTTTCCTGATAGAATTCAAGAGATTCCCGAACATTTTTTACGGGATGGTACATAAAAATAAGCTTCAACCTGACTCCTCCTTCTGTTAAAATTTCTTACCTCTCAAGCTCAATATACTCCCTCACAAGCTTCCACCCATCCTGTTCCTTTCGCCAGACGAACATGCACTCGGCCGAATAGGGAACGCCCTGGATCAGGTTTGTTTCTCTTCCTAAGACAAGGCATTCCACCCCCTCTTTCCGCGTTGTGATCGAGACGGTTTCAAAGCTTTTACGGGCATCGTCCATCTGCCTTAGCACAGCATCGAGGTCGTAGTCGTACCCGTATGAATCAGGTTTTTTTATCTCTGAGTGAGCCCAGTAACCAGCAAAATCCCGGGACATAAAACACCTGATCCCGTCACCGTCCTTACTTTTGAACCCCTCGTTCCACGCAGAAAAATATTCATCCAGCACTCCTTGAATTTCTTCCATACTTCCGCCTCCTTTTTTTCATAATAATCAAACTTTTCATCACGCAGGTAAACACATATCAGCGCTTAAGGTGTTACACGTTCCTCATCCTTATCGATGTATTCAAAAAAGCCAATGCCATTCCCCCAAGGATCCTTAAGCGTCCCCCATCTTACCGGCACTTCTTTTCTCCACAAAATTTCAAATGGTTCGATCCCCAACTCTTTAACCAGTCTTTCTTTTTCAGCCTCAATATCAGTTACCCCTAAACGGAGGGGACCGCTTCCCTCCACAGGGACTCCTTTTGCCACCTGCAGCCAGCATCCGGGAATGATCTCCCATTCTGCAAAACCCTGGTGAGGAACAAAATCCGGCTCCTTGTTCAGCAAAATCTCGTACCACGTTCTCCCTACAGGAAACTCTGAAACACGAACTTGTATGGTCATTTCAAAAATCATATTAAATATTCCTCTTTAAAAGACGCCAATCTACGCATCTCCCTCTCTTAACTTTTTCACATTGTGCATCACAAATCCTGCAATAATCCCGCCTGTGGCAATCCCTGATAAGTTTGGAACATACGACACCAGCACCAAATCGCGGCCACGGAAAACATCCGTCAGCACAAGCATCACCGTAACAAACACCGGCAACCCAACCACATACAACAGCATCGTCTTTGCAAAACTGCTCATCAAATCCCCCTTCAATAGAATCGACCTATGAATTCGACAAATTCCGGTGGGTGACAGGCACCAACACCGCTTCCGCCACTTCCCTCGGCCTCACATCGATCCCATCGAGGCGGTCCACACTCATCCACACAACTTCATATTTACCTCTTGTTCTCGCAGGATCCGTAAATTCCTCCCCCGCCCCGGTTCCAATTTCTCCTTCAATCACCTCCGCCAGAAAGAACGACTGGGTTCCGTTGTATTCCACTTCCTTTAAAAGCTCCCGAATACTCACGCGGACGCCGAGCTCTTCAAACGCCTCTCTTTCTGCCGCCGTCTCTGCCGTTTCCCCCGCTTCAATGCCGCCTCCCGGGAACACATAATACACCTCGCCGTCCCTCGTCCGTTTGATCAAAACAACCCTGTCATCCTTTACAATCACAACAGACCCTCTGTTTCGCAATGCGCTCACCACTTTCAGATATGATAAACGGTAATCTGCGGCCAGATCGATTTCCAGTCTTTTTTGTCAATCCGTTCCTCGTAAATCGCAGCCCCTGCTTCTGTCCGGGAAAAAAACGGTGTCGGCTTCACTTCCAGATTGAGCACATCCTCAAGTCCACACGGAGCTGTAAGAACCACGTTCTCCTCATCATCCAGCTTCACCCCGAGGGCTGTTGCTGTTTCGGGAAACTTCGAAATCGCATCAACCGATGATTCATAAGGCTCAATGTCATTCACCATATGCATCCGGGCTTCGTTTTTCACAGACCACGGAACACCAGGGAGCATGCGGTTAAGCTTTTCCTCCAGGTCCTTTTCCGTTTTTTCATCCACGTGAACAGGATCAAAATAGATCACATCCACATCCGGCGTTTTCGTCCGCTTCTCAAATTGATGAAGCGTGTCCCAGATTTTTGCCCGCACAAAGCCTGCACAGATCCACCAGTCCGGCAGATCCTGCGCTTTCGCCGCCCGGAGTATTTCCATCATTTCCTCATCTTCTTCAATAAGTTCGATTACGTCCTGTTCTGATTTAAGCATGCATTTTCCCTCCTCTCCTGTTAAATCGCGTCCCTAAAGATAAGAAATCATCACAATCATTGTCACCACGAGCACTCCCAGCTTGATCCACCTGCATGTCTTATCAGCTCCGGCCCTCTCTTCCAGCTGGTACAGATAGTTAATGGTTAACACCAAACCGAAAACGGCCAGGAGGCCGCATACCTCATAATGCTGACTGAAATCAAAATCACACCGAGCCAGCCGGTGAACATATTAGTCTTTTCCCATCAACTCTCCCTCTAGTAAACTACCTCTTCTCATTTTAACACCTTCTTCCAGTGTCATCGTTCAAAAGGATCAATCTGATTCACGCTCGACATCCAGATAAAGAATATAGCCGGCAGCCCCCGCCTCCCAGCTCGAAGTAACCTCAAGAATCGTTTCCCCTTCAAATTCGGCAAGGTCTATTTCATCATATGTACCCACAATCGTTCTTTCACTCCCAGGCTCCCATTCTCTGATTTGATAGCCTGACGGTTCCTCCCCGAATGTGAATGTCACCTCGGCGTCACCATTCACCTTAACCGGCTCTTCAAATTCCGGAATGCCCGATGGCAGGAACGAATCTGCTTCCACAATGCTCTCCTCTGTCCCGTCCCGATGTTCTATTTTCCAGTAGTAGGCACCACGGATGGGCTTGATCTCCTTTTCTCCGACCGTCACCACCAGACTTGGCGGTTTCGGCAGCGGCGTACTCACAACAACCCCCTCGTCATCTCCGGTTACTTTAGCCGACTGGTTTGAACAGCCAAGCACGGCTAATAAGCCCAGTATTACAAAAATCAACATCTTGGTTCCACTATTCATCCTGGCAGCTCCTTCCTTTCTCTCTCCGGTGCCTGTCACCACCCGGATTCTGTCGAAACCATAGGACTTTCCCCCATAAGAGAAACGACTTGTAAAGCTAAAACTCACATTAAAAATTTACCCAGCCGTCCCTGAAGATCGTTTTAATATCCGTACTGTGAATGAAGAACGTTTCACCGTCCCTTTCAAAATCCTGACCGCTCCCCAGTCTCTGAACCTCCACCCATCCTTGTTTTTCCATGTATTCCTTAAAGACATCAAACTCAGTTTCTCCATCTCCCACCTGTGCATAATAAACATCCAAAAAGGCTGCTTCCACCACTTTTGCTTCAGTAAAATATAACTTACCTACAGGAAATAAAAACAGAACCAACAACACGAAAGCCGGAAATATCATTACATATAAAAAGAATTTCTTCATTATGCCCCCCTTTCCTTGTGCGGTGCCCACAGTCTTCCGAACCAGGTATGGAATTTTATGTTAAAATCATCTTATATTGACCGCCGCAGTTGGTCAAGCAAACTAGCAAACAGACAGTCAGGATGTGTTGTACTTGATACTATTACTCTGCTTGATCATATTTCTGCCTTTAACAGGTTATTTTGTTTACAGTCATTCTAAGCTTGCAGGGACCGTTCTCATGTCGGTCCCCGCTGTATTCGTTCTATTTCTCGGAGGATGGTGGGTGGTCTCTGTCAATCACCACTTCGTTTCTTCTACTAATCTTGAAAACGAATCCCTTGGTCCCTTTCAACTGCAGGAAAGCCTGACAGAAGAAAAGTTCGTTGATTTTGCCCCTTTGGAAAAAAGAGAACAAGATGATGGATACTCCTATTCAGCCGAAGATTTCTTCCTCAAGACAGACAAAGAAAACAACATTGTTTCACTGTCCGCAGGCCGTCTTCCTGTCGAAACCTCCTCAGGCCTCAATACAGGAGACACACTAAAAAAAGCCA
This sequence comes from Alteribacter keqinensis, assembly GCF_003710255.1. NCBI lineage: Bacteria > Bacillati > Bacillota > Bacilli > Caryophanales > Bacillaceae > Alteribacter > Alteribacter keqinensis. The sequence continues at coordinate 343,600 of NZ_RHIB01000003.1, read as the reverse complement.
GGCTCATTTATGGCGATAAGTATTATACATACCGGGAAATGGGCCTTGGCCAGGCAAGCGTCTACATAGACCGGGACCAGCGGTACAAACTCACCATATGGAGCACCGACGACACTACGGTCTCCAACATGTGGTTGTCGCGCTATTAATGGTGCCTGTCACCACCCGGATTCTGTCGAAACCACAGGTCTTTCTCCTACAATTCACAAATAGATAATAGACCTATGAATTCGACAACGTTCGGGGAGTGACAGGCACCAGCTATCAAAATACCACAATCCAACCCACATTTTGGGAGAATACACCAGTTTTTTTAACCCTACCCGTTCATTCACCCCTCGTCCCGTGATAAGCTAATAAAACCAAATATCCAAGAGGGGGCCCGCCATGAACGACCGTGTAAAAAACGTCTACAACGAGCTCGCACACCATTACGAACATCATGTGGATCAGAAAAGCCTGTACAACACCCACTATGAAAGACCGGCAATGACCGCCCTCTTCCCTCCGTCTCTTGAAGGTAAAGCCGTCTTTGACGCGGGCTGTGCGGCAGGATGGTACACAAAGGAACTGGCCCTCCGCGGGGCTGTGGTCACCGCTTCAGACCTCAGCCCTGAAATGGTCGCCGCCGCAAGACGAAGAGCGGGCGGTGACGCCGTGGTTCACCAGCTGGACCTGGAAGAGCCCCTTCCTTTTGAAAACAGCAGCTTCGACCTTATCGTAAGCTCCCTTGTTCTTCATTACATCAGCGACTGGCAAAACGTATTCAAGGAGTTTCACAGAGTCCTTAAGCCCGGAGGCGGACTTCTCTTTTCCGTCCACCACCCCTTTATGGACCTCAAGCTCTCCCCCGGCGAGGATTACTTCTTCCACGAGTTGCTTCACGATGAGTGGAAAACAGACCGGGGCAAGTTTACCGTCCCTTTTTACCGCAGGCCCCTTACTGACATCATGAACGATACCCTCACGTACTTTGCCTTAGACGAGATCAAGGAGCCACAGCCGGTCCCGGATTTCCAGAAGCGGGACCCGGCCCGGTATGAAAAATTGATGACGAACCCTCACTTTCTGATTGTGAAGGCTATAAAGAAGTAAGTTGTATTGGAAAGGAGCCAGACATGCACAACGTGATCCTGTTTGATTTAGACGGAACGCTATCCGACCCGAAGGAAGGCATTACCAAGTCTGTTCAATATGCCCTTGCTAAAATGGACATTCATGAACCTGACACTGATAAACTGGACGATTTCATCGGCCCGCCGCTCCACGTCTCTTTTGCCGGGAAATACGCTTTTGATGACGCTCAAACCCAAAGAGCCATCGGCTTTTACAGAGAGCGGTTTAAAGTAAAAGGGATGTTCGAAAATGAGCTGTACCCCGGTATCCGCGCCCTGTTAACGTCCCTGCAGAACAACGGCTTTACTTTAGTAGCAGCAACCTCAAAGCCCACTGTCTTTGCCGAAGCGATACTGGCATACTTTGAGATCGATCGGTATTTTGACCACATTGTCGGCAGTCATCTTGATGGAACAAGATCCTCAAAAGCGGACATCATCACCTTCATTATGGAAACGTACACCGGCCATACCCGTGATAACTTCATTATGATCGGGGACAGGAAGCACGACATTATCGGCGCGAATCAGGCAGGAATTGATTCCATTGCGGTTACATACGGATATGGTTCGGAGAAAGAACTGAGCGATTCCAATCCTTCTCTGATCGTCCACAGCGTGAATCAGTTAAGACAAACCCTCGAGGCAGGTCTGCCGGCAAAAGCAGGCAAGCCTGTTTAGGAGGAAAAAATGATGCTGGAAAACCATTTAATCGCAAGCTCCTTCTTTCATGAACCGAGGCAGATCAGGGTCTGGCTGCCAAAGGATTACAAGGAAAACCGCGGCAAACGCTACCCGGTTCTTTACATCCACGACGGGCACAATGTGTTCCGGGACGAGGATGCCATTGGCGGCGTCTCTCTTAATCTCGAAGCTTATTTAACCAACCATCCCCGGGACGTTATCGTCGCAGCGATTGAACAGAATCCTGAAGAGCGGACCGATGAGTTCTGCCCGTGGCTCAACGGAAAATACAGCCGGCGCTTTTTAGGGGACGCCCCTCCCTTTGGCGGCAAAGGCGAAGCATATTTGAACTATATCGTCCATGAAGTAAAGCCTTTTATGGACCGGCACTACCGCACGTTAAAAAACAGGACTGCCATGGCCGGCATTTCACTGGGCGGCCTGATCACGGTCTTCGCCGCGTGCCGGTATCCTCACGTGTTCAAAAACATCGTCCTCTTCTCCTCCGCCTTTTATCCAAACCAGGAGGAGCTTGAAGCACTCCTGAAAGAAAGCGATCTATCGGCGGTCGACACATTTTACATGGACTGGGGAACGAAAGAAGCCGGTGACGGCACAGAAATGAGCGAAGCCTTCTCAGTCTCAAATCAAGCAATCTATGAACTGGTGAAAAAGAAACTCCCTTTCGCAGAAGCCAAAGTGATTGAGGGCGGAGAGCATCACTATCTGTTTTTCCGGGACAGGGTTCGTGCGTTGTTTTCATTTTTATAGTCAAACTATTCTTGCAATTGCAGAGACAAACCAGTATTGTTTATTGAGAGATATTGGAAGGAGGTCCTCATCCAATGGTGACTTTGTAATGGTTATTGAGTAAAAGTGGACAGCCTTGTTTTTTGAACAAGGGATTCGTATGCCCTTTTCCCATTATGAAGATCTTTTATCGTGCCATGCAGGGTCCTTCAACGGATCACTGCCACCACTGGGAAGGGATAAAACCTGGGAGGATAGGATGAGCCAAATTACCGGAGAATTAACACGTTTGCTTGAAGATTTCGTTTCCCGAAAACCAGTCCCCGGCTTAGCTGTCGGGGTTATAGCGGATAAAAAAGTCATTTTCACAAAGGGGTTTGGTGTAAAAAACACCGAAACGAAGGACCCGGTTACAGAACATTCCCTCTTTCATATGGCCTCTGTGTCCAAGACATTTGTGGCTCTGGGGATGATGCAGCTCGTACAGGACGGGAAACTCGGGCTGGAGGATTATGTGAAGGACCACCTGCCTTATTTTACGATGAAAGACCCCCGTTACCTCAAGATCACAATCAGGCAGCTCCTGAGTCATGTATCAGGCATGCCCGATGAAGAAAGCTTTGACTGGGCAAATCCCGAGTATGACGATGAAGCCCTTGAGCGCTATGTGAAAGGGCTGTACAATAAAGAACTGCTGTGGGACCCCGGAAGCGGATCCGCTTACAGCAACATTGCCTACGAGATACTCGGGGATGTGATTCAAAAGGTTTCAGCCACCCCCTTTGAGACGTATATGAAGAGAGAAATTCTTGAGAAGGTAAACATGACAAAAAGCAGTTTCCTTAAGACCGAGTTCGATCCGGAGCTCCTCACAACACCTCATGTTCTAAACACAGACGGGTATTACGGCCCCAGAGTAAGTAAGATCTATCCTTACCACCGTGCACACGGTCCGAGCTCTACTCTTTGCTCCAATGTCGTTGATATGTGTTCCTACGCACAGGCCGTCTTAAACAACGACAGCGGACTGCTGAAGCACGACTCATTTGCCAGGCTTTTTGAGCCTCACAGCGGGACCCCGTGGGGAAAAGAAACATCAGAAAACGGTCTCGCCTGGTTTTTAGGTGAGTATAAAGGCAGAAGAGTAGCTTCACATGGCGGACTTGATACAGGTTACCGAAGCAACCTCGTCCTTCTGCCCGACGATGGGATCGCTGTCGTTCTAATGACAAACGCCGATTACATTGGAACGAAAGTCATCTGGAACACCATCCTCGACGTTATTTTCGGTGAGCCCGTCCAGCGAATCAAAAACTCCCTTGCCCGCCATTTAGCCGGTCTCTTTGTTCAATCCGGACAAAAAGAAGCGTTTGAAAAATACGGGCAAATGAAGGAAAACAAGTTTGACGGCTTTCTCCTCATCGAAGGGGAATTGAATTATGCCGCCTACGAGTTATTCGAAGCAGGGAAGGTGGATGAAGCCCTCGGACTTTTACTGCTGTCCATAGACCTTTATCCCGAGTCTTCCAACCTCCACGACAGCGTCGGGGAAATGTATGAAGCTAAAGGCAGCAACAACGCAGCTGCCGGTTATTTCTCAAAAGCAATTGCACTGGACCCGGACAATAAAGATGCCATCGCAAACCTTGAACGGGTAAAAAAACAGTAGATTTCAGGGGAACTCATATGTCGGAGTTCCCTATTTTAAACCAGAAGCAAAGATGAATAACACTGATAACCCATAAATATTCCCCTACCCTGTTTTAAAAACCGCCCGATTGCTTTATGATAGGGGACACATGAACGTGAGGTGAAACAGCACATGCTTTACATATGGCATATTGAGGAAATCATTAAGGATACACTGGACAAACATGAACTATTGATCAATTTCGAAAGCAACAACGATCTTGAAACACCGATGAGCTATAACAAATCCACGGATACGATCAAGTTTAACTACCTTCAGATGAACGGCTACCATGCGAAAATGACCCGCGCGGCAAAAGTGTCCGAAGAGGACCTGGTCAGAATCACTCTGTATCATCAGATCGGCTATCATCTGGACTTTAAGCATAAGTTCTATGATCTCAGAATTCTGATGTACGGCGAAGATAAGGAGCAGGAAGTGCTCCGGGCTAAAATTGACGGAAATGCCTGGGAAAGAGGACGCACCCTGGTTCCTGAGGAACTGCTTTCATCCTATGACAAAGTACGAGAATTAGAGCAGCCACCGCAAAAAAACAAGGCGTAGAGAAGTGGTTCTCTGCGCCTTACTTTTTAAAGTGCGGACTCAACTTACTCCACACATCAAAAGTATTACCGTCCGGATCAGAAAAAACAAAGTTCCTGCCCGCATGCCCTCTTTCTTCAATTTCACCAACCGTGATTTGTTTCTCCGCAAACTCCCTGTGAAGCCTCTTTAAAGCTTCCAGCCCATCCACCTGTCATGGAAAAATGCTCTTCTCCTGAAATGTCCTTAAAAATAGCACTTTCACCTTCCCGAGCCTTAACGAGAAACGTGCTTTGTGCGGCCAAATCAAGGATGGCTTTGCTCTCATCCTTATACTTCAGCTCGGCCCCCAGCTTCTCCACATACCACTTTGCAGAAACATCCACATAATATACGTCGTCCCAACCCGAATCAGAGCCATTTTACCGCCTTCCCTTCCTTTTTTACTCAAACATGAACACTTTCGGATCCCTGTTACAGCAATGGACAAGAATCGCATGCAGCTGACCCCTGTGATGATACACGTGAGCCAGAATCTCCAACAGCCACTCATAACGCGAATAGGTGACACCCCAATAAGAAGTGGCTTCTTCTCGAAGCTCCTCCTCCGTATACGCCGTGTACCGTTCCTCAAGCAGCCGGTAGTTCTTTTTTAAAGTACTATTCAGCTCTTCGATCGTTTTACAGCATACAGTCGAGTAGTAGCGGCTCATCTCCTCTTTTGCTGCTCCGTTTGAAATAAGCAGGTCTGCTTCACAAACAGAGGCCAGATGTTCCAGCAGTTCGCCTACAGAATGTTTAGTTGAGGTCGGCTTCTTTTGCAGATCCTCCTCTTCCAGCTTTTCCACGATCTTAAGCGTGGTTGAAATGGCAATACGGATTTGATTCAAAGCACTTGTGCAGTCCGTCATCTGTACACTCCCTATATTAAATCTCAGCTCATTCCCCCTTCAATTTAACATAAATATCCATATCCTGACGCTGTGAAAGGAAAAACGCCGCCCCATGTGGAATAGTCATTAGTAGCAATAATAAAGAATCAGGAGAAAAAGATGAACCTAATTAAAACCTTTGCCCTTAATAAAAGCCGCTTATTAAAAGCCCCAGAGCTGGACCTGTCCAGCGAAGCGAAAAGCGAATTTGAAGCCATTTACAACGACTGGATCACCAAAGGGAACGGTGCTTTCATCCCATATGAAAGCAACTACCCGGTATCCCTGTTCCTCAATTACATCATCGAAACAAAAAACATCCTCGTCCACGGCTCCAACAACCCGTCGATTGATTGTTTCGAACCAAAAGACAGCACTCTTTTTAACGGGAAACCGGTGAAAGCTGTTTTCGCCGCCTCGGACGGAAACTGGTCCTTGTTTTTTGCTGTGGTCAAAAAAGAAGGGTACTCCGGCTCGATCCGAAACCTCTGCCTGACCGCGCCCACGAAAAAAGGAGTAAAGCGTTACTACTATTTTTCCGTCAACCGGAATGTCCACTGGACGGACGGAACGATTTACTTTTTCCCGAAAGAGCCATTCAAACAGGGCGGTATTCGAAACGAGTGGATCTCCGAATCCCCCGTTGAACCTCTCGCGAAGCTGGCTGTTAAACCGGAAGACTTTCCCTTTTGGGGTAAAGTAAGCCGTCATTCGGAGACAGAATCTGCTTTAAAGACAATCCTGAAAGCTTTTACACTGCGAAAATGATACCTTAAAACAGATAAGTCATATAAAAAGAACCTAACTCCCACAATTAACCCCGATATAAACAAACGCCGCCGGGATCGACTCCTCCCGGCGGCTTCATTTTGCGTTTTTTTACACATAGCTCGGGCTATTTTACACTTAGCTCCGCCTATTTTACGGTTAGAGCACCGCTTTTCACACTTCACAGCCGGTTTCTTTCGTTTAGACGATTTCCTACCGCTGACGGGCGATGAAAAACGCCCCAGCAAACAAAACAACCACTCCCACACTTAAATCCCCAGCAGCGAAAACACGAGCCCGGCGGCCATGGCAAGAATGAAAACAGCAGCAAAAACCTCCAAATAATACGTTTTCCCTTCTTTTTTTACCCGCATCCGGTACATCCGCCATCCCACTACGGCACCGATAAAGCTGCCGACGATGCTGTAGCGGAGCACGGTCATCACGTAATCATAAACCGGCACATATGTCACAGCCGGCCCTTCCGCCACCCTGTAATCCACAAACAGGATCGCCATGGCGAGTGTGAGAAAAAATCCGTATAGAGCTGACTTCACGATCAATCGTTCCACTTGTTTCTCCTCCTTACGCGCGGGCCTCAAGATTATGTTTTGGCTGAGTGACAAGAGTAGCCGCCACAAACACAACAAACGACAGGACAACCGGCAGCACGACCGAGTGCATGCCGAACGGATCCGGGTAAAACTGATGAATGATCACGTACGAGAACACGCCTGCCACCATGGACCAGAGCGCCCCGTACTTATTGGCCCGGTTCCAGTAAAGACCGAAAATAACCGGCCAGATAAATGCCGCTTCCAATCCGCCGAAAGCGAACAGATTTAACCAAATCAACAGATCCGGCGGACTCAGAGCCAGGGCAAACACCGCGACACCGAGGACCGCCGTCACCCCGAAGCTCACTTTCTTCACCCGCTCAATCGACGCATCAGGCTTCACGTAGTTAATGTACACATCTTTTACGACTGCCGAACTCACCAGGAGAAGCAGGGAATCCACCGTGCTCATGATTGCAGCCAGGGGCGCCGCAAGGACAATCCCCGCAAGCCACGCCGGCAGGACTTCCATGGCGATCATCGGCATCACCTGGTCCGGTACTTCCACACCCGGCAGAATCGGGCGGGCAAACACGCCGATTAAATGCATCCCGAGCATGATAAACCCGACCACAACAGTACCGATAATGAGCGCCCGGTGCATCGCCTGGCTGTTTTTATAGCTCATGGCCCTAACGGTCACCTGAGGCAGCGCCACAACCCCAACGCCCACAAGAATCCAAAATGACGACACATAGGCAGGTGTCAGGCTTCCGTCATGTCCGAACGGCGTCACCAGGTTCGGGTTTTCCGCCATCAGATCGCTCATGATGTTTGCAACCCCGCCCCCCGCAATAATCGTGCCTATCAGAATGATAAGCGTTCCGAAAAACATCACCACACCCTGAACCGTGTCGGTAATCACAACGGCGCGGAACCCGCCGATGATCACGTAGGCAAGCACGGCCACGGCAAAAATAAACAGAGCCGATGTATATGTAAGACCCGTCAGTGACTCAATGAGCCTCGCTCCTCCTACCCACTGAGCCGCCATAGCGGAAAACAGGAAAATAATAATGCTGAACGCGGAAAACAGCGCAACCCACTTGCTGTTGTAACGGCTCCTTAAAAAATCAACAAGCGTAAGAGCATTGTACTTCCTCGCGATAATCGCGAACTTTTTCCCCAGCACCATAAGGACGAAATAGCCCGTTGCCACCTGGGCCATGGCAAGGAGCACCCAACCGAGGCCCTGGGTGTAGGCAACACCCGGTCCCCCGATAAAGCTCGAGGCACTTCCGTATGTGGCAATCATCGTCATGGCGAGAATAAAGCCGCCGAGCTCCCGGCTGCCGAGGAAGTACTCCTGTAAAAAACCGCTTCCTTTCCGGTTTACGTTCCTGGACGACCAGAAGCCAATCGCAAAAATAAGCACTAAAAACCCGAACAAGGAGACAATCACCGGAATATTCATGAGTTGTGCTCCTCCTCATCAAAAGACACATCTTTAAAAAACACTTTCAACACAAAAATCACGAGGGCCACCATGAGCAGAAACCCGCCGATGCAGCTGAACACAAACCACGCAGGCATTCCAAAAATAAAGGTATACTCCTCCACCGGGGCGGATCCGAGCCCGTAGGCAAATCCGAACCACCAGACAAAGTTAATCACCACAAGCGCAACGCCGATCAACGCTTCACGGTTGGCAATTTTAAATCGGGGATCTGTATGTAAATTAAGCTCATCTTTACCATTTTCTCTCATCTTTTAACCCCCTTCTAACTAATTTACGAGAGGTTCGTACCTATTTTTCATTATAACATTTACACGCTTACATTCCTTTGGTACGATTTCACTTGCGCGTCTATTTCATAACATAAAAAATCGAGTTTTGTAAACGTTACTAATATGTGCACTACATAGCCATTTTTTTCAGCATGAACAGACGCTTCGATTTTACCATGACTTAACAGGGAGTGAACATCGTGAATATTTTGTGGGGTATTTTTGGGATTCTCGTCGTTCTTGGAATCGCTTTCCTTCTTTCCAACAACCGTAAAGCGATTAATCCACGGACGATTCTAGTAGGACTTGCCATTCAGATTTCGTTTGCCTTCATCGTTCTGAGGTGGGACGCAGGTAAATTTGCATTGGAGCAGTTAACCTTCGCTGTTTCAAGCATCATCGACTTTGCCAATGAAGGTGTAGATTTTGTTTTCGGAGGTATTTTCGAATCCGAAAACGTCGGCTTTATTTTCGCCTTTGAAGTACTGCCAATCATCATCTTTTTCTCTTCACTGATTTCCGTACTGTACTACATCGGAATTATGCAGTGGGTAGTAAAACTCCTCGGTGGAGCTTTGGCAAAATTACTCGGCACAAGCAAGACCGAATCATTGTCGGCCGCTGCGAACATCTTCCTAGGGCAGACAGAAGCACCGCTTGTTGTTAAACCGTATATCGCAAAAATGACAAACTCTGAACTTTTCGCCGTTATGACGGGAGGTCTTGCATCGGTTGCCGGGTCTGTACTCGTAGGCTATTCCCTGCTCGGTGTTCCTCTTGAGTATTTACTTGCAGCGAGCTTCATGGCCGCTCCTGCAGCCTTGATTATGGCAAAAATCATGGTTCCCGAAACCGTTACAAAATCAGCAGAAGACGATGAGCTGAAACTTGATAAAGATACAGAATCAACAAACGTCATCGATGCAGCCGCACGCGGTGCAGGAGTCGGACTCCAGCTCGCCCTGAACATCGCCGCCATGCTCATCGCTTTCATCGCATTGATCGCCCTTCTTAACGGAATTCTGGGACTTATCGGCGGCGCGTTTGGTGCCGGAGGTCTGACCATTGAATACATTCTCGGATTCCTGTTCGCGCCTATTGCTTTTGCCGTCGGTGTACCATGGGCAGAAGCCGTCTACGCCGGTGGCTTTATCGGTCAGAAGCTCGTCTTAAACGAGTTCGTGGCCTATCTCGCCTTCGCACCTGAAATCGAGAATTTAACACCAAAAACCGTAGCGATTGTTACGTTCGCTCTTTGCGGATTCGCCAACCTGTCAAGCCTTGGGATCCTCCTCGGCGGACTTGGTAAGCTTGCGCCTGAACGTCGCGGCGACATCGCCCGCATGGGTGTCCGCGCCGTAGCAGCCGGTATGCTCGCCTCACTCCTGAGTGCAGCGATCGCCGGTATGCTGATCTAATATACGGGAAAAGACAGTGCCATTTCGCACTGTCTTTTTTGATTTCATTGGGACAATTACTCATTTCACCCGCGAATATTACCTCTCATACTTCTCCCCCCATAAGAGTTCCCATATCCGTTATCACCTCCCCCATTACTAAATGCCATCTTATTAAAAATGTGCCCAGTGCCGCCTTCCTTTTCAAAAAAGAACAAAAGAAGATGAATCTCCACATTTTATCTCACAGCGGCATTCATCTTCTTTTTCCTAAGATTTATATGCTTTTCTCTCAGGTCATATTCCCATCTTTCTACATTACCTTCCCCAGCTTCTTCTCCACCCCTTCACGCCAGCTCTCAGCAAGATACGGCAGCTCCGCCAGCTGTTTCAGCCCCTCCACATCGTCTGCGTCCTGAAAATTCAGCCGGTTCACCCGGGCAATCGTCATCTCCGTATGGCGCTCCTTCAGCCTCAGATGATCCTCCGCCGACACGTGCCCCTCTTGCAGCACGCGAAAATAAAACCCCGAATAGCCCGTCTCCTGAACGAACAGCGGCAGTTCTTTCACATCATGACGCTTCGCAAGCTTATAGCACGGATGACGCGGCTGGCTCACCTGTACAACTGCCTCCCCCCACTCAAACGTATCGCCAATGCACACGTCCGTCTCCACCAGCCCGGACACCGTCACGTTCTCACCAAACGCCCCCGCATCGATCTCTTTTCCCAGCTTCTCGTGCCAGTAAGGGTAATGCTCCGCCGGATACACACATACCGCCTTGTCCACACCGCCGTGGTGAACCAGGTCCTGCTGCTCATCACCTTTAAGACCCACGCTCGTTAAAAAAACAGACCCTTCCACAGGACGCTTAATAATCCCTGAAGCCACTTCCTTTTTCCCCGAACCTGCAATGACCTGCACTTTCCCAGTGTTAAGTGAATGAACTTTCCCAGTCATCATAGCCACTCTGCACCCCTTCTTGTTTTTTACCATTTTATACCTTGCCCCATGAAACAACAAATCATAACTGTCGTCTATACAGGAAAAGGAGGTCAAATAATGAATCCAAAGTACTCTATCCTCTTTATCGCAATCATTTTTTTAACAGCCTGCGGGACAAATGGAAGCAGCTCAGAGGGGTCGGCAAACGTTATCGAAGGACGAATTGTGGAAATTAAAGAAACATCTATTTTGGTAGTCGAAGACATTACTGAGGCAAAAGCTATTGAACTTACAAGCGACACCCTCATGGACGCCGAAGCCGGGGCCGCCTACTGGTTCAGCGATGCGGAAAATGCACAAGAGCTTCAGGAAGGCCTGCTCGTCCGGGTAAAAACCGGCGCCATCGCCGAAAGCTATCCCGCCCAGGGAAAAGCCCTGTCAGTGGAAGTTGTAGAGGAATAAAAAAAGACAACACTGATCCCGGTCAGGTTGTCCTCGTCTTCATTATACCACTGTTTTTTCCCCATTATCAGTCTTTACCTTCTCCATTTCACTGGTACAGTTAGACGTAGAAATGGAGTGGTGTTCATGATTGACTACAGAATTGTTCCAAAAGTAAATTACACCGAAAAGATTGGCGTGCTCGTTTCGATGCTTGAACACACGAGAGCTGTAACCCTCAATGAGATTGCCGGTCTCACACAGTATCAGCTCGATCACATCCCCGGTAAAAAAGCGAATTCGATCGGCTCCCTTTTGCTGCATATCGCCTCGATCGAGTTTGTTCACCAGATCGTCTCATTCGAAAAAAGAGATCTCACCGAAAATGAATACGCCCTCTGGAGAACCCCTCTTGAACTCGGGGCAGCCGCCAGAAACAAAATCAAAAATAACCCTCCTGAATACTACCTGAAGAAGCTAAGTGACGTCAGAGACGAAACACTGGCCCGGCTGAAAACAAAAGACGACCGCTGGCTTTTTGAAGATAACAAGTGGGAAAACGGTGTGGCCTACAACAACTACTACCTCTGGTTTCACGTATTGGAAGACGAAATCAGCCACCGCGGGCAGATCAGGACCATAAAAAAACAGGTATAGAGAGTGGCTCTCTATACCTCTGGGTCGTACGCTTTTTTCCCGAGAATCATCATCGTAATGTCATCTGACGGCGGGTTGTAAAGGCCGGCCCGCACGTCCCTGTAATAGCGTTCCAAAGGATTCGACTTCTTCAAACTGTGCCCTCCCACGATACGCATGGCGATATCGACTACCTCTACAGCTGAGTTTGTGGCGGTTGTCTTCACTGCTGCAAGCTCAGCTCCAAGATCCTGGCGCCGATCAGGATACTCATCCCAAAGCTTCGCCACGTGATACATAAAGTGCCTTGCCTGCATAAGCTTCAGGTCCATCTCCGCCGTTTTACGCCTCACTTCGGGTACTTCTTTAATGGGATGATCCAGGCTGTTCGGCTGATATTCTTTGGCGAAACGGACTGCTTCGTCTCTGGCAGCCTTTGCAATGCCAATGTAACAGGCAGGAATGTGCAGAAGCCAGCCCTGCGGTCCGCTTCCGTGACCCGGGTGACGCTTCGCAACCCAGGCATCATCAGAGACCCGGACCCCATCCAGAATCAGATCGTCACTTCTCGTAGCCCGCATCCCGAGAGTATCCCACGATTCCTCAATGCTGAGTCCTGGGCTGTTCCTCGGAACTAGGAACTCTCCTACAGCCCCGTCCGGTTCCACAGTTGCAGTCACGATAAAATAATCAAGAACCGGAGCCAGAGAAGCGAATGTCTTCTTCCCGGTAATTTCATACCCGTCATCCACCGGGCGTGCTGTTGTTTCAGGCTTCCCGCCTCTTGCAGGGCTTCCCGTTGCCGGCTCGGTTGCAATTGTATTTACGAGCACACCATTCTCCATCACTTCCACGCAAAGTTTCGCAAATGTCTCTTCAGACCACTTCCCCGTTTCCCTCAGCTGCATAATGAGTCCGTTATGCCAGCCGAGACTAAGCCCCGTGGCACCATCGCCTTGCGAGACTTTTTCCTGTACGAGAAGATAGTCCGTAAGAGACGCTTCCTCACCACCAAACCGATGCGGCACCACCAGTTTTGTAAGCCCTGCTTCCTTTAAATCCGAGAAATTTTCAAACGGAAACTCCGCTTTTTCATCCAGCTCCTTTGCCCGTTCTTTAAATAGCGGAAGAAGGGTTTCAATCGTATCGTTTCGTTTAATTTGCTCAGTGGTTAACAAAAACAAGTCCTTGTTCTCCCTCATCCGATCACCTTCTCTGCATAGTAAGTTAAATCATATCGAAAAAGTCGTTTTTTTGCCAAAAAGGTGCTTATCTGACACCGTTTCTACTAATATTTTATATGAATACAAAATAGTGGGAAATGCCCTTGTGCTTTTCCCGGGAAATGACATGATCTCTGACAATTTTCCATAATTTAATCGCTTTTCAACCCCTACAAATCTGTTAGGATACAAGAATGTATATAGTATACGTAAACTATGCTTGGGGGATTTTAAATGTTTTCAACTACTCAGATTGGTATTGATTTAGGGACGGCAAACATTTTAGTATATACAAAAAATAAAGGAATCGTTCTTAATGAACCTTCCGTTGTTGCTATTGATCTTAACACAAAAACGGTACTTGCCATCGGTAACGAAGCGAAAAACATGGTCGGAAAAACACCCGAAAACATCGTAGCGATCCGCCCCCTTAAAGACGGGGTTATTGCTGATTACCAGGTAACGACTGAAATGCTTAAAGAAATTATGAAAAAAGTAAGCAAAAAGCTGGGGTTCTCTGTGCGTAAACCGAGCGTTGTTGTCTGTACCCCATCTGGTTCAACTTCCGTAGAGCGCCGGGCAATACACGATGCGGTTAAAAACTGTGGTGCAAAACACGTGGACCTTATTGAAGAGCCCGTTGCTGCAGCGATTGGTGCCGATCTTCCTGTTGAAGAGCCGATCGCCAACGTCGTTGTTGATATCGGTGGCGGTACAACAGAAGTGGCGATCATCTCCTTCGGCGGCGTTGTATCCTGCAATTCCATCCGTGTCGGTGGTGACCAGATGGATGAAGACATCGTTCACTATGTGCGTAAACACTACAACCTTCTTATCGGAGACCGTACAGGTGAACAGATCAAAATGAACATTGCCTATGCCCTTGTTGACCATGAAGAACTTACCATGGACGTTCGGGGCCGTGACCTTGTAACCGGGCTTCCGAAGACCATTTCACTAAGTTCCACTGAAATTCAAGGTGCCATTCGCGAATCCCTTCTTTCAATTCTTGAAGCGATCCGTGCTACACTTGAAGACTGTCCTCCGGAGCTCAGCGGTGACATCGTTGACCGCGGTGTCATCCTTACAGGAGGCGGCGCATTATTGAACGGCATTCAGGACTGGCTCAGCGAGGAAATCGTTGTCCCTGTTCACGTAGCACCAAACCCACTGGAAGCTGTCGCAATCGGAACCGGACGTTCACTAAACGTCATCCACAAACTTCAAAAAGCAGTACGCTAAAAGTTCGGGGGTCTGTCCCCCGAACTTTTTTATATTCTATTGACATTTCAGTAGTATCTTCTCCAACCCAAGAAGAAAAGGCCTGCCCCGTGTCAAGAGCAGCCCCCGAATTGTACGGGGACAGACCCCCGAACATTTTTATGCTGTTGCTTTGTGTTCCGTTTTGGCAGCTGAAGCGCCTCCTCCACCATCATTCATACTGATCCCTGTAAAGCCGTAGATGATCGTAATGACCGGGCACAGGAGGCAGAAGAACGCAAACGGCAGGAATGCCATAACGGGAACTTCAAGGACACTCGCCATAAAAACACCGCTCACCCCATACGGTATAAGAGGGTTGACTACGGTGCCTCCCGCTTCCAGCGTTTTCGACAAATGCTTTCCTTTCAGCCCAAGCTCCCGGTACTGCTTCTCGTATGCCTCACCTGTAAGCACCACACTCATGTACTGCTCCCCAAGGCTTACGTTAATACCGATCGCACTCAAAGTCGTAGAGAGAACCGCTTTTCCCCTGCTGTTTACTAGTGAACGGATCGCACTGATCAGACTGTCAATAATGTTCAGCCTTGAAAGAATACCACCCATTCCCAGCGCAAGAATGAGAAGGGACGTGGCCCACATCATGTCCTGAATACCGCCACGGGTTAGCAGCGTGTCAATGTCCTCCGTACCCGTAGACGCAGTAAACCCGTCCTGTACAAGGACCATCCAGTTCGCTGCAGCCAGCTGCCCGTCTAAAATAACAGCCACAATAAATCCGCTTACGATACCTGCAATCATGGTCGGTATCGCAGGGGTCTTGCGGATCGCCAGCACCCCCATCACAAGTGCAGGAATAAGAGCAATAACTGTTACGTGGGTGTTTGCTGCGAGCGTTGCAATCCACTCATTCACTTCAGAAGTAGCCGTAGTTTCCTGGGCCCGTCCGATAAAGAAAAACAATATCAGACTGATCAGGAAGGCCGGCACCGCTGTCCACATCATATGACGGATGTGTTCAAACAAATCGACCTTACACACACTTGACGCAAGGTTCGTCGTATCAGACAGCGGGCTCATTTTGTCACCAAGCAGAGCACCGGATACGACCGCACCGGCCACCATGGCCAGATCTATTCCAAGAATCGACCCGAGCGTCATAAACGCAATCCCGATCGTGGATGCTGTTGTAAACGAACTTCCCACAGCCATCCCGACAACAGCCGTCACCACAAACACACTCGGCAGGAAGTACTCCGTGAAAATCACCTGAAAGCTGTACGCAATCAGTGTCGGTATGGTTCCCGCCTGCATCCATACTGCTATTAATATACCAATAAGCATAAAAATGATTATCGGAATAATCCCCGACTTCACACCTTTGATAAGACCCTCTTCCACAAACACCCAAGGCTGCTTCTTTGCTGCGTTAAACAACGCCAGCAGAAGGATGACCATAAAGATCGGTACATGAGGCTGAGCGCCAAGATAGACGAGTGACACCCCAATCGTTCCTAAAATCATTAAAATAACAACCACAGCCTCCAGGCGGCTCACCTGCGGCTCACGCTCTTTTTTATTCACCGTCTCCACACTCATCTCAACATCCTCCTTTTCTCACAAATTGTCGGGGGACAGACCCCGCACAATTTCCCGCAATTCCGCCGGGCAGACAAAAAACTCCCCTGTCCTGGTTAGGGACGGAGAGTTTCCGCGGTACCACCCTATTTGACTAGACGTTCGCAGACCTTGCTCAACTGGCTCCATAAACTTTCGCTCTTCTCGGCTCTACTCTGACTGACTGCGCTGTCTTTGTCCACTTTGATTACGTAATCGCTTGTTACTATAAGTGTAATTCACACATGGTTCTGCCCGGATTTCCAGCTTCCATCCGGTCTCTTCCTGCTGCTCGAACCACTGCTACTCCGCTTTTATGCGATCGATATTTCTTTTTCTACTTCAATTATCACACTTAGACGCTTAAACGCTTTTAAGTGATAAAGTGATTATCTGTTTAACAGCATAATACGCATTTCTATTTTTGTCAACAACAAAACTAAAGAAACACCAGCTCCTCCATGATCAATCATCGGCCCACCTGTATCCATTTACCACCTTCATCCGCATGACCAGAAGGTCTTTACTCGTAATCCGCTTTTTCTGATTCTCCTTCCGGCTTTTCAGCATCTCCTTTTGTTGTTCAAGAATCATCGCCAGCTTCTCAGAATGCTTGACAGATTCCTCCTGCTTTTTCACACGATTTTTTCTGCGTCTGCCTTTAATGGCACCTCTCTCTGCTTTCTGTTCCTTCACTGCCTCAAAAGATACGACATTATCTTGTTCCACTGTTCTTTTCGTACTTTCCGACTTTTTCACAGACTCATCTTCCTTTGCAGCTGTCTCTTCCACTCCTTCTTCTTCTTCCCGTAATGTTTCCACATCTTTCTGCTCTTTCAACTTTTCTCTCTTAAGCCGTTTACTCTTTTTCCCCTTACTGCCCTTTTGTACCTTCTTCTCTGACGCTTCGACTGTTTCTACAAGGTCTGTTTGCACTGGAGCCTCTTCAAGAGCCGGTTCCACTCGCGCCTCTTCAAGGTCCTTTTCATGCCGCTCACTCTTTTTCCCCTTACTGCCCTTTTGTGCCTTCTTGTCTGACGCTTCGACTGTTTCTACAAGGTCTGTTTGCACTGGAGCCTCTTCAAGGTCCTTTTCATGCCGCCTGCTCTTTTTTCCCTTACTTCCTGTTTCTACCTTCTTCTCCGACGCTTCGACTGCCTCTGCAAGGTCCGTTTTCCCCGGCGCCTTTTCAGTCATTCTCTTATTCTCATCCTCAGCAACCTTCTTTCGTCTTCTATTGTCCTGATCTTTTTTTACTTTCTTCTTTTTCCTTTTCTCTTTTTTATTACCTTCTTTAAGAGAATCATTGGCTGGTTGAACTTCTCCCGTCTCCTCTTCCCTCTGTTTTTCCATGTTGCTGCACACAAACTTTGCATACTCAAGTACCATTTCATACGCTTCCTGCAGCTTCTTTCTGCCATAGGCTTTTACAAGGGAAACCTTCAAACTTCTGGAATTACTTTCAATAAACCAGAGCTTCTTATTTTTATCCACACCGAGGTCAATGCCCACTTCTCCGCAAGGTCCGTCATGCTTTTCCAATTCATTAATGACCGTCTTTACAAGATTATCTATTTCCGACGTTAACCGCTTAATCTCCTTCTCGCTGAACTTAAGCTTCTCTTTCAGAAATGTAACCAGAGGATAGCTCGTAGCGTGTGTCGTAATCGGCGCGTTGCTGTTTCCCAGCCGCACACAAGGAGATACGGCATTCACCCTGTTCATCCCGTCTTTTTGAACTTCGACCCGAATATCAACCAGCCGGTCTTTAAATGTCAAAAGATTAATCGGCTCCTGGATAATCACCTTTTGTTTTCTATAAAACTTCCTGATCTTCTTCATAAGCACCGGGAATGATCCTACGCTCTCCTTAACGAGCTCCTTTTTAAATACACTGTATTCATACCCATCCCCGGTCGATTCTACCATCATCACCTGTCTCCCGCGACCGCCCTGGACTCCTTTTAAATACACACGGTTATATTTATCAAGCATATTCTTTACATCAGAAGATTTACTGAGTAGTATCGTTTCCGGTAAAAACGGGCGGATGTCTGGAGAATAATTCAGCTTTTTGTGCACACTCCATTTATTAAATCCACTGGCTCTGTTAATAATGTGAACTTTCTGTTTTTTCAGTAATTTATCTAATTTCGAATCTCTTTGAATGATCCCCCCGGCTACCCTGCGGTACAATACTTTAGGGAATTGAATTCCTTTTTTCTGAATCCAGCATTTATTTTCATGATCGTAGCAAGTTCCTGTCACAGTCCCTGCCTCATGATCAATACTTTCAGGTGAAAAAAAATAAATATCAATTCCCACCTTCTTACTGGCGGCAATTAAATCGTGATCTCTCTCAATCGCATTTTGTTCAGCTACCATCCTATTCAACACATTCTTTGTTACCATAACTCCAAAGCAGTACGTTTCCATCCTCGCTCTCCCTTTCTTTCAAGTTCAGCTAGTGTTAATGTATGTTACACTTCACTTTAGGACACGGGTAAACAACCAGACTACCCCGGACTTGGGAATCAAAATGCAAATGATCCATGAATTTAAACAAAAAAACTCTCCGGCCACCTGAGTGATCGAAGAGTTTTTCATACCTGAAACAGCCTGCCTATTCCACGCTGCTGCTTACACTATTTCATCTTGTTTTGTTACCCAAAACGAGGCTCCTCCCATAACGGAGAGGATTTTTGAACACCTTTTCCACTACTTCATCCCCATAAGCTTTAACAACCGATACTTTAGCCGAATGGGCATTAGACTCAATGAACCAGATCCGGCCATTCCGGTCAAGGGCAAAGTCAATTCCAAGCTCCCCCACTTCACCGTAATGCTGCTCCAGCACCTCATAACAATCGATTAAAAAAGCCTTGATCCGCTTATCCACTTCAAGGAATTCCTCTTCAGAAAACTGCAGGTTCTCCTTTAAAAACTCATCGTAACGAAAGCTCTCGGAATGGGTCGTGATCGGCGAGCCCTCCTGGGAAACCCGCGAGCAAACCGCCACAATTTCCAGTTCATGATCTCCGTTGCGCTGGAGCTCCGCCCTCATATCCGTCACCCGGTTGTTGAAACGCATCAAATCAATTGCACTCTGAATCAGAAACGGTTTGTTATTAAGAATCCCACTAATACTCTCATATAACTCCTTCAAGGTAGCCGCCCTTCCAGTAAAAAGCTGCTCCTTATAATACCGGTAAACAAAAGAAGGGCCCTCCTTCTCGACTTTAATCACCTGCTCTCCCTTGCGCCCGTTAAACGACTTCACATACCCTGCATCTTCTTTCTCGAAAAAATCAGTGAGTACCCGAATGTTGCGGACTCTTTTCGTTTTAGGCAGAAAGGAGCGGAGATTCTGGTCCTTTTTAAGAAGCTTATACACTTCCATCTTATTAAACCCTTTGAGGTAATTGATGGATGGAATGTTTTGTGCTGCAATCTGTTCCTGAAACTCCTTTGCCTTACTACTCGCAGATGAAAAAATCCCCCCTCCACCCCGGTTATAAATCACATCCGGATACGAAAACGCACCCGTCCTCCATTCCTGTTTTTCCACGTCAAAATAAACCCCATCAATCGTCTCATCTGCTACATTTACACAGCTTCCGTTGAAATAAAAAACAGACAGTCCTTCTTCCTGACCGGCCTCCAGCGTTTTTAAAATACGAAACCCCGGCTTCTGCTTCAACAGGTTGCGAAGCGCCCGTCTCCCAACGGTAATTCCAACGGTGACCATATCCATTATCTTCTCACTCACGCCATTCACCACCACCATGATAGTCTATTCATCATATGACCGCAGGGATAAAATGTACCCCGGGAGAATTCTCAAAGCCGTCAAGTTAAGGAATAAAACTAAATATTAAAGCTGAAGACCCAGGATGAAGGCGGAATATCCCTCGCTTTTCACAGGAGGTGCCGGCGATCCTCCTTACTTCCTTCCACTCGTACCAGCAGACTGCGGACATGACAGCTGCATCGATTCTCAACGGCCCTCAGAATATCAGATGTCAAATGATTGGTATTGCCCTCCTCTCCGCTCATTCCATAAAAAAAGCCCTCCTGCACGCAGAAGGGCTTCGCTCTTTCTAACTAATTACGAATTAAAATCACATACACATGATCCAGATTAATGATCTCTGACACCGTCAGGTCCGCTTCGTGGGCTTCCCTTACCAGCGTGTCAGACTCCAGCCGTTCGTGAAGGGGCGGCCCTTTCGTGAATTCTTCTCTCTTCCATTCAACAATGGCCCCTTTTCCTCCGGGCTTCATCATCCGCCTCATCTCAGCGAACGCCTTCACCCGGTCAGGCACCTCGTGCATCACAAACGCCGCAACAAGACCATTCACGCATGCATCCGGAAGAGGAATGTCCTCCAGGGTGGCTTCAAGAAGGCCGACATTCTCAAAGCCCCGATCCATAGCACGGACCCCTAGGAGGCCGAGCATCTCCGGTTCAACATCAACGGCATACACATCGTTTTTTGTCCGGGACGCCAGGGGCAAAGTAAAGTAGCCGTTTCCGGCACCAAGATCGGCAGCGGTATCCCCTTCTTTTATTTCAATCAGATCAGCGACCCACTCCGCATCAATCATTGCTTTCCGGTCCGGTGCGAGCAGCAGGTCTGCCTTTGCCGGATCAAATCGTTCCCCTGCCATCAACGTTCCTCCTCTTTTTTACCCGCAGCCGAAATCAGCGTGTCCTGGTCGAACACGTCAAGCTCGCCGCTCGCCAGGTTGTAAAGGGCACCGATGATCGGCACACCCTGACCGTGCTCCTGATACACAGGGTGCTCCTTGAGCTTCGTGACCTGGTAAAGAACGTTGTACTTACAAAGCTTCTCAGACGTCCACTCACGGCTCTCACGGTCAGTCGGAAGGCTTTCTTTCACATGCTTGAGCCAGTTCTGAAGACCTTCTTCCCGGTTGTCGTTCCACGCCGCCTGGACCCCGCCGCAGCCGGTGTGTCCTTTAATCAGAATGTACTTTACTTTCAGGTGCACAAGAGCGTAGTACAGGCTCGCCCCGAAGCTGTCATCGTCATGAACAACCTGGTTGGCAATGTTTCTGTGAATGAACATATGCCCCGGTTCCGCGTCCATTACCGTCGACGGACACACGCGGGAGTCACTGCAGGCAAGAACGAGAAACTCCGGATGCTGCCCCTCATTTAAGCGTTCAAAAAACTCAGGATCATCTTTCAGCCATTTCTCTTGAAATTCAATGTTTTTACGTTTCAGATCTTTTAATTCCACGTTTATCAGCCCTTTCACTGTCGCTTTACTGCTGATTTACCTGAAGACCGGTCAAAGCCTGGTCGATGGACGGATACTGGATGCCCGGGCCGAATTTGTTAACCCATCCCGCTTTTGCAAGAAGGTCTCTAACAGGACCTTTCACATTCACCAGCGTCGTTTCCACCTGGTGGTTCTCCCGCTCCGAGCGGATCCACTCCTCCAGTTCATCGAGTGCAATGGCATCCACATCGTTCACCCCGGAAAAATCAAGGATCACGTGTTTCAGGTCTGCCTTTCTGACCATCTGGTCGTGCAGATATTCCTTTATAAACTCCATATTAGCAAAATAAAGCGGCGAATCAATCCTTAAAATCAAGGTTTTTGCAAAAGTACGAGCTTTATCAAACCGTGACACGTTCCGATACAGCCCCAGATCGTCCACGTAGCCGAGCTCGGCAATGTGGGGCTTGCTGCTCTGGTAAATAAAAACAAAAAGTGAAAAGGCTATCCCCGCAGCGATCCCCCACTCGATTCCAAGGATAAGCGTCGCGGCAAACGTAAGGGCCAGAGTGACCCCGTCAATCCGCTTCACTTTCCAAAGGTGAACCGCTTCTTTCACATCAATAAGCTTGTAAACCGCAACGAGAATGATCGCAGCCAGCACCGCCTGAGGCAGATAATAAAACCAAGACGTGAAAAAGAGCAGCACAATCACAATCAAAGCCGCCGTAATAATCGATGCCACTGGTGTCCGGGCACCGGCGTCGTAGTTCACCGCCGACCGGGAAAATCCCCCCGTTACCGGAAAGCCGGAGAAAAAGGCCGCACCGATGTTGGAAAGCCCGAGTCCTTTCAGCTCACCGTTCGCGTGAACACGGTACTTCTCTTTAGAAGCAATCACATTCGCCATAGCATAGGATTCCACAAATCCGATGATGGAAATCGTAATCGCCGTCGGAAGTAAAGCCAGAATCAGCGACGGATCAAGCGCCGGAATCGTCAGTCCAGGCAGTCCTGCAGGCACGTCTCTGATAATCGCCACGCCGTTGTTATGAAGGTTCAACAAAACAACAGCAAGCATACCCAGTACCACAACAGCAAGCGGTCCCGGTATTTTCTTCACCCTCCTTTTCATGAAAATAAGGACGAGGATACTTCCCACACCGATTCCCAATGTCGGCAAGTGAATCTCACCGGCTCTCGCACTTATTTCCCCCACGATGAGAAAGACGTTCTTTGAACTCTCAAGGTCGATCCCTACCAGGTGCTTCATTTGACTAAAACCGATAATAATAGCAGCCGCACTCGTAAAACCTGATATCACACCGTGAGAAATAAACTTCGTCACGACACCAAGGCGCAAAACGCCCATGGCCAGCTGAATCCCACCAACCATGAGTGCAAGGAGAAGGACAAGTGAAATGTACTCCTGGCTCCCAGGCTCCGCAAATCCCGATACACCGGAAAACACCAGGAGCGACACCATCGCCACCGGCCCGACCGCAAGCTGGCGCGACGTCCCGAACAACGCATAAATCAAAATCGGCACTGTGGCCGCATAAAGCCCCATCACCGGCGGAAGCCCCGCCAGCATGGCATAGGCCATCCCCTGAGGCACCAGCATAATCGCCACAATTAAGCCGGCATTCAAATCTCCCCGTAAATCCTGTCTCAAATCATAACTCTTCAGCACACCCAAAATAGGTAGCCACTCTCTCACACTTCCCACCTCCCAAAGGGTCCCCTTTCAACCGGGGTCTGTCCCCTGAACAATTGTGTAAATTTCAATGATAAGCAGGATTTTGCAGCGCCTTTGATATATGAAGGCACCACGAGGGAGACAAGAGGAGTTTTTCTGTCTGTGATCCCCCTTGCCTCCTCAATCCTGTTCTTTTTATAAACCAATACTACGAAACAGCGCAGTTGTTTGGTCCGACTTCCATCTCCGCCTGTTCATCTTCATCTGGGTCGTGCTGCCCCATATTCGTTTTCCGAATCTTGTCATGATCATTCGGCTGGGGCGGAAGATTCTCTGTAACCATCTTCCTGAACTCTTCCTCCTCTTCAACCTGAAGCCCGCTGTTCTTTTCATACAGCTCATCCAAGCGCGCCATCACGCGGCCCTCCTCGTCAATTTCTTCCGGCTTCGCGTAGTGGGCAGGCAGCACTTGAAGATCACCACTCAGCTCTTTATAACGCCTGTACAGGGTCTCCCGCAGATCCCCTACCCAGTCTTCCGCTTTGCCGGCAAGATCAGGCCGGCCGATGGAATCGACAAACAGAATATCACCGCTCAATAAATACGTATCGTCCAAAATGAGGGACGTACTTCCGATCGTATGCCCCGGCGAGTACGTCGCAGCAATCACAATCCGCGTCGTGCCGACTTTGATTTCCGCTCCGTCCTCCAGCGGAGCATACTCAAACGTCACCTCTTCCGCATCTTTCGGCGGCAGCCAGTACTCCGCTCCCATCGCCTCTCTCAGCTTACGGCCGCCGGATATGTGGTCAGCGTGCAGGTGCGTATCAATCACACTGCGAAGCTTGAGCCCTTTTTCTTCAAGAAACGATTCATAATGGCCAGTCATGCGGTTCGCATCCACAATCGCCGCAGAGCCGTCGGACTCAATTAAATAAGACAGACATCCTTTCCCAAGACGGAGAAACTGATAAATCGTACCCCCGCTTGGAAGGTCACCGATTTTCACCGGCTCCAGGTGCTCACTCCACCCTTCCATACCGCCCTCCAGAACATAAACATCATGCTCACCTACATTATGAATCTTCTCACCAATCACTCTTGAAGACTTTGCCTTCGCACAAACGACAACAACCGGCTTCTCTTTTGGAAGCTTTTCGAGAAGATCGTCAATGCCATCTTCCTTCAACTGCTTATAAGGTTCATTAATCAGCTCGACCGAAGGACCCTCAATATGCCAGTCCTCCACGGCATCCGGTTCCCGGATATCCAGCACCACCATCTCATCACGGTTAAGCAGCTTCTTCGAAAACGTAGTCAATTCGATCTCTCGTAAATCCATCACTAAAACAGCCTCCTTTAGAAATTTCTACGGTGTTCCATACCCGCCAAGGTATCATTCCAATCACTTTCCACTCTCATCTTCTAGCGTCCCAAAAACACGCCCCCATACCGTTTCCTCCTCGGAACCACCTCGGGGTCTGTCCCCCGAACAATTGTGTAAGTCTTCATTTTAGGCAGGAGCAATTGTTGAACAAATCTCCCTTGTACTGTTAATTACCCCATGGGGTATAAAGAAAACCAAAAAAATTGGTAGCCATCACATACCCCTATAGGTATATATTATCTCACTCTCCCACTAGTGTCAAATAACAAAAAAGCTTGTCCCACCTGAGAAAAGTCCCCTATCCCCAGTCTCTACGCCAGCAAAAGCCCAGCACACCAGTCACTTCCCCGCATAAGCAAAAAATTTAAAAATAAAATACAACAGCCCGAGCACGATGAGCACCTGCACAAACCCGCCGATCACACTAAGCAGCAATGCCACCGCCCAGAACAAAATGAGCAGCCCGATCAGTCTTCCAACCATCACGATCCCTCCAGAAAATATTCTCCCAATACTCTATTCACTGACATAGGATCTTGTCTCCGCAGCCGCTCATCGTTTTATGGCTTTTGCTCAACGAGTTATCGGTTCCCTCCTTACTTCATCTGAGAAAATAGGGGCACCCTGCCCTCTTTTCTACACTTCCTTCGCACTATTCTACGGATAGCCGCTGCCATTTTACACTAAAAGCGCGATATTTAACGGATTACCGTCCCTTTTTTACACTTCTGCTCCCTCTTTTTACGTTTAGCAGTTCCAGCCCCCGCCCCAAAAAACCACAACAAAAAGACCCCTCCATCACCGGAGAGGCCCTTTCAAAACACATTCCACTCTTCAAAAATCCACTTACCTTAACTAACGCCCGCGTATCATATTGATGATGAACACGACCAGGGCAATGACAAGCAGCACGTGAATGATACCGCCTGCTACATCGAGTAAAAACCCGAATAACCAAAGCACAATTAAAATACCAATAATAGTCCAGAGCATGTGATTGTCCTCCTTTGTAAGTATAGAACTGCGAATACGTCTAAGATCATAAGCAAATGTAAGAACGTCGCTAATCCTACTTTTCCCCAACCCTCAGAAATTAAAACAATCACATCTCAAAAACCCGCAGACTAGCCCCATCCACCTGTAAAAAAACCATTAAAAGTCAACCACAAAACCCAAAAGTTACGGGGACAGACCCCGCACAATTTCTGCAAACCTCCCCCGCCCCCAACAACGAAAAAACAAAACAAAAAAGCCTCCCACGGCATCCCCGCCGTCAGTAAGGCTTCTCCTGATAAAAATAATTCGGCACCACGATCTTATCCTCATAACCCCGGTGAAAAATATGCGTCGTCGCCGGTGACACCGGCGGAATCAGCCAGTCCCACCGCCCCGTCAGTTCACGTCCGCAGCCCTCTTCCCGCTTCTCAAACTGCCGGAACTGCTCGGCTGCCGTATGATGATCCACCACACTCACCCCATCCGCCTTGAACGAATGAAGCACAGCCCGGTTCAACTCAACCAAAGCCCGGTCCTTCCACAACGTAGACACCCGCGACGTATCCAGACCAAACACCTCCGCCACCCGCCGCAGCAAATCATACCGGTCCGTATCTGCAAGATTCCGAGCCCCGATCTCCGTCTCCATATACCACCCGTTAAACGGCGCCGCCGGATACACCAGACCCCCAACCTCAAGCTTCATATCCGAAATAATCGGCACCCCGTACCACCGGACACCAAGCTCCGCCACACCCGCCTCTTCCGGATGCCGCACCTCGACCTCCAGCACCAGTTCCCCGGGAATCTCAAACCACACAGGCTCACGACCATCCACCTGAATCACAAGAGGCAGCACATCAAAATCCGTACCCGTACCACGCCAGCCAAGCCGCTCACACTCCCGCGTAAACGCCACCGACCACGAATCCCCGACAACACCATCCTCCGTCTCATAACCCGCATACCGGATCAGCTGGTGATTCCAAATCCGCACCCGGTCACGCCCGTCCGCCAGACGCGCCGGAAAAATCGTAATCGTCGGCCGGATCCGACCGCCATTCGTCGCATACTCAATATGCTGGCACAGCGCCTGAAACACCGCCTCCTCCTCCGACAACGACCGCGCATCAAACACATCAAGCATACTCCAGAACAACCGCCCAATACACTTATTGCTGTTCCGCCACGCCATCTTCGCCCCATGCGACAGCTCCTCAGCCGTCTGGACATACGTCCCCGTCTCAGCGACCTCCCGCTCAATTTCCTCAAGCCGCACCGGAATACTCTCCTCCTTACCCAGCTCACGGTAACACACGTCCACAAACGCCCGCGCATCCTCCAACACTCTCATACAATCTCCACCGATCATTTACAATTAGCCTCCATTATACCCCATATCCGGCCCCCGAACCAAGCCCAAAGACTCAGTCACACGATCCAGTTCCTCCCACCGGATAAACCGCGAACCCCGCCAGACCTCACTGCCATTATGGAAAAAAACAAGCGTCGGCGCTGCGAACACGGTCCACTGCCCGGCGGCCTCAGGCACATCTTCCATCTGCAGGCTCCTGATCCTCACACGGCGGTTCTTTTCGTGCCACTCAAGAAGCTGCACCTCCACCGCGTCGCACACAGAACAGCGCCGCGATTTGACCAGCACCAACACCGGATCCCCGTCTCTCACAACACCCTCCGCCTCTTCAAACGACGTCATTTTCTCCATCATCATCACCTTCTCCATTCCTCATTCAGTTTCCGGATCCCGGCCTTGCAAACCCCGTAGGAAAGCCAGCTGCAACCCTTACAAATCTGGTCCAGATCCTCCGGCTCAAGGGTCCTCGCCGTCCACTCCACGAGCTTGCTCTTCCGGTAAAGCTTCCCGTCCTCCAGCTTAAGATGCGCAATTGCCCGCTCATCCAATCCCTTCACATGGGCATCAGACCCCGCACTTGCCGCACAAAAAGACCCGCCGTTATGAGGACAGGCCGTACACGCATCATCCAGATCCACCACAACCCGGATCGGGAAATCCTTCTCCGGATCACGGATATCCTCCACAATCGTCTCCATCTTTTTCACAAAACCCGGACTGTACCCCATCCCCTGAAACCCGTGCACACACAGAAGATGATGCCCCCTAAGCGTACGAACCGTCATCACAAACACCCCGCAATCAAATGTTAACCACGTATCATATATAGTTAACATTCTAACATTTATGTGAGAAGCCTCTCCATGTTTTTCTATCAGATCACTAACGGTTCACAAAAAGATAATATATTAGAATAAAAGCGAAAAAGGATATCGCCCACTTCAATGCCTGCCCGCTGTCCCCTAATCCTGCAACTCCGGGCCGTTTGTATGGCAGTTCTCAGGCAAAAGGGCTTCTGCCCATTCTCGGCAGAAACCCTTTCTCATAATGGTTATTCTGTAATTCGCCTTCCTTCTAATAATCGATTAATCCAATATTCATCTGTATTCATTTCACGGATGTCAACTTTTCCATCTATAACGGTTGCGAATCTGCCTTCTCCAAGATAAAGGGCAGCGAGCTCCGCAGCGTCTCCTCCATCTTCCCCGGCAAAGAACAGCAGGTCCCCTCTCTCGAGTTCTTCGATATGAATTTTTTCGCCATATTGGCGAAGCATTTCAATTGTTGCAGGTAAGGTCATGCCAGAGCCTTCTTCAAAGAGGTGTTGAATAAATTCTGCAGAGGTCCCTTCATACCCTTCGCCATTGTAATCTTCAGCAAGCTGTGCCTCTATGTTTTTTTCCTGAGGTCTTTCATAAGTCCTGCTCCCTACATACCGCGGTGGCCAATAAGAACTGGTAGTCAGATCTACGATGGCTACGCCAGAGGACTGGGTGGCGACAATGATTTGATTGTTGCCGATATATACAGCAGGGATTAAGCTGGATCCTTCAAAGAACATTAAGTCTCCGCGTTCAATTTCATCTGCAGATATTTCGGTACCTTCCTCCCATTGCTGGTTTCCATAGCGCGGCAAATCGATATTCAGGCCTTTTTTATAGACGTACTGGACGAGACCGCCCGTGTCAAAGCCTTGTTCCGGCGAAGCGCCTCCGAGATTGTATTCTGTACCAAGAAGGTTATAAGCTTCAAATACCGCTCCATTATCATATTGAATGGTTAAATCATCAAAGCGCTTTACTCCCGTAAAATGCGCCTTCCAATACTCATTCATATATGAAATGGTCGTTTCTCCTTCTTCTCCTGTGGCATGGACAATGTGATCATCACCAAGATAAATAGCGGTATGAGAGATTCCTTCCTGCCACGTTCCAGAAAAGTAGAGCACATCTCCGGGCCTGATATGATGATCGAGTTCAATAGAATCTATATCTGTCCCGGCCTCCAGAATGGTTTCTCCAACCTCCCATTGTTTGTAGCTAATCCGTGGCAAATAAACATTTATTGCTTCTCTAAATACGGTTTGAATAAAGAAGGAACAATCAAACGCAT